>SKKH01000191.1 GCA_007121555.1 Gemmatimonadota bacterium | reverse complement strand
GCCCCAGCGCCTCGCGTGCCTGCGGAGTCAGCGCGACCGACTTGGATCCCCGGGGAATGATCATCCCTCCCTCCGAGAGGAGGGCGGTGTCGTAGTCCTGCCAGGTGGACCGCCCCATCTCGAAGAGGCGCTTTCGCTCGGCGTAGGACGCGGCGGGATCCGGATCGGGATCAATGAAGATGTCCCGGTGATCGAATGCGGCCACCAACCGGATGCACTCCGAGAGGAGCATTCCATTGCCGAAGACGTCGCCGGACATGTCTCCGATCCCCACCACCGTGAAGGGCTCCGACTGGATGTCCTTGCCCATCTCCAGGAAGTGCCGCTTCACACACTCCCAGGCCCCTCGGGCCGTGATGCCGACCTCCTTGTGGTCGTAGCCGACCGAACCACCCGAGGCGAAGGCGTCGCCCAGCCAGAACTCGTACTCGGCGGCGACATCGTTGGCCATGTCCGAGTAGGTCGCCGTGCCCTTGTCCGCAGCCACCACCAGGTAGGGGTCGGGGTCGTCGTAACAGACCACACCCTCGGGGGGAACGGGCTCTCCCTCCCGAAGGTTGTCGGTGATGTCGAGAAGCCCCCGGATGAGGGTCTTGTACTGTTCGCGTGCCTCATCGGCCATCTCGGCTGGGGGCCGCTGGCGGAGGGTCACGAATCCGCCCTTGGATCCGGCGGGGACGATCACCGCATTCTTCACCATCTGGGTCTTCACCAGGCCCAGGACTTCGGTGCGGAAATCGTCGGGTCGATCCGAATAGCGTATCCCTCCCCGGGCCACCCGAGCGCCCCGATGATGCACGCCCTCCATTCGGGACGACCGAACCCACACCTCGTGCCGGAGTCGACTCCTGGCCGGTCCCTCCAGGGCCCGACAGTCGAACTTGAAGGAGAGGTAGGGCACCCCTCCCGACCGGCGCGTCGGCACCGTGCCTCCCGTCCGGAAGTAGTTCGTACGAAGAGTGCTCTGGATGAGATTGTGAAGTCGACGGATCGCCCGGTCGTCGCTGAGCGTCGAGACGCCGGAGAGGGCCTCCTGGATCAGGTCGTCGAGCTGGTTCACCAGAGCCTGACGCTCCTCATCCGAGACCGGCCCCCCTGGATTGAACCGGACCTCGAAGAGCCGGAAGAGCAACTCGGCCAGATCGGGGTGCTTGCTCAACGCCACCGGGAGCGACAGTCGGCTGGGCACGGCTCCAACCTGGAACCCGAAGGAGGCGTAGGCCCGTAGCACCTCCACCTCTCGCCAGGCCAGCCCCGTAGTCACGACCAGGGAATTCAGTTGGTCGTTGGAGGCATCGCCCGTCCGGACCGCCAGGATCATCTCGGAGAGCCGGGTCCCCACCGTCTCGATCTTCAGGGGCTCATGGTCCGGCCCCTGGACGACGAATGAATAGATGATGGCTTCCGTAACGTGAGCACCCCTGATCTCGAAGGGGGTGACCGCCACGACCCTGAGGCCGCAGTTCTCCAGGATGGGCATGAAGTCCGAGAGGATCAGCCGGGTCTCGCGCAAGTAGAGCTTAAGCTCGGTGACCTGGTCTCCCCCGGCCACGGCCGGGCGTGCGCCCGGATTGTTCAGCTGGATGGCCACCGACCGTCCGTCGGCCTCCATCGCCTCCATCTCCAGGATGTCGGAGAGCGCGGTCTCCGGATCGGTGGCCGCCTGGTACTCAGGACTCAGCGCCTCCCCATAGGTGCGTGCCAGGCGCCGCGCCTCCTCGGCAGGTCGCACCCGCTCGAGTCCCTCACGGAGCCGGTCGGCCCAGCTCCGGATGAGCTCCTTCACCACCGTCTCCAGCTCGTGGGTGCTCACCTCGTCGAGGCGGTCCGCCTCGGCGGCCAGGAAGAAGTGGAGGCGGGCTTGATCCCCCTCGCCGAGGGCCAGGTGGTAATTCAGGACTTCGGCGTCCAGGAGTTGGACGAAGGCGTCCTCGATGCGCTTTCGCACCTCGCCGGAGAACTTCTCCTTGGCCAGAATGACCATGGCGGAAATCCCTCGGAGCAGCCGGTCCCGGCGGAGCGTGACCCTGACGTCGTCGGGATCGAAGGTGGTGAGCACCGTCCGGACATCGGAGCCGATCTCCTCGGAGGAGGTCAGGAACAACTCCTCCTTGGGAAGGCTGTTGAAGATCGTGTGGATCTCCTTGTAGTCATGCGACCCGGCCTGGACCCCAGATTCCTCCAGGATCCGGTCCAGCTTCTGTCGCAGGATGGGGATCCGCTCGGCTTTCTCCGAATAGGCCTCCGAGGTGAAGAGGCCGATGAACCGCCGCTCCCCCACGACGTTTCCTTCGGAGTCCACCTTCTTGACTCCGATGTAGTCCATCCGGGCGCGGCGGTGGACCGTCGCCGTGGCGTTGGTCTTGGAGATGATCAGGAGGGGGCCCCGCTCGGCCATGGCCCTGAGGTTGTCCGGCAGATCCTCCACGGGCACGGGCGTGGCAAAGGAGGATTGGCCCTCCCGCCGCAGCACGCCCAGCCCCGAGCCCCGTTCCACCTGGATGCACCGGTGTCCCTCGTGATCCACCAGGTCGTAGCCCCGATAGCCCAGGAAGACGAACCCACCGTCTCGGAGCCACTGGAGGAACGCCTGGACTTCTTCCACCTCGTCGGCGTATCCGGGAAGCTCCCCCGCGGTCTTCTCCAGCGCCTCGATCGTGCGGTCCACCTCCTGCAGCATCCGATCGAAATCGTCGGTGGCGTGGACGACGTCCCGGAGCCGGCTCCGCACCTCCTCCTGAACCATTTCGACGCGCGCCGGATCGTTGATGCGGGTGATCTCGCAGTGGACCAGTGATTCCCGCCCCTCCTGCCCCTGCGAGGGACCCACCGACACGAGTTCTCCGTCATCGGAACGGGTGACGTGGAGGACCGGATAGATCAGGACCTCGATGGCCAGATCCTCTGCGTGGAGGAACTCCCGGATCGTGTCCACGATGAAGGGACGCTCCGAGATGTTCGTCCGGACCACCGTCACGGGGGCAAACCACCCTTCGGTGTCCACATCGGGGTTCACCACGTCCACATCCACCCTGTCGGGGCGGCTCTCCTCCAGAAAGCGAAAGGCTCCCAGCGACATCCTGGCAAGGGCCTGGGAGCTCCGTTCTTCCAGGAAGCCCGGGGGGGCCTTGGAAAAGAACAGCTCGGCGAACCGAACCACCAGTTCGCTCCGCTCCGGCTCCACCATCCGCTCCAGTTCGCGAGCGATGGCTTCGAAGGGGGAATGCTCCGTGCGCAGTCGGCTGACGGCGAGATCCGAAGTGTCACTCATGGACGGACGGGGAGGAGAGGGGAACGCGGGAAAGGCGTCATTCCGCCCGGACGTGGAGGCCGGGCCGTCGTCGGGAATCCGGTGGCCGAGGCCATGGTGGGACTCCTCCGACTTGAGGGAGAGCACGAGCTCATGGAGTGGTATCGTACACAGGGACTCATTCCCAGTAAAGTGCCGGGAACACCTCTTGGGGGCCCACGTGCCCCGAGCAGACTAACAGGTCTGTCACGACCGCAGCGCCAGGGGCCTTCCAAACCGGCGGTCGTGCCTCTGAACTCCATGGTCCCTGACCGGGCCCGACGGTGGCCCCGGCCGGAGCGGAATCCTACCTTGGGAGGCGGCGGTACGCCGCCTTCCGATCCGGTTGCCACCGACCTGCCTTCCACACACCAGTCCTCTCGTGCCCCCGGGGCCAGGAGCTTTCACTCGACGATGCGGTTCCTTCACCTGGCGGACCTTCACCTCGACACCACCTTCGCCAATCGAAGGGACGAGCTTCGAACCCGCCTCCGGGCTGCGACTCGGGAGGCGATGGAGCGGGCGGTGCAACAGGCGCTGAGCCATGAAGTGGACGCGGTCCTCATCGCCGGCGATCTCTTTGACGGGGATCACCTCTCCTTCCACACCGAGCGGTTCCTGACCCGGGCGGTCCAGCGGCTGACCTCGTCGGGGATCACCGTGGTCTACGCCACCGGGAACCACGACCCGGGAGGACCCTCGGGCCCGGCTTCCCGCATCCCCTGGCCCCAAAGCGTCGCCCTCCTCTCCGATGCCGAGCCCAGGCGGATTCCGATTCTTCGCGAAGGCGAACTCGTGGGAAGGGTCACCGGGGCCGGTCACACGTCCGCTCGGGAGGCCCGGGACCTCTCCGCCACCTTCCCCCGCCCCCAGCGCCAGCCTGGCGTGGCCGAGGTCGCCCTCCTCCACACCCAGGTCCTGGACACCCCTGGAGGAAGCGCCCACGACCGGTACGCTCCCTCCCACCTCCCAGCTCTCCGGGGGGCCGGATTCGACTACTGGGCCCTGGGGCACATCCACCTCCGGCAGGGCCTCTCCGTGGATCCCCCGATCCACTATCCCGGAAATCTCCAGGGGCGTCACCCCGGGGAGTCCGGCGCGAAAGGCGCGCTTTTGGTGGAGCTCCTTCCGGGACAGGCCCCAACGGTGGAGTTTCTGGAGCTGGCCCCTGTGCGGTGGGAGTCCCTCCGACTCGGGGGTCTCGATGAAGCGACCTCCATGACGGCGCTGGCCGGACGGATCCAGCGAGAATGGGAGGAGGCTCGGGATCGGGACCCGGGACTTCCCGGAGCCGAATGGATCCTCCGGGTCGGGCTGGCGGGACCCTCGCCCCTGTACCGAACCCTGCAGTCGGAAGAGGAGCGAAGGGAGCTGGCCCGCCACCTGGAGAGCGCTCTGGGCCTCCTGCAGGCCGAGGTCCGGGCCCACGAGCTTCGGCCTCCCCTGGATCCGAGCCGGCACCGGGACCGGGTCGACATCCTGGGCGAGGCCCTTCGACTCCTCGATGAACTCTCCGATCCCGAGGGCCCCTCTCCCTCCCGGACGTTGAGCCTGGAGGCCGACGAGCTGGCCGGTCTGGCCGGGGCCGAGGCGGACGAATACCTGAGGGACCTCCTCCGGGGAGAGGCGCCCCTTCTCCTGGACCGGCTCCTGGAAGGGGAGGGCCGTTGAGACTCCTCCGCCTTCGGGTTCACGGATTCGGGCCCATAGAAGCCTGGGACACGGGCGAGGGGGACGAGCTGCCTGGTCTCGTCGCCGTCCTCGGCTCCAACGAGGCCGGAAAGAGCTCGATTCACCAGGCCATCGTCGCCCTCCTCTACGGGTTCTATCCAGCCTCCCGGGACCGGAACCCCCTCTCTCCCTGGAGCGGGAAGGATCCGGAGCTGGAGGCATGGATCCAGACGGGGGAGGGGGAAGACCTGCACCTGCGTCGCCGCCTTCTCTCCCGGCCCGACGCCCAGCTGGCCAGGGGAGACCGGGTGGAGGAATTGAGAAACCGGGAGCTCCCCATGGTGGGGCACGTCTCCAAGGAGGTCTTCGAATCGGTCTACGCGCTGACGCTGGGACAACTCAGCCGCCTGGAGGCGGAAGGGTGGGGCGCCGTCCAGGATCGCCTCGTGGTCGGGATGGGGACCGAAGACCTTCGCTCTCCCAGGGAAGCGGCGGCGGAGCTGGAAAACGAAGCCGGCCAGGTCTGGCGCCCTACCCGGCGGGGGAACCAACGGATCCGAGCCCTCCAGGAGGAGGTCCAGGAATGGCTCGAGTTCTCCCGGAAAGCCAGGGAGCGGGACCGGGAGCTGAGAACGATCCACGGCCGCATCCCGGAGCTGGACGAGACCCTGGAAGCCCTGGAGGCGGAAGAGCGATCCCTGGAGGTGGCGGCCCACCGTATCGGCCGCCTGCGTCCCCTGGCCGGCCGACTCGAGCAGTTGGAGGAGCTGGAGGGGACCGCCGGTCCGCCGGAGGAGTTGGAGCGGCTTCCTCCCGATCCGTCCTCCGCCCTCCAGGGCCTGGATGAGCGCCTCGAGGAGGCGGTGGAGCTCCAGAAACGACTGGAGATGCAGCTCGAGGACGCCGAGGACCGGGCGGACGGGCTCAGCGAAGAGGACAGCCTGGTGCTGGCGGCGGCGTCCACCCTGCGGCCCCTGGCCGACCGGGCTCCTCTCCTCCAGGAATACGCAGCCCGGAGGGGACAGGTGAAGGGCGAGGTGACCCGTCTCCAGCGACGCCTGAGGGAGAGGGCGGCACCCCTCTTCGAAGGGGAGGGCCCGGCCCACACCCCGGCGCTGAGTCACCTCTCCCCGGACGAGCTTCGCGAACGGCTGGAGGCCGTGGCCAGGATCGAGCGGCGCCTGGAGGCGGCCCGGGACGGCCTTGAGCGGGCCCGGAGGGAGGACGGCGGATCGGGGAGTGGACCTGGCGCCGCTGACGAGACCGCCCCGCCTCGGGGTCCGGGAGGCGACGTCCTCGGCGCACTCGGGGGTGGAGCCGTCCTTCTGGTGCTGGGGGTCGCCCTCCTGATCCTCACCGGCGGGACCGTCCTGCCCTGGCACCTGATCCTCCTGGGGATGGGGCTGGCGCTCCTGGGCTGGGGCGCCGTGACGCTGACCCGCCGCCGTGTGCGCAGGGAGATCCTGGAGGAGGAGCGAGCCCGGTCGCGCGCGCGGATCCAGACCGCCGAGGAGGAGCTTCGCACCCTGGAGAGCGAGCTGGACAGGGCCCGCTCCAGGGTGAAGGAGCTGTTGTCCTCCCTCCCCCTCCGTGCCCAGGTGCTCCAGGTTCCCCCGGCGGGACTGCCCCGGGAGCTGGAACGTCTCCAGACCCTCCACCTCGACCTCGAGGACCAGGAGAGACGGCTGGAGGACCTGACCGAGGCCGACCGGAAGATCGGGGGTGAGGTGGAGGAGGTGCGAGCGAAGTTCAGCGCACTGGACGACCTGCCCTCCGAGCCGATCCTGGCCCTCCCCGAGCTGGGCCGGCGCCTGGACGAGCTGACGCGCAGGGACGCCTCCGCCCGCTCAGCTCGCAGCGAGGGGGCGCGGATCCAGGAGGAGCTGGACCGGATCCGGCATCGGGTCGAGGAGCTGGAGGAGCGGCGACGTGCCCTGGTCGAAGCGATTCGGGGGGCCGGAGGTGAGGGCCCGGTCGAGCAGGCGCTTCAACGAGTCCGAGAGCGGCTCCAGGCATGGGCGGCGCTGGACCGGGCCCGGGAAGAGCTGCGGGAGGGCCGCCCCGACCTCCATCGCGAACGATTGGAGCTTCAGGCCGCTCGGGGCGCGAACGAGGACTGGCTCCAGGACCCCGAGGCGCTGACCCGGGTCGAGGCCAGGCGCCGGGATTTGAGCCGGGAGCGCGAGGAGCTTCGGGATGAGCTGGCGACGCTGAGGGAACGTGCCCGACACCTGGCCGCCGAGGAAACCCCGGACATGGTGGCCGGCAGGATCCAGGCGCTTCGAGACGAGATGGAGGAGCTGGGTCGGGCGCGAGACCGCGATGTGGCACTGGCCCGGGTGATCCGGGTGGCGGAGCGCCGCTTCCGGGAGGCCCACCAGCCCGACCTCCTCCGACGTGCGGGTGCCTATCTGGGCCGGATCACTCAGGGTCGCTACCGCCGACTCCTCCTCTCCGATACCCCGGGCCAGGACCCCTTCGTCCTCGACGCCGAGCACCTCCCCGGGGCCCTGGCCGTGGAGCCCCCCATCTCCACCGGGACCCGGGAGCAGATCTATCTGGCGTTGCGGCTGGCCATCGTGGATCACCTGGAATCGGACCGTGAGGCCCTCCCCCTGTTTCTGGACGAGGTCCTGGTGAACTGGGACGAGGCGCGCCGGGACCGAGGGCTGGACCTCCTTGCTGGAATGGCTCAGGATCGTCAGATCTTTCTCTTCACCTGCCACCCCTCGCTGGCCCGGGGAGTGGAGCGGCGAGGAGGGCGAACCCTCCACCTCCAGGGACCCGGGGCATCCCCATGACGACGCATCCTACATCCCCTTTCCACGTGGAGATTCGGGGCGGGGGCGACCCGCCTGTCGTGCTCGTCCACGGGTTTGGCGCCCATGGGGGGTTCTGGCGGCGCTGGCTGCCCCGACTGGAGGCGCGGCACACGGTGCACGTCGTCGACCTCAAGGGGTTCGGCCAGGCTCCCGCACCCCCTGGGAGCGACTACTCCCCCCTTGCACAGGCCCGGCATCTGGTCGAACTCCTCAGGGGGTTCGGGCGGATCCCACCCATCGTGATCGGGCACTCCCTCGGGGCCGGGATCGTGGTGGCCGCCACCCTCCGGCTCATGGACGAGGGGGGCGCTCGACTCCCCGGTGGCCTCGTATTGGTGAGTGGCGCGGTCTATCCCCAGAAACTCCCTCCCTTCCTGCGCCTCGCCCAGTTGCCCGGGATCGGCGACCTCTTCCTTCTGGCTCCTCCACCCCGTTTCGCTCTTCGCATGGGCATACGCACCATCGTCCACGATCGGGATACGGTGAACGCGGAGCAGGTGGAGATGTATCGGAAGCCCCTGCGCTCCTTTCGGCGGCGGCGCGCCATCCTCCGAGCGGCCCGGCAGATCGGGGTCGAGAACGGTGGGAAGGTGGCCCAACGCATCGGCGAGATCGACCTCCCGGTCCTCCTCCTGTGGGGTGAGGAAGATCCGGTGGTGCCCTTGCGACTGGGCAGGCAGCTGGCGGCCGAGCTTCCCGACTCCCGACTGGTGATCCTTCCCGGGGTTGGCCACCTGCCTCCGGAGGAGGCGCCGGACGCCTCCCTCGATCCGGTCCTGGCCTTCCTGGACGAACGCTCGGGTCAGCGAAGGTGGCGGAAGGTGGAGTGAGCGGGAGTGGGGCGGACTACGACGCCCGTCGAAGAAGGACCCTCACCATCTTGACCCCCGCCCGGAGGGACCCGAGGAGCGTTCCCGACACCTTGGAGCGCCCACCGGTCCGACGACGATGGCTCACGCTCACCTCCCGGTAGCGGAGCCCGGCGCGATGGGCCCGAAGCTGCATCTGAAGCGTCCAGCCCCAGTCCTGGTCGTCCATCTCCAGGGCCTGGAGCGACGACCACCGGATGGCTCTGAACGGGCCCAGGTCCCCCAGCTCCACGCCATGGAGCCAGCGAGCGCCCAGTCGAATCAGTCCGTCGCCCAACCGAGCATGAAGAGGCACCGACGCGCCGGATCCGGACCGCCCGTGCCGCTTCTCTCTCACACCCACGACGAAGTCGGCCTCATCGGCGAGGATGGGGTCCAGGAGCCTGGGGCTCTCCCGGGGATCGTCGCTTCCGTCGCCATCCAGGAAGAGGAGCACCGAAGGGGACTCGGACCAGGTGGCGATGTGGGCCATACCGGCGAGGCATGCGGCCCCGTACCCCCTCTGCCGTTCCTCGATCACCCTGGCCCCGCCTTCCCTGGCCACCTGCGCCGTGGCATCGGTGGACCCGTTGTCCACCACCACCACCTGGTCGATCCCCGCCGCCCGGAGTTCATCCAGGACCCGCGGGAGGGGCTCCTCCTCGTTGAGCGCAGGGATGAGGGCCGCCACCGCCGTCATCCGGTCCCAGCCCCCGGGTGGACCTTCGGGCTGGAGCCCCCGGCCCCCAGGCCCCCTGCGGTGTCGACGACGTGCCCGCTCCGAGCCTCGTCCCGGGGGGCCGTCCACGTGCGGATCGCGAGCCCGGCGAAACCCGATGTCCGCGGACCCTCCCCTCCCCGGGCGCCGGCCAGCAAGAGCCAGAGATAGCCCGAAGCGAAGAGCAGGATGAAGGGCAGGGTGGCAAGATAGCCCCAGAGGACCGCCAACGCCGCCGAGAGGAGCATCCACCCGGCCATGAGGGCCTTGGCCACCCCGTCTCCCCTTCCCCGGGCGGCCTGGTACCGGGTCCGTCCGTCCCCCCGCTTGGGTGTGCGCAGGAAGGGATCCCGCCCTCCGGCCAGCCCCCGACCCACCGCCCGGGACACGCTGGCCGTGAGCCCCACCCCCAGCCCCAGCGTGGCCAGAGCTCGGGGGACCAGGGGGAGAAGGGGACGACCTCGGCGACGTCCTGCCGCCAGATACACGGTGAGAAACGAGAGGGTGGCACCGGCCAGGACCGCCAGATCCACGAAGAGGAACCTCTGGAGCCCCAGGGTCTCCCGGGCCAGGGCCGACGGCAGCAGGAGAAGCCCCAGGATCAGGGTCAGGGGATGGGCCAGGTGTCCCAGGAGATGCACGACGCCCTCCACCTTGATTCGCAGGGGCCAATCGCTGGAAAGCAGGCGGGGCAGGATCTTCTTTCCGGTCTGGATCCCCCCCTGGGCCCAACGCTTCTGCTGCACCTCCAGCGCGCGAACGCCTCCGGGAATCTCGGCCGGCACTCCCACCTGGGGGAGGAAGACGAAACGCCATCCCTTCATCTGGCACCGGTAGCTGACATCCAGGTCTTCGGTGAGGGTGTCCCACGACCACCCACCGGCCTCGTCCAGCGCCTTTCGCCTCCACAGCCCCGCCGTCCCGTTGAAGCTCATGAAGAGGCGCCCGGCGTAGCGCCCTCCCTGCTCGAAGAAGAAGTGGGCGTCCAGGAGCAGCGCCTGGCAGCGCGTGAGGAGCGAGGCCCCTTCGTTCAGGTGGTCCCAACGCGCCTGGACCATCCCGACCTCCGGGTCCGAAAAGGGAGGAAGGAGGCGCTTCAGAAGGTCCGGGGCAGGCACGAAGTCGGCGTCGAGGATCAGGATGAACTCGCCCCGGGCTTCGGGGGTGGCCTGAGCCAGGGCCCCGGCCTTGAATCCGGTCCGGTCCGAACGCCGCAGATGCGCCACGTCCACGCCTTGCTCCCGCCAGTACTCGATCCGTCGCGCCGCCCGGGAACTGGTCTCGTCCGTGGAATCGTCCAGAAGCTGAATCTGCAGACGATCGCGGGGGTACTCAAGGCGGGCCGCAGCATCCAGAAGCCGCTCCACCACCCCGGCCTCGTTGTACACGGGGAGCTGGACCGTGACTGAAGGAAGTTCCCCCTCCCACCGCTCCGCCTCCGAAGGACCCGGACCCCTGCTCAGAAGCAGCAGGCGCATCCGATGGAGACCCAGGGAGATCAGCGCCCCCAGGGTCAGAGCGGTGAGACACAAGATCGCCCACGCGAGGGCGGCCGGGAGGCTCGGCGGCGCCGAGAAGAAGGCGTCCATCAGTCCCCGTCCCCTCCCTCCTCACTGGAGCCCGGGGCCTCGTCGGGCTCGAAGCCGGCGCACCGCAGCACCGGAAGAGGTGGATACCTTCGGAAGCGGGGGTCCACCTCGGCGAGTCGGCAGAGGTAGAAGGTGGATCCCCTGCGGTTCTCCACCCGGCGGACGTGGCGGCACCGCCCACACAGCCCGGGTCCCATGGAGACGGAGGTGGGCATCAGCTCCGCACTCCCGGGCGTCCCCTGTACCCCAGCAGCGCGATCTGGCGACCTGCGTCGCCCCCGCGATGGGAAAAGAAACGGGGATCGTCGTGGACGCACAGGGTGGAGATCCCGATGGACTCCGGGGCCATCCCCCGGGCCTCCAGGCGACGAACAACGACCTCCCGCAGGTCCAGGGGGGCGGAGCCGGACGGGACGGGCAGACCCAGTGCCTCGTGCACCTCGGGCCCCACCGGATAGCGAGGCCCCGAGATGGCCGGGCCCAGGTGGGCGATCAGGGCGCGGGGTTCCACACCGAAGCGCCGTCCCATCTGGTCGAGCCCCTCCTCGACGATCCCGGCCGCCACACCCCTCCATCCGGCGTGGAGGAGCCCCAGCGTCCTGGATTTCGGCTCCAGGAGAAAGATGGGCACACAGTCGGCCACCGAGATCGTCAGGAGCACCCCGGCATCCCGGGTCAGGTGCCCGTCGGCGGGGGGAGTCAGTAGGAGTCCACTTTCGCCGCCCCGAGCCACCCGGATCACCGACCCGTGCACCTGGCGGGAGACGACGATCCTGGGAAGGCCCACGGCGAGGCGGAGCTCCTCCCATCGCCGCAGTACCTCTCCGGTCGGCGCCGGGCTGGCCAGCCCGAGGTCGAAGGCCTCGGCGTCGCCCGGGCCTCCGCTGCGAAGCGTCACCCCCTGGATCAGCCAGGGAAAGCGCCGCCGCCACTCCGGAACTCCTACCACGGGCAGGGCTCCCTCCCCGGGCACCTCGGTCACCCGCCGGGGCCCCTCGGTCGTCCCGGCGCCGTCGGCGTGGGCGGATGTCGGAGGCGAAGCGGGGGGTCCGGAGCTGGCGGGACGGGGTGAGCTCATGCCTTCCTGAAGAGTCCGAGGACGGGGGCCCGAAGGCCGGATGCGCCTGCAGGGTGAAAGGTGTCCTGCACGGGATCGGGGGGGAAGGGGTCCCGGGCTCTCTCGGGTGGGCCGTCTCCCTGGAAGGGGCCGTCGATTGAATGGGTCGCATCGCTGGAGAAATTGCATACCTTTACGTACACGGCAGGTCTTCAATAGCGTTTCGGTCGATCCGAAACGAGGGATGGAACGGACCATCCCGCCGGCCCTGCATCGGGGCCGGATCACATGACAACTGAGGGGGGATAGCCCCCGGGGCTCAGCGGATGTCGACTTCGACTCTATTCGACGGATATAACGCCGGGTACGTACAGGAGCTGTACGAACAGTTCTCCCGTAACCCCGAGTCGGTTCCCGTGGGTTGGCGGGACATCTTCTCCGGAGGCCTGGAGGAGCTGGTGGCCCAGGGGCTCATCGTCCCCGACGGCCTCCAGAGAAACGGCGGCCTGCCACCCGCGGCCAGCCCGCCCGCGACCCCGACGCCGGCCAGGGACACCGAGGAGGAGACCGGTCCTGCCATCGACGCGAGGCTGGAGCGGCTCCTTCCCCAGATCGCCAGGGCGACCGCCCTGATCCAGGCGTTCCGGGACCATGGACACCAGTTGGCCAGGATCGACCCGCTGGGAAGTGAGCCCCCCGGGCATCCCCAGCTCGACCCCGGCTTCTTCGGCACCTCCATGGAGGCGCTGGAGGAGATCCCCACATCGCTCATCCTGGAGGACGGGGGAGACGATCCCGTCTCCTCCACCCTCAAGAACCTCCGAGACATCTATTGCGGTTCCATCGGCTTCCAGTTCGAACACCTGGAGGACCCGGAAAAGGTCCAATGGCTCTGGAACGAGGTGGAGTCGGGTCGCCACGCCCCTCCACTAGAGAAGGCCGACAAGGTCCGCCTCCTGGAGCGGCTCTCCGAGGTCGAGGGCATGGAGCAGTTCCTCCACAGGACCTATCTGGGCCAGAAACGGTTCTCGGTGGAAGGCAACGACATGCTCGTGCCCATGCTCGACCTGGCCATCGAGGAGACGGCCCGAGCCGGTGGAAACAGGGTGGTCCTCGGGATGGCTCACAGGGGCCGCCTGAACGTCCTCACCCACATCGTCGGGATCCCCTACTCCGCCCTCCTCCGTGAATTCGAAGGAGCGCCCCAGCAGGAGGGGGCACTCTCCCTCGCCCAGCCCGGTACCGGCGACGTGAAGTATCATCACGGCGCCAACGGACGCTACGAACTCCGGGCCGGGGGGGAGGTCGAGGTCAAGCTGGCCCCCAACCCCAGCCACCTGGAGTTCGTGAACCCCGTGGTCGGAGGCATGGCTCGGGCCCTCCAGTACGAGGGTCCGGGGAAGGACGTGAAGCGGAATGAAGCCGCCGTGGTCCCCATCCTCATCCATGGCGACGCCGCCTTCGCCGCGGAGGGCGTGGTGGCCGAGGGGCTGAATCTGGCTCGCCTCGACGCCTACCGGGTGGGAGGCACGGTCCACATCATCGCCAACAACCAGGTGGGCTTCACCACCACCCCCGAGGAAGGGCGGTCCACCCGGTACGCCTCGGATCTGGCCAAGGGATACGACATCCCGGTCCTCCACGTGAACGCGGACGATCCGCCGGCGTGTCTCACGGCGATTCGCCTGGCCATGGCCTACCGGATGACCTTCCACGACGACATCGTCATCGACCTGGTGGGCTACCGCCGCCATGGCCACAACGAGGGGGATGAACCGGGCTATACCCAGCCCACCCTCTACAACCTCATCTCCGAGCATCCCACCGTCCGGGAGCTCTGGGCCCGTACCCTGGAAAAGGACGGGGTGCTCGATGGGAGCGAGTCCGAGGCCATCCAGGACCGGGTCGCCCAGATCCTTCGAGACGCGCAGGCCCAGGTGCAGGAAGAGGCGGCGGGAAGCGAGCACGATCCCTTCCCCCCTGCTCCGGAGGAGGCGGAAGCCGTCCGGGCCGCCACCGGCGTCGACCTCGAGGTTCTGGTCGAGCTGAATCAGGCCGCACTGAGGGTGCCCGAGGGGTTCAACGTCCATCCCAAGCTGAAGCGGCAGTTGAAGCGGCGAGAAGAAGGGTTCGACTCCGAGACTCGTCTCGACTGGGCCTGGGCCGAGTCGCTGGCCTTCGGATCACTCCTCCGAGACGGGACCCCGATCCGCATGAGCGGCCAGGACTCGGAGCGGGGCACCTTCTCCCAGCGCCACCTGGTCCTTCACGACGTCCGGACCGGAGCGCAGACCACCCCCCTCCAGACCGCGGGCGATGCTCGGTTCGAGATCTACAACTCGGCCCTCTCCGAGGCGGCGGTCCTGGGCTTCGAATACGGCTGCTCGGTGGCGGCCGAAGACGACTTCGTGCTCTGGGAGGCCCAGTTCGGAGACTTCGTGAACGCCGCCCAGGTGATCATCGACCAGTTCATCGCCTCGGGACGCACCAAGTGGGGACAGCTTTCCCGCCTCACCCTCCTGCTTCCCCACGGGTACGAGGGGCAGGGCCCGGAGCACTCGTCGGCTCGGCTGGAGCGCTTCCTCCAACTCTGCGCCGAGGACAACATGCGGGTGGCCTATCCGTCCACCCCCGCCCAGTACTTCCATCTGCTCCGGCGGCAGGCGCTGGGGTCGCCGCGTCGGCCCCTCATCGTGATGACCCCCAAGAGCCTCCTGAGGCATCCCCGGGCCGCTTCCACCGTCGACGAGCTGGTGGCGACCGAGTTCCGGCCGGTGATGGCCGATCCGGTGACCGAGGGACGCGACGATGAGATCACCCGCCTCATCCTCTGCTCAGGCAAGTTCTACTACGACCTCCTCACCGCCGACGAGCGCGAGGAGATGGAGCACGTCTCCGTGGCCCGTCTGGAAGAGCTCTACCCCTTCCCTGAGGAGGAGTCGAAGGCTCTGGTCGAGCGCTACCCCAACCTCGAGGAAGTCATCTGGGCCCAGGAGGAACCCCGCAACATGGGCGCCGGCACCTTCATCGGGCCCCGCCTTCGGGGCGTGATTCCCCGGCCCATCCCACTCCGGTTCGTGGCCAGACCCGAACGGGCCTCTCCGGCCGAGGGCCGGGCGGCGGCGCACAAGGCGAAGCAGGACAAGTTGATTCGCGACGCCCTGAAGGACGGGTAGAGGACTCCAGGCCTACCAGCCGATGAGGAGCTTTCCGAAGCTCCGGGAGGCCTCCATCCGCCGATGGGCTTCGGCCGCTTCGTCGGGACCGAAGACCGCATCCACCACGGGCCGGAGGCTGCCCTCATCGAAGAGGGGCACGATGCGGGACTCGAAGTCTCGGGCCAGGAGGACCTTCTCCGCCGCCGGTCGCGGCCGGAGCACGGTGCCCCGCATGGTGGCCCGTCGACTCATGAGGCGGCGCAGGTCCACGGGGCCGCTGCTTCCCCCCGGGACCCCCACCACGATCCAGCGGGCTCCGGGAGCCAGGACGGCGAGGTTCCCCTCCAGGTAGCTGGCACCCACCAGATCCAGGATCACGTCAGCTCCCCG
>SKKH01000219.1 GCA_007121555.1 Gemmatimonadota bacterium | reverse complement strand
GGGGTGGCTCACTATCAGTGGGGCAACTACGAAGTGGCCCTGGCCGCCTTCCTGCGGGCGGTGGAATATCGACGGGAGGTCGGCAACGAGCGGGGTCAGTCCCTGACCCTGGCGAATGTAGGATTGACCTATCAGGACTGGGGTCAGCGAGACCGGGCTCGGGAGGCGTACGAGGAGTCCATTCGCATGGCGGACCGGGTCGGGTACGCCTTTGCCCAGGCCTACGCCCGCCTGAACCTGGGGGCGCTCTATCTGGAACTCGAGGAGTGGGGCCGGGCCGAGGACCTCTTCCGAGAGTCCCTCTCCTTCTATGAATCCGAGACCTCGGACATCATCTTTTCCGACGTCCTGGGGGGACGCGTCCTGAACCAACTGGGGCTGGCCAGGATCAGGCTGGAACGAGGGGACCCGGAAGGCGCCGTCCAGGACCTGCAGCAACTTCTCGAGCTCGCGGGAGGGGTCGAGAATCCCCGGTATCTGGCCCGGGTGCGACTGGACCTGGGCCGGGCGTATTCCGCTGTGGGTCGGCACGACGAGGCGCTGGAGCAACTGGTGGTGGGCCTCGAGCTCGCTCAGGCCCGGGATCAACGCCCCATCGCCCTGGACCTCCTGGCGACCCTGGCCCGGGTGGAGGAGTTGCGGGGGGTCCCGGGTGAGGCCCTCGTCTACCTCCAATCCCACCTCGCCCTTCGGGACTCCATCTTCAACCAGGCGGCGGTGCAGAGGATTGCCGCCATGGAGGCCCAGACCGAGGCGGAACGGCAGGAGCTGGAGAACGCTCTACTTCGAGGTGAGCAGCGGGCACAGGAGGCCGTCATCGCTCGCCAGCGGACCGCCACCTTGCTGGGAGCCGGTCTCCTGGCTGTGTCGCTGCTTCTCCTGGGCGTCCTCTTCTTCTTCAATCGGCGGGGGCGGGAACGGGAGTCGGCGCTGGCCGACTCCAATCGCTCCCTTGCGCTGGCCAATGAGCAGCTCCGGGCCGCCCAGTCCGAGCTCCACACCCTGAAGGGGCTGATTCCCATCTGCTCGAGTTGCAAGCGGGTCCGAGACGACAAAGGGTATTGGGAGACCGTGGAGACCTACATCAGCGAGCGATCTTCGGCCCTCTTCAGCCATTCCATCTGCACCGAGTGTGGTCCCCTGCTCTATGGGTCTGACTGGAGTGCTCCGGTCGCGGTCGGTGAGGGAGAAGCCCAGAGGGCTGAGGAAGCGCTGGAGTGACCCCCATTGGGACCGGCGGGTCCGCTCATCCCTCTCGCGCCGCGACCTCCACGTATCGGGCTGATCGCAGGGCTCGACCCCGGGCCTCCTCGATGGTCGTGCCCCGAGCCAGGGCGACCCCCATCCGTCGATATCCCCGCACGTTGGGCTTTCCGAAGAGGCGAAGCTCGGTGTCCGCTTCCTCCAGAGCCTGATCCACCCCCCGGTAGACCGGTCCATCCAGCTCGCCCCGTCCCAGAATCACGGCGGAGGCTGCGGGCCCGAGCTGCCGGATCACCGGCACGGGAAGTCCCAGGATCGCTCGAACATGGAGCGCGAACTCAGAGAGCTCCTGGCTCACAAGCGTCACGAGGCCGGTGTCGTGGGGCCGAGGGCTCACCTCGCTGAACCAGACCGTGTCTTCCGACACGAAGAACTCCACGCCGAAGATCCCCCGTCCTCCAAGATCGTCGGTAACGGCTCGAGCCATCCGCTGGGCCTCGGTCAGCGCCGCCTCGGACATGGGGTGGGGCTGCCAGGACTCATGGTAGTCCCCCTCCTCCTGCCGATGGCCGATGGGCGAACAGAACGAGGTGCCGCCGGCGTGGCGCAGGGTCAGGAGGGTGATCTCATACTCGAAGTCCACGAAGCTCTCCACGATGATCCGGCCCTCCGCCACCCGTCCCGCACCCTGGGCGTGATCCCAGGCCTGCCGCACCTCGCTGGGCGTCCGGATCACGCTCTGCCCCTTCCCCGACGAAGACATGATCGGCTTCACCACCACGGGGAGCCCCAAATGCGCGACGGCCTCCTGGAGCTCGTCGGGGTCGCTGCAGAACCGGTAGGTCGAGGTGCGAAGCCCCAGCTCCTCGGCGGCCAGTCGGCGGATCCCCTCCCGGTCCATGGTGAGGCGGGTGGCGCGGGCGGTGGGCACGATCTGAATCCCCTCCTCCTCGAAATCGAGGAGAACCGAGGTCGCGATGGCCTCCACCTCCGGCACGACCAGGGAGGGGCGCTCTTCCCTGAGGAGGGCCCCCAACGCCTTCGGGTCGGTCATGTCCAGCACCCGTGACCGATGGGCCACCTGCATGGCGGGCGCACCTTCGTAGCTGTCGCAGGCGATGACTTCGACGCCGAGGCGTTGGGCCTCGAGGGCCACCTCCTTGCCCAGCTCCCCCGCTCCCAGGAGGAGGAGCCGGGTGGCATTCGGGGTTCCAGGGGTGCCGATGGTGATCATGGAGCTCCTAAAGGGCTGTTGAAGAGTCGGAGTGACGCCGAGGCTCTCTGGGTTGTGGCCGCACGCGCGTTCGGGTCGCAGGCCGGAGCTTCTCCCCCGATTGACCCCATCGGTTCCGCCCCCTACCATGGGCTCCGGTCCCGCAGGATGCGCTCTGCATCGCAGGACCACCGGCGGGGCGTCCCGCTCCCTCCCCATCCTTCAATCCGGATACCCCGTGCTCCCCCTCTCCAATTCCTGGGTTCGACCCGGCGTGCTCGCCGCCGTGCTGGCCATGGTCACCGCGGCCGGATGCGATCCGCCCGAAGCCGGTCCCCGTTCCCCGGGGGCGGTGCAGCCCGATTGGACGCTCCGGGCCGAGCGGAGCGGCTTCGTGGAGACGGCGAGGTACGACGAGGTGGTGGCCTATCTGGAGCAGGCGTCCGCGGCCCATCCGAACCTTCATCTGACCCGGTTCGGCTATACGAACCAGGGTCGGGAGATCCCCCTCCTGGTGGTCGGTCCCGTGGACGAGCCGACCCCTGCCGCAGTCCGGACGGCCTCAGAGGAAGGCGGGATCCCGATCATCTATCTGAAGGGCAACATCCACTCCGGTGAGGCGGCGGGGAAGGAGGCGCTCCTGCGACTCGTTCGGGAGCTGGCCAACGACCAGCGTCCGGAGCTCCTGGAGGACCTCATCCTCCTCATCGGCCCGGTCTACAACGCCGACGGAACTGAAGCGGTGGATCTGCGGAACCGCCCCCGACAGCACGGACCCCTGGGTGGGATGGGGACCCGGACCAACGCCCAGGGTCTGGATCTGAACCGCGACGGCATGAAGCTGGATTCACCGGAGGGACGATCCCTCGCCCGGTTCATGACGGACTTCGATCCGCACATTGTGGTGGACCTCCACACGACGAACGGGACCCGCCACGCCTACCACCTCACGTACGCGCCGCCCCTCCATCCGGCCACCCCCCAGTCCATCGACTCTCTCCTCCGGGACGACCTCCTCCCCACCGCCACACGGAACTGGGAGGAGCGCTTCGGTTGGCACATGTGGCACTACGGGAACGCCTTCTCGAGGGACGGGCTGACGGCCTGGTGGACCTTCGACCACCGGCCCCGCTTCGTCACGAACTACACCGGGATCCGGAATCGCATCGGGATTCTGAGCGAGGCCTACAGCTACCTCACCTTCGAAGACCGGATCCTGGCCAGCGAACGCTTCGTCGATGAGATCCTGGAATGGAGCCGGATCCACGCCGACCGGATCCTGGTTGTCGTGGCCCGGGAGAACTCCCGGGACCTCCGAGGCGAGCGCCTGCCCGTGCGAGGCGGCTTCCCCGACGAGGCTCCCACCCACCCGATCCTCATGGGAGAGGTGGCGGAGGAGGTGCATCCCTGGACCGGCGAGACGATCCTCCTGAGAACGGACGTGGTGGAGGAAGATCCCATGTCCGCCTTCGTGGCCTTCCTCGGGACCGAAGACGAACGGGTTCCGGACGCCTATCTGGTTCCCCGGCAGCTCGACACGATTCTCGACCGCCTCCGGACCCACGGGATCGAACTCCTTGAAGGAGCGCCGCCCCCGGGTACGATCCAGGTGTTCGACATCCAGGCCCGGTCGGTGTCGGAGCAGGCCTTCCAGGGCCGACACGAGGTGACACTGGAGGGGGCGTGGGCGGAGTGGGTCGAGCAGGGGGATCCGACCCCCGGAGAGCCGGCAGGCTCAGTCGATGATCCAGGAGCCCAGGCCTCCGCTTCGGGAGAGTGGATCGTGGTCCCCATGGATCAGCCCCTGGCCCGCCTCGCCTTCCTCCTCCTGGAGCCCCGTTCCGACGACGGCCTCACGAACTGGGGGCTCATGGACCCCTGGCTGGAGGGCGCAGCCCACTATCCGGTGCGGCGGATCGTCAGGGAGTGAGGGGCTCGGGCGCGAAGCTCACGATCCCGTGGTCCTTCAGCTTCGTGTCGAAGAAGTCCAGCATGTCCAGGAGCATTCGCCGCCGGTTCTCCCGTCCGCGCACGTAGTAGTTCTCGTTGGAGTAGACACGGTAGCGGAAGGGCTTGTAGTAGCGCTCCAGCTCCTCCACGAAGTGCCGGCTCGCCTCGGATTCGGGAAAGAAGCCCTCTCCCTGGATCACGAGAAACGGGGTCGTGATGTCCTCGACGAAGTAGATGGGCGAGAGGTGGCGGTAGAGCTCCTCGTTCTCCTCCAGGGGGCCGAGCTCGTACTCCAGCAGCTTCAGGTGCCGGAGCTCCTGCTCCTCCATGAAATGGGGATAGTCGGCGTACCCGGCGATGGGGGCCGCGGCCTGGAAGACCCCCGGCGCGAAGGTGGGGGCCGCCATGCTCATGATGCCCCCGTAGCTGGTGCCGGTGATCCCTATGTTCTCGGCGTCCACGTAGGGGAGGTCCTGGAGGAGCTCCACCCCGGCGAGCACGTCCTCCAGATCGCAGCGTCCCCAGCACCCCATGTTGGCCTCCTCGAAGGCCTTTCCGTAGCCCGAGCTTCCCCTGATGTTAGGCATGAGCACCACGTAGCCCCGCTGGGCGAAGTACTGGACGTGCTGCTGGAAGGTGTCGTGGAACTGGGAGGTGGGCCCCCCGTGGATCCAGAGGAGGGCGGGGTAGGGTCCGCCCCCGTTCTCCGCCCCGGGAGGCGCGTACAGATAGGCCGGGATCGTCAGGTCGTCGGTGCTCTCGTAGGTGAGCTTGGTGGGCTGAATCAGGGTGGATGCCGCCTCAGTGGAGGGGCGGGAGTCGGTGATCCGGACAGGTTCACCTTCGTCGACCCGGACGACGAACAGGTCCGCAGGTTCCGTGGGGGTCTGGAGGGTGAAGCTGATCCGGTCCCCATCGGGGGACCACTGGGGGTTGGCCACCACGCCCTCGTCGGGTGATACCAGGGTCCGGACCGTCGCGTTCTCGGAACCCTGTGCCCGGATCCCTGTCGTCGCCTCCACCACCTTGAGCGAGTGGGTCCCGTTGGTGTTCGAGGTGAAGGCGACGCGGGTCCCGTCCGGCGACCAGGAGGCTTCGGCCTGGTCCGCCGCCTCGGCGGCCACCTGCCGGGGTTCTCCGCCCTCCAGGGGTACGACCCAGTAGTTGATCCACCCACTTCGGTGGGATCGGAAGAGGACGGTGCTCCCGTCGGGCGAGACCATGGGGTGGCCGAAGGTGCCTCCAGACCGGTAATCGAAGAAGTCCCGGTCGCTCACCACCGGCCGGGGGTCATGGCCGTCGGCTGTGATCCGGATCACGTCGTGGTCCACCCACCGCTCGTCGAGGCGAACGAAGAGGATCTCGTCCGAATCCGGCGTCCACGACGGGAAGACCTCGTAGCGGGCGTCGGTGGAAAGGCGGTGCACCGATCCGTCCGCCACCCGGACCTTCCAGATGTCGTAGGTGCCGAAGCGGTCGCCGGCGAAGGCGATCCACTCCCCGTCGGGCGACCAGGCGTAGGAATTGATCCGGGCCCCCAGCCGGGTGAGCTGCCGCTCCTCGTCCGATCCGGTGGACGAGAGCCAGAGCTCCTGGGCGCCTGAACGGGTGGAGATGAACGAGATCCAATCTCCGTCCGGGCTGTATCGGGGCTCCTGGGAGGCCAGGAAGTGACCGGCGGCCCCCAGCTCGAGGCCCAGCTCCCGCGGAGCGCTCTCGCCAGAGGGGTCGGCGGTCCAGATCGTGCCTCCGGCCGAATAGGCCAGCGCGGAGCCGTCCGGCGACCAGCGGGGCACCTCTCCGCCCACGACCGAGCCGATGTCCAGAAGCGCATCCAACGGGAGGGCGTCCGGGTACCGCTCCTGGTCGGCCTGGGTCAGCGCCTGGTAGTCGGATGTCCCAACGGGTCCGGTGGTCGTCGGCTCGGAGGTCGAGGGGCTGGTTTCGTCCGTTCCGGGAGAGCCCAGCGACTCTCCACATCCCCCCAGCGTCAGGGCCCCGATCAGGAAGGTGCACGAGACCAGGATCGATCGGAAGGGAGAGCTCTTGGGAGCAATGGGTTCGGGCACGGTGAAGGGCGGGCACATCGCACGCAGGTAGCTGAAACGGATGGACATGGCACGCAGGTAGCTGGAGGAGAGGTGCGAGCCGGGCGTGACAATGGGGAGCCCGTTCGCCTCCCCCCAATCTTCGCGCTGGTGCGCCGGTC
Organism: Gemmatimonadota bacterium; assembly: GCA_007121555.1. Lineage (GTDB taxonomy): Bacteria > Gemmatimonadota > Gemmatimonadetes > Longimicrobiales > Gaopeijiaceae > PWLA01. Next base: position 33,306 of record SKKH01000219.1, on the reverse strand, counting down.
CGCCAGCCCCTCTCCCGTCCCCGCCCGTTGGCGCATGCGTGGCCCTTCACGCCGGCCCGGCCGGCTTCCGAACGCCCGTGATCACCACACTAGGCGGTGATTTTCCCTTGTCAGGGCAACGCACTACCTTGGAGCGAAACATCATCCGTGAACCGCCGATCCGCAGGCCCCTATTCCCGGTACAGGATGTGATCCCATGGCTCCCCTGACTCCATCGCCCGACTCGCACCCGCTCCCGGGTGGTGCATCGTGGGTCCTCCCTCGGCCGCTCCTCTCCGCACTGGCCGTCCTCACGATGGCGGTGGGTGTGTCGCCCGGCTCGGTGCTGGCCCAGGAGACCACGAACGATCCCTTCACCACCGACCTGGAGGTCGAGGACGGACTCGTCGTGGTGGACGTGGAGGAGTTCGCCTCGGTGCCCGACTCCGACGGGGAACCCGCCCGGATGATGCTCATGGTGGACGAGCCGGCCACGGAGCGGATGTTCGTGAACGACATGAGAGGGCCCATCCATACGGTCAGCTACGATGGCCAGGCGGTGGCGCTCTACGTGGACATCAATGATCCGGCCTGGGGCGTGGGTGTGGAGCACAGCGGAAGGGAGCGGGGCTTCCAGAGCTTCGCGTTCCATCCGGAGTTCGGGATGGAGGGAGCGCCCGGTTATGGTCGGTTCTACACCTTCTCCGACGTTCAGGACAACGAGTCCCCTGCCGACTTCGTTCCCGACGGAGGTGACAACACCCATCATACTGTCCTCCACGAGTGGGTGACCGAAGACCCCTCGGCGGCCACCTACGATGGTGGGATGCCCCGAGAGCTCATGCGCTTCGAGCAGCCCTTCGGGAACCACAACGCCGGCCACCTGGCCTTCCATCCTCTCGCCGCACCCGGTGATCCGGAGTATGGCCTCCTCTACATCGGTTCAGCGGATGGGGGGAGTGGAGGGGACCCCCTGAATCTGTCCCAGAATCCCATGTCGGCCTTCGGCAAGATCCTCCGGATCGATCCCCTGGGCTCAGACAGCTCCAACGGAGCGTACGGGATCCCCTCCGGAAACCCCTTCGTGGGACAGGACGGGACCCTTCCTGAGGTCTACGCCTCCGGAATGCGCAACCCTCAGCGCTTCGGGTGGGACCCGGACAACGGGAATCTCTTCATGGCCGATATCGGCCAGAACATCGTGGAGAAGGTGAGCCTGGTCCCCACCGGGGGGAACCTGGGTTGGAATGACTGGGAGGGGAGCTACGAGTATGTGAGCCGGTCCGAGGTGATCCTGGACAACCCTCGCAGCGACCCCGACATCACCTATCCGGTGGTGGAGTACGGAAGGTACGACCCCATCATGCACGATCGGGTGGCCGTGACCGGAATCCGGGTCTACCGGGAGGGCGCCCTCCCGGAGCTGCAGGGCCGGGTCCTCTTCGCCGACTTCGTGAGCGGGGAGATCCTCCACTTCGACGCTGACGACCTGCCCCAGGGAGGGCACGAGGAGATCCGTCGGGTCCTCCTGCGCCATGGCGGGCAGACGGTGACCTTCCTCGAACTCATCCAGGAGAAGAACGTGGAGCAGGGAAGGGAGCCGGTGGGCCGCACCGACCTCCGTTTCGCCGACGGCCCTCGGGGAGAGGTGTTCCTCCTGAACAAGCACGACGGCACGATTCGCGTGATGGTGCCCTGATGACGACCCCTACCCGACTCCTGGCGAGCCTCCTCTTCCTGGCCTCGATGACCTTGCTGATCCCGATGTCCGTCCAGTCGGACCAGGCCGCCTCGTCTCCCGAAGCGCGGTCCGGCGGTCCCGAGCAGCAGGTCATCCTCATCACGGGGTCCACCTCGGGGCTGGGTCAGGAGCTGGCCCGGCGGCTGGCGGCCACCGGGGCCCACGTCATCCTCCACGGTCGAAACGTGGAGGCCGGCTCCGCGCTGGTCCGGGAGATCGAGGAGAGCGGGGTCGGAAGCGCCAGCTTCTACGCCGCCGACCTGGCCTCGCTGGAGGAGGTCCGGCGTTTGGCCCGAACGGTCCGAGACGGGTATCCCCGCCTCGATGTTCTCATCAACAACGCCGGGATCGGGTCGGCCCGGGACGGTCGGCAGGAAAGCGAGGACGGCTACGAGCTGGTTTTCCAGGTGAACTACCTCTCGCACTTCCTGCTCACCCACGAACTCCTTTCCATGATCGTGCGGAGTACTCCGGCCCGGATCGTGAACGTGGCCTCGGCGGCCCAGAATCCCATCGACTTCGATGACGTCATGCTCGAAGAAGAAGGGGCCATCGAACGGGCGTATGGACAGAGCAAGCTGGCTCAGATCCTCCATGCCTTCGACCTGGCCCGGGAACTGGAGGGTACCGGCGTCACGGTGAGCGCCCTCCACCCCGCCACCTTCATGGACACCGGCATGGTCCGGGAGGCCGGGATCGAGCCTCGGGCCACGGTGGACGAGGGGGCCGACGCGGTCATGCAACTGGTGACCGAGCCCATCGAGAGCGGGCAATACTTCAGAGGTCTGGAGCCTGCGCGGGCCCACGATCAGGCCTACGACGAGGAGGCGCGGGAGCGGCTGAGGAAGCTCAGCCGCACGCTGGTGGGCATCGACTCGGAGACCCAGTAGAAGGGGGCTCCGGCCAGATCCGCGGATTCATGGACGCCGGATCGACGCTCGGCCCAAGGGACCGACGGCTCTCCAGCTCAGGGAATCCCCACCTCCACCCCCAGCGTCCACGCCTTCGTCTCGTCGACGCCGGTGGGCTGCTGCCCCCAGGCGTATCCCAGGAAGAGGGCGTCCAGGCTCAGGCCGCCCATGGGTCGGGCGATTCGCCAACCCACCTCGCCGGCCAGGTAGCTCCCAGAATTCAGTCCGGCCTGGTCCAGCGCCGGATCCAGCCCCCAACTCCGGAAGTGTCCCGCGTCCAACCCGAGCTCCAGGGGACCGGTGACGTGGAGCCTCCAGTAGCCCGTGAGGCCCAGGCGAGCATAGAGCTCCCGGTCCACGTCCAGCCCCTCGCGGATCTCGGAGCGGACAGGACGAACCCCCTCCAGCGTCACCACGGTGGAGGGGAGGTAGGAGCGAATCGGATCGGTCCACCTCACCTGGGCTCCGGCCGTCACCCCGTGCTCGTCCCAGACGGCGTTGGACTCGTATCCGAGCCGGACTCCCAGCCCCAGAAATCCGTAGTTGAAGTCGTAGAACTCCGCGTCGGGATCGTCGGGGTCGGCGTCCAGGTCCAGGCCGGCCCGTCGGGCCAGCGAGATGGAGAGGCCGGCCCCCAGCCCTCCCGTCAGGTTCTGTGGAATTCGAAGCTCGGACACCGGAACGGCCACATCCAGTCCACCTTCGAGGTAGGAGGTCTGGGAGAAGTCGGCCCGGGTGTCGTGCTCCAGACGGCAGACCCCGGCCGAAGCCCTCAGGCCCAGCGACCGGTCGCCCTCGTCGTCCTGAAAGAGGGTGGGGGCCACCCGGACTCGTCGGTCGTCGAAGCACTGGGTCTGGGCCTGGAGTGCAAGCGCCCCCTTCAGGATCGCGAGCACCGGGGAGGCCTGCGCCTCGCCGCTCCAGGGCCCCTCGACCGACAGGGCGAGCGCAGGTCCCAGGAGGAGCATGCCCATCACCGCGGCGGTGAGCCAGCCGACCTGTCCCTCCGTTCGCCTCGTCATCTTATACCAGCGCCTGGTCGAAGTGGAAGATCATGTCCAGGAGGCCGGCCACCTCCACCAGGGTCTTCTCTCCCTGGCGAAAGACCCCGTGGAGCCTCTCGATGGCTCGATTCCGGTCCCACCCCGGGGCGTACTCCCCGTGGTCTTCGCAGGCGCCGATCAGGTCCCTGGCCAGCCCCAGGCAGATCTGCCCCTCGAAGTTCGGGTCCCGGGGATCCCAGTACCGGAGCTCCCGGAGCCGTAGCGTCCGCCCGGCTGCGTAGCCCCCGTTTCTTTGCGAGCCCGACATGTACTCACGGGCCAGCCCGTAGATGGCGCGCGCCGGCACACTCTGTCGCCGCCAGTCGGCCGGCTCCCGGTCCGCCTCGAAGTCCACATCGGTGAGTTGCTGTACCCAGGCGGTGGGATACGACCCGACCTGGGAGGCGTGCCGGGCCAGGAAGTCCAGGTGACGCTGGAGGTTGGCCCGGGGTGCCGGTGTGGTCTCACCCTCCGCGCTCTCCTCGGGGAAACCCAGAAAGGATCGGGGTCCCCGGACCGCGATCTTCCGGAAGTCGGCCTCACTCATGTTCTCACGGAAATAGCGCCAGAAGAGGGCTTCGGTCATCTCCATCCTCAGAAGCCAGGAATCGCTCCCGAAGAGGATGCGCCGGCTCAGCTTTTCCTCGTCCAGGAGCCGGGCCAGGGTCCGGAAATAGTGTTCTTCCGCGTCGGGGTCGTGGATCTGATCCGTGTGGAAGGCGAGGTCCGTGTAGACCGCGGGCCGCTCCCGCATGAGCCGCAGGATCGTGCCCCCCCAGGTGCCTTCGTCCAGACCCTCCGGAGTGCCCAGGCTGTCCCACCCGCCGAAGTGGGCGAAACATACCCTGAGGGCCTCCAGCTCGCCGGTGAGCACGTCCTCCCAATTCCGGGGATCACAGTAGTCCACGAAGGATCTCTCCCGGTAGAAGCCCCCATGGCTGCAGTGGAGGAGTACGGGAACGTCGGCCTCGATGCAGAAGGCGTAGACCTTCCGCAGCTCGGGGCTTCCGATCTGGTATCCCAGTGATGGGTAGAGCTTGACTCCCATGAAGGCCCCCGACTCGATGCCCTCGCGCATGAGGTCAAAGTGATCGGGGCGTCCGGGGTGCACGGCGAAGAAGGGGAGCACCCGGCCGGGCCGCTGCAGGGCCGCCTCCCGGGTCCCTTCGATCTGGAGCCGGAAGTTGCGCAGGTCCCGCTCCGGTTCGTCGTCCGCTCGGATGTCCATCATGAGGGCCACGATGGCGTCTTCCGGCTCCATCTGGTCGAGGAGTTCGTCGGCCACCTCGGTGATGGTTCCCTTCATAGCCAGACGGAGGGTGGCGACGATGTCGAAGGGCCGCCCCCGGGGATCGTCTTCCGGAGCCATGGCCGAGGTGAGCTGGTCCAGCGCCGACCTCAGGGTCTCCAGCGGGAGCTGTTCCAGGGCGTCACCCCGGATCACCACGTTGAAGGGAAGGCGGGAGAGGTTGTCCTGGACGAATCGGTCGAAGCCCGTGACCTGTCGAAGCTCTCCCAGGAGTCGGGCCAGGAGTTCCCGCTCGTTCAGCACTTCGGGACGGTCCAGGAGTCGGTCCAGCACCCGACCGATCGCCTGCACCAGGAGGTCGGGAACCCCCCGGTCGGCCAACCGCTGGGCCATGACTCGGGTCGCCTCCCGACTGAGCACCGTCCGGAGGGTAAAGATGTGGGTATGGACGTTGATGTGCATGGGTCGGTTCTGCGGTGGAGTAGAATTCGGTACGCAACCGCCTCCACCTCCCAACGTATCCCGTCGCTGGCTCCACGGCTACGGAGCGGTTGTGGAGGACTGCCAGGTGAAGATGGCGGCGACCATCCCTACCCGGCACCCCTTTCCGCTATCTTAGGATCACAAAGAAGAATGTACCGTCCGGGAATTACTCGGGCTGAAGATAGACGGGTTCGAAGATCGGCGGGGGCCTGCGCGAGAGCAGGGTCCCCTTTTTCTATGGCCCGTACCCTTCCGTTCTGAAGTTACATGCCAAGGAAATACCGATGTCGAAGAACCAGAAATCCAGGGGCGGTCGTCCCAACTCCGCCAGCGGGTCGAATCCGTCCAAAGGAGCCTCGCGCGGCGGCGCCCCCGCCTCCGAGGGCGCCTCGGGCCCGGTCCATGCCGGTCCCTCCGCGACCAATGGTGCCGGAGGGCGTCCCGGAGGCGATTTCGCCTCCCTTGGACTCCACCCCGAGCTCCTGAAGGCGGTCGCGGAGATGGGCTTCACCGAACCCACCCCCATTCAGCGGCAGGCGGTCCCGCCCGGGATCGAGGGCCGGGACCTCCTGGGGAGCGCCATGACGGGCAGCGGAAAGACCGCCGCCTTTCTCCTCCCCATCCTCCACCGTCTCCGCGACAAGCCCCGGGGTGTGACCCGGGCCCTCATCCTGACCCCCACCCGGGAACTGGCGGCCCAGATCGACGAGGAGCGCAGGGCGTTGACCCGTCACAGCCCGCTGTCCGGTGCCGCGATCTTCGGAGGCGTCTCCATGAAGCCCCAGATCCAGGCCTTCCGGAAGGGCGTGGACATCCTGGTCGCCACACCTGGCCGGCTCCTGGACCACTTCCAGTATGACTACGCTCGCCTGGAGGGCATCGAAGTGCTGGTCCTGGACGAAGCGGACCGGATGCTGGATATGGGCTTCCTGCCGGACATCCGGAGGGTCATGAAGCACCTGCCCTCAGGGGCGCGCCAGACCCTCTTCTTCTCGGCCACCATGCCCAAGCCCATCGTGGAGCTCTCCCGGGAGCTTCTCGTCGATCCGGTCCGGGTCGCGGTGGAGCGCAAGCACGCCCCGGCTACGGGCATTCAGCAGGCCCTCTTCCCGGTACCGGCCAAGCGGAAGCCCGATCTCTTCATCGAGCTCCTTCAGCGCGACGAGATCGGGAACGTCATCGCCTTCTGCCGCACCAAGCATCGGGCGAAGCGCCTGCATCAGAAGCTGGAGAAGGCCGGGATCCCCTCGGCCCAGATCCACGGCAACCGGAGTCAGAACCAGAGGACCAAGGCGCTGGACGGCTTCCGTGACGGGCGGTTCCGGGTCCTGGCAGCAACCGACATCGTGGCCCGCGGCATCGACGTCGAGGCCCTGGACCACGTCGTGAACTTCGACGTGCCCAATGTGGCCGAGGACTACATCCACCGGGTGGGTCGGACCGCCCGGGCCGGCGCCACGGGCGAGGCCTACACCTTCGTCTCCCCCGAGGAGGAGAAGGACGTGCGCTCCATCGAGCGGGCGGTGGGTCGCACCCTGGAACGCCGGACGGTGGAGGGCTTCGATTACCAGGCCCAGTCCGCCGAGCGTTTCGAGATCCCGGTGGGCGAGCGGATTGCGAAGATGAAGGCCCGACGGAAGGATGAACGTGCCCGCTCCCGCTCCAGCAAGGGACGGGGCCAGCGATAGGACCACGAGACTTCGACCCCGACGACCTCTCCATGAACCATGACGGGTGGGAATTCGAGTCTGATCCAACCCGGGCCGACCGGCAGTGCCCGGTGGCCCCGGAGCGAAGAGGCGATCCGGCGGGCGTCCTCCATGTCTGAGGGGCCCCCGGATCCGGCTTTCAGATCGCCGAGCCGGAGGGACTTCCTCCGACTCCTGGCCACAGGAAGTGGTGCGCTCGCCGTGGGTGCGGGGCTGGGGCTTCCCGAGCTCCTGGCCGCCTACGGTCCTGCCAAGGGTGTGGCCGCCGCCGGTCAGGAGGCTCGAAACCCCCTCCGCTTCGCCACCGAGAAGGCACCCCGGGGGATCGAGTTGGTGGCCGCGCCGGGTCAGGCCGAGATCGGGGGGGGAATCGAGGCACTGGGTTGGTACCTGAACGACGAGCTCCCGTCGCCCCTTCTGCGGGTGCGCCGAGGCGACCTGTTCCAGGTGGAGATGACCAACCGGCTTCCCCAGGATCTCATCCTCCACTGGCATGGTCTCGCACCCCCTGAGGAAATGGACGGACATCCCCGTTTCGCGGTGCCGCCGGGGGGTGCTTACTCCTACCGTTTCACGGTGGAGGACCGCGCCGGCACGTACTGGTATCACTCCCACGCCCACATGCGAACCGCGGAGCAGACGTATCGGGGCATTGCCGGTCTCCTCATCGTGGAGGACGAAGAGGAGGATGCCCTGGGGCTTCCCTCGGGCGACCGGGAACTCGCAATCATCCTGCAGGATCGGAGGCTGGACGGCGCGGGCCAACCCTACTACGAGCCCTTCGGCCCCGACATGATGGCCGGATACATGGGGCCGGAGCCCTTCGCCAACGGGATTCGACGACCCTACCAGGAAGTGGATGCGGATCTGTATCGCCTCCGCGTGCTGAACGGCTCCAATGCCCGGATCTTCCGACTTGCGCTCAGCGACGGACGTCCCTTCACGCTTATCGGGAATGACGGGGGCCTGATCGACGCACCCGTCGAGCTCGCTGAGCTGGATCTGGCCCCAGCCGAACGGTTGGATCTTCTCGTCGATCTGCGGGACCTGGAGCCGGGGGAGCGACTGATGCTTCGCTCCGCTTCCTTCTCGATCCAGGGAGGGATGGGCTTCATGCGTGGGGCGAACCTTCAGGGCCAACCGCTGGATCTTCTGGAGTTTCGGGTCGAGGGAGCTGCCACGGGCAGGGCGGAGATTCCAAGCTCGCTTCCCACGGTCCCCGGTCCACGGGCGGACCGTGCGGTCCGGACCCGGTCGTTCGACTTCGACTCCCGTATGATGAACCACTTCGTCAATGGGCGCAGCTTCCAGATGGATCGGGTGGACGCACGGGTTCCGTTCGGAGAGACCGAACTCTGGTCTTTCGTGAACCGAAGCGGGCTTCCGCACCCCGTGCACCTCCACGCCACCCACTTCCGCGTGGTGTCGAGATCCGGCGGACGCGGACGGGTCATGCCCTGGGAGGCTGGGGTGAAGGACACGGTTCTCGTGCAACCCGGAGAGACGGTGGAGGTGGCCGTCCAGTTCACCGCCCAACGAGGCCTCTTCCTCCTCCATTGCCACAATCTGGAGCACGAGGACATGGGAATGATGGCGAACATTCTGGTGGAGTAGCGCGGCCCCAACCCTCCGGGGATCCTCCTCGTGCGGATTGGGCGTGCTCGAGGTCGGTCGCAGGCAGCCACACTCCCATACCCGGACCGAGTGCAAGGAAAATGTGTTTTTATTATAAGAGGCCAACTGCCTCGCAGGGGACCCTCGCGCAGGACTTTTCCGGAACGTAGAATCAGTCATTGGAATGGCTCTTGAAGAAGGCTTCGTTCCCCTGTCCAGACGACCATGTTTGCACCCTTTTCGTTCGTCGGCGGCACTTTCCTCTCCCTCCCCCGGGTCGAACCATGAGTGGGCTCGGTCCTCCGTCCCTGGGGGCAAGCCGTTTTCGGGGGCCCCTCAGCCGCCGGCGATTTCTTCAGCTCGCCGGTGCCTTCGGTGGGAGCTCGCTCGTGTTTCAGGCTCTGGACGCCTGGGGCATGGACATGTCGTCGACCCGGAGCGCGCCGCCTCCTCTCTCCGGGTCGGGCCAGGGGAAGCGGGTGATCATCCTGGGGGCGGGCCTCTCGGGGATGGCCGCCGCCTATGAGCTCTCCCGTCTGGGGTACGAGACGCCGATCCTGGAGGCCCGGGACGAGGTGGGCGGCCGGTGCAAGACGATCCGTGGGGGGACGGAGGTTCGGGAGCTGGGGGGCGGCACCCGACGCTGCGAGTTCGATGAAGGCCACTATCTGAATCCGGGGCCCTGGCGGATCCCGAGCGAGCACACCTCGGTCCTCCACTATTGCCGGGAGCTGGAGGTGCCCCTGGAGGTCCTGGTGAACTCCAACCCCTGGGGCTGGATTCGCCTGGACGGGATGGAGGGCCCCCTGTCGGGCCGACGCCTGCGACAGGCCGAGGTCACCGCCGACATGCGGGGCCATACCACCGAGCTGCTGGCCCGCTCGGTCCATCAGAATGCCCTGGACCTGGAGCTGAGCGCCGAGGACAAGGAGCGCCTCGTAGCCTACCTGGTCCACGAGGGTCATCTGGCCAACGAGGATGCCGTCTATCGCGGGGCCACCCGAAGGGGCTGGACCGTCCCGCCCGGAGCGGCCGAGCCCGGCCAGCCCTCCGATCCCCACGACTTTCTTTCCCTGCTCCAATCAGGGCTGGGGACGGGCTTTCCCCCTCGCTGGGGGCCCACCGGCACGGTCTTCCAGCCCGTCGGGGGAATGGACCGACTGGCCGACGGCTTCGAGCGGAAGGTGGGTCACCACATCCGAACCAGCCGCGAGGTCCGCGAGATCCGACAGGACGAGGATGGAGTCCGGGTCATCTGGGCCCACACCCGCACGGGAGAGACGGGGGTGCTGACCGGGGACTACTGCATCTGCACGATTCCCCTCACGATCCTCATCAACATTCCCTCGGACCTCTCCGGCGAGGTCCAGCGGGCCATGCGGGGCCTGGCCTACACGCCCAGCGGCAAGATCGGACTCCAGTTCCGCCGCCGGTTCTGGGAGGAGGACGACGGCATCTACGGTGGGTACAGCGTCACCAACGCGGAGTGGTCCGGCGACGGGCACGTGACCTATCCCTCGTCCGGATGGAATCGGAGGAAGGGGGTGATCCAGGTCTACTACGGGCACGGCGGCGACGCCGTGCGCGTGAGCGCCATGTCCCCCGAGGAGCGCATCGAGCACGGTCTCTCCATCGGAGAGCGAGTCCATCCGGGTGTCTTCCGGGAGGAGTTCGAGACCGGCACTTCCTTCTTCTGGCACCTGGAGCCGTGGAGCCTCGGCGGCTACGCGTCCTGGTCCATGGAAGGCCGCCAGAACCACTTCCCTCGACTCCTGGAGCCCGATGGCCGCATCTACCTGGCCGGAGAGCATGTGAGCCACCTCACCTCGTGGATGGCCGGGAGCATCGAGTCGGCCTGGATGCAGATCGAGAGGATCCACCGTCGAGCCGCGCAGGAGAGCGGGTCTGCCCGGGGGGACACGTGAGTCCCCCACGCTCGCGTCGCCTCGCACTCTGGGCCTCCGTCGTCGGAGCAGGGGTCGCCCTGGCCTCGCTGGCCTCCTCCGATGGGGCGGCTCAGGGATTCGTCCAGGCCGGCCTGGACGGGCAGATGATGGACGAAGCGGTACGGCCTTCCCTCATGGCCGATCCCGGAGAAGCCGTCTATCGGGCTCAGTGCATGGCCTGTCACCAGGAGTCGGGAGAGGGGATCGAGGGCGTGTTCGCCTCCCTGGTGGGAAGTCCGGTGGTGGAGGGGACAGCGGCTGGCCTGGTGGAGGTCATCCTGGCGGGTCAGGGAGAGATGCCGGGGTTGGGCGGTCTGCTCTCCGACGAGGAGGTGGCAGCGGTGGCTTCGTATGTGCGGCGCCAGTGGGGAACGGGGAGCGATCCTGCGGTCTCGGTGGCAGCGGTGGCTTCGGTGCGGGCCGAAGCCGAGGCCGAGCCGGAGGCGGAGATCGATACTGGACAGGTGGAGCGTCGCCCTGCAGCGGAGGCCGGGTCCACCCTTCAGGAGGGCTGGCAGGACGAGGCCCGCACCCTCGTGGCTCACAACTGCGTGGTCTGCCATCAGAGCGAGGGCGAGGGCGTCGCCGGTGCCTATCCGGCATTGGCGGGCAACCCCGTGGTGGTGGGTCCCGTGGATCCCCTCATCCGGGTGATTCGGGACGGCCGGGCCGGGATGCCTCGCTTCGGCTTCCTCTCCGACGAGGAGCTGGCCATGGTCCTCTCCTACATCCGCACCGCCTGGGGCAACACCGCGGGACTGGTCGAACCGGGAGCGCTGGAAGCGATGCCCTGACACGAGTCGTCCCGGAAGTGCCCCGGAGACCCTCCAGGGAAGCGGAGGCGGGTGGCGTCCGCTATCTTTCCGGCTCGTTCGGGATGTTCCCGCCTGTATCCTGCCGGCTCGTCCGGTATCTCTCCTTCCTGGTGTCACGATGCGGCCCTTTTCCATGCCTCGAGCGTCCGTTCTCTCCGCCGTCCTCCTCGGCGGGCTCTTTCTGGGAGCCTGTGAGGCGACGACCCCTCCCGAGACCGCGCCGACGGCAAGAGGCGGCGCTTCGAACGGGACCAGCTTCGAGATCGAACTCCCCCAGGCGACCTTCGACGAGATGGAGGCCATGGGGATGGAGGTCCCCCTGTACGGACGCCTCTACGTCATCGTGGATCGGGTCACCGACGGCGAGGAGGATGGGGCCGAGGACGAGGAGCCTGCTGAGCCCCGTCGGCGCGTGGGGGTGACGGGCGTCCCGTTCTGGGGTGTCGATGTGGAGCAGTTCGAAGTGGGCGGGCCGCTGGAGCTGACGCCGGGACACGAAGATGTGCGGGGCTATCCCCTGGCCGACCTCTCCGGGCTTCCCGAGGGCGAGTACCGGGTCCAGGCGCTCTTCAGCTCGTGGACCACCTACGAGCGGGCCGATGGCCACGTTCTTCGGATGCACCGTGAGACCGGGGAGGGGCAGAACCCATGGATCTCCCCCGGGAACGCCCATTCCACCGTCACCACTGTTCAGTTGGGTCCCGAGGGCCCGGACCGGGTGCGCCTCTCACTGGATCGAGTGATCCCCCCCATGCAGCCCCTGGGCGAGGGGGAGGTCCTGGAGCTGGGCAATCCCCGCGACCGGGACCAGGTGCGGTTCGTCAAAATCCGGAGCGAACTCCTCTCCGACTTCTGGGGTCGCGACATGTACATCGGGGCCAACGTGCTCCTCCCCCGGGGCTACGGGGAGGACAGCACGCGAAGCTATCCGGTCCTCTATCACCTGGGGCACTTCCCAGGGGACCGTCCTCCATTCGGATTCGAGCCCGGAGAGTCCGGAGAGGGTCGCACGATCGGGTTCGCCGACTACTGGATGGGCGGGGAGGCCCCGGGGATGTTCATCATCACGATCCGGGACGCCAACCCCTACTACGACACCTCCTACTCGGTGAACTCCCCCAACGTGGGCCCCTACGGCGACGCCATCACGAGGGAGCTGATCCCGCACCTGGAAGAGGAGTTTCGGATTCTGGCGTCGCCCTGGGCCCGGACCCTGGCCGGAGGATCCACAGGGGGCTGGGAGGCCCTGGCGCTGCAGATCTTCCACCCCTCCTTCTTCGGTGGGGCGTGGTCCTGGTGCCCCGATTCGGTGGACTTTCACGCCTATCAGATCGTGAACATCTACGAGGACCGGAACGCCTACGAGCTGGACCAGGGCTGGATCACCGTGGAGCGGCCCTCGAACCGCCGTCCCGACGGCAACATCCAGTTCACCATGCGCCAGGAGGGTCACTTCGAGCTGGCCGTGGGCGACCGGAGCCGATCGGGGGGCCAGTGGGCCATCTGGGAGGCGGCTCACGGTCCTGTGGGGGACGACGGGTACCCCCGGCCCATCTGGGATCACGAAACCGGAGTCATCGACCGCGAGACCGCGGAGTACTGGCGGGAGAACTTCGATCTCCACCATCACGTGAGGGAGAATTGGCCGGAGATCGGACCGGAGCTCCGGGGCAAGCTGCACATCGCCACCGGCGACATGGACTCCTACTACCTCGAGCTGGGGGTCTACCGGCTGGAGGAGTTCCTGAACGAGGCCACCGACCCGCCGGCCGACGCCCGGGTGGAATACGGTCGACGTCAGCCCCACTGCTGGCTCGGCGAGTCGCCGAACCGACCCGGCGAGGAGATCAACTACCGGGAGTTCGTGGAAGAGGTCACGGCGTATCTGGCCGACCGGGCTCCAGAGGGGGCGCCCATGGAATGGTGGGGTCGATAGAGCTCCGTTGCCCCGGATGGCGGATCGAGCCTCGGGGCCTCATGGGAGCGCCACCGCGGCCGAGAGCCATCCCTTCCGAACCCCGTTTCCATCGGCCGCCTCGTAGTCGGCCCACTCGAGCATCAGTGTGACCCCGGGGCGGGGCTGGGCGGACGCGGTGACGTTCCACTCCCGGCCCAGGTCGGTGAAGGAGGGAATGCTACCTGGGCTTCCCCCCGCCCCTGCAGCGGACACATCTCGCTCGTAGTCGTGATAGGCCAGCGCCACCCTGAGAGGCCCGAGCCGGGGCGCGGTCACCCCGGTGAAGCTCGCGCGCAGCCTACGGTCCTGTAGTCCTCCGGGGGGCGTGGAAAGGAAAACGTCGGCGAATCCCTGAAAGAGGTGGAGGGTGGCGAGGGGCGTCACGAACCCGCGACCCTCCCGGTCCCCTCCCAGCGTCTCCACACCCCCCCGTAGGGTGAACCGGCCTGGTCCGGCCGGTCCGGCCACGCCCCCGTCCAACTCCCAGAAGCTGAGGGTGAACTCGCCGGGGCGGCCCCCGTGCTCGCTCTGTTGGGACCACCCTGCGCTGTAGACGGCTTGCCATTCCTCATCCACTGCCCGACTCCCGTCCAGCCGAACCCCCAGGGTACGATTCGAATTGGCCGGTGAAAGGTCGTCGAGTTCCATCCAGTACGCGTGGGCTCCGATGGTTCCGATGGGAACGGTCCAGGTGGCTCGGAAGAGGTGCGTGTCCGTATCCACCTGGCCCACCGGGGAGTTGCTCCCGTTGATCCGGTTGGCCTGCCAGAGGTAGCTGTAGTCCAGGGTCACACCCTCGAAGGTCGGGGTCCGGAGGCGGAGAGCGTCGAAGGTCTGTTCGTTCTGCCGAAAGCCCACGTTTCCCACGAAGCGGGCGTTATCGTGGATGATTCGCTGCCGGCCCAGGACCGCCGACCAGCCCCTGGGATCCTCCCACGTGAGGTGCAGCCGATTGATCCGCTCCGAGTCGGGGTCGGCGATGACCGGGTATTCGGTCCGGCCGTTCACTGTGCTGTTGAAGTCATCGAGCCCCAACGCCCGCGTGAGGTCGCCCTCCGCCAGGACACGGAATCCGGATACCGCTCCGCTCTCCACACCGAGGCGGGCACGGAGCGTCAACCCATTGGCGTTCTCCTCGAATCCGTCCTGGTCCACTCGTTCGTAGCGGAGTCGGGCGTCCAGGAGAGGACGGGCGTCCTGGACGAAGGGGTGGAGTCCTTCCTGGCCCTGGAGTGGGGCGACACCACCCCCAGCCGCCAGCCCGAGGATGAGGCCGATCGGGGTGAGGGTCAGGAGCCGGCGCCATGGAAGCCAGCGGGGGAGGGAAGGAATCTGGTGGAGAGTCATGCTTGTCTTGGCCGGAGTCTCGAGTCGTCGCGTTGCGTGAGCGCACGAGGTCACAATGTGGCGGGATCCGGAGGCCGGGCAAGCGGGAAGGAAAAACCGGGGCGCCCGCATGCGGACGCCCCGGCTGGAGTGGAAGGGCAGGGACCGGTAGGAAGGCTCAGCGCTGCTCCATGCTGCCCGCCAGCTCCATGAAGGCTCCGGCAAGGGCGCGGATTCGTTCCTGATGCCCCTGGATCTCACCGGTGTTCACCCGCCGGGCGTCGCCCCACAGCTCGGTCGCCAGGGAGGAGAGGGCGGCCCGCTTTTCCGGGCCGTCGCTCATAGCGTCGATCCGGTCCATCTCGGAGGCCACGGCGGAGAGGCGCTGGCTCGGGAGGCCGTCATGACGCTCGAGCTGATCGAAGTAGGCTCTCGCCACCACCATGTGGGCCGGCCAGGTCATGAGGGGCTGATGCTGAGGGTTGAACTCCTCGAACTCCACCAGCATGGCCGCCTGGAGCTCGTTCTCCGAGAGGTGCTCGGAAGGCGTCAACCTGAGGACGTCGAGCCCCCGGGCGATCTCGGAGCCGTAGATGTACCCGTTGTACCAGTATGCCGACCAGTGTCCTCCGGTGAGGAGTTCATCGTCGCTCAGGGGGCCCCGGTCGAAATAGGCGATCTCGTAGGGATTCGCGGGATCGGTGAAGTCGAAGACCGAGATCCCGCCCTGGTACCAGGCCTGTACCTTGATGTCCCGGCCCGGCACGGGAACGAGGGACCCGTTGTGAGCCACGCAGTTCTCGGTGTCGGTCTGGGGCACGGGAAGCTTGTAGTAGCTCACCCGCTGCATCCGTCCATCCCGGATCCGGAAGATGGCGTTGGCCCCCCACTCGGGAAGATCCGACTCCCGGCAACGCGGCGAGGTGCCTCCACCCCATTCGTCGGTGAAGATGACGGTGGACCCGTCGTTGTTGAAGGTGGCCGAGTGCCAGTAGGCGAAGTTCTCGTCGATCACCTCATCCACCCGGACCGGCGCGGCCGGGTCGGAGATGTCGAAGAGGATCCCGTTGCCTGAGCAGGCCCCGGCCGCCAGCCCCAGGTGGGGGTAGATCGTGATGTCATGGCAGTGGTTCGTAGGTGCGGAACGTTGGGTTCCTTCCCCGTGCTCCCCTCCCATCCAGAGACCTGCAGGGTCACCGGTCTCCCTGTCGGCGAAGACCTGGGGGGAATCGATGATCGCCGCGTCCTCCGGATTCGCCAGAGGCACCCGAATCACGTCGATGCGGAAGAGGGAGGTTCCGTCCGGGTCCACATCGGGATCGGCGGCGGAGCAACCTTCCAGCTCGGCTTCGGGACGCACCCCGGCCGCGCCGGAGTTGTAGACGTAGAGGTTGTCGGGATCGGAAGCGCTCTCGAGGATCGTGTGGGTGTGCGACCCACGGCACGTCTGGACCGCAGCCACCTGCACCGGCTCGTCCAGGTTGCTGATGTCGAAGATCCGAATTCCCCGGAACCGCTCCGGGTTCACCTCACCAGGCGCACCCTCCACTCCGCAGTCGATCCGGCCCCGGGTCTGTTCCACCGACATGAAGAGGAGGTGGCCGTAGACCGACACGTCGCCCTGGCCGCCGGGGCAGAGCACCGAGGTGCGAAGGACGGGGTCGGACGGGTTCGAGATGTCGTAGATCATGAACCCGCTGAAGTTTCCGACGAAGGCCAGGTCGCCCTGAAAGGCCAGATCGGAGTTGGCCAGGTTCAGGTTCCCCAGGTTGTCGGGATCATAGAACCCGTCGGGGCGCGGGGTGTTGGCGACGAGCTCCATGTTGGAGGCCGCCTCCTCCGCGTCCATCCAGCCCGCCCCGAGGCCAATCCGCGGATCCGAGGCGTCCCACCACTGCTCTGAGCTCTGGGCCAGGAGCTGGACGGGGGCCAGAAGGAGGACCACAGCCAGGAGGGTCGTGGCAAGGAGACCGCCGCCGGCGGCGATCCGGGCCTCCAGAGAGGGACAAACGATGGTGCGATTCATTCTCTGCCTCGTGGAAGAGTGTGGGTGGTCGTGCGGTCAGGAGCCGGTGGCCAGCATGCTTCGCATCCGGTCGATCTCGATGCGCTGGTCCGACTCGACATGGCTTGCGAAACCGAACATCTCGCCATCCTGACCCCCGGCCGGAGAGCGAAAGAGGTCGTGGACCATCTGGATGGCCCCTTCGTGGTGGTAGATCATGAACTCCAGGAAGAGGCGGTCGAACTCCTCCCCGCTGGCTGCGGCGAGCTCGTCCATCTGAGCAGGTGACAGCATGCCTGCCATGGCCTCGTGCCCGTGGTGATCGTCGTGGTGAGCATGATGGGCGTGGTCGCCGGTGTCCTGGACGACCCGGCCCGTCGACAGCTCGACGTGGGGAGCCGCCTCATCCCTGCGCTCGAGCCAGCGACTCATGAGTGCGATCTCGTCGGCCTGGGAGGCCCGGATCCGCCGAGCCAGGCTCTGGACGTCGGACCGGGCGCTGCGGTCCGGCACCAGGGCGACCATCTCGAGGGCCTGGGCGTGGTGGACGATCATCATGCGCATGAACTCGACGTCGTCCTCGGTGTGGGGCAGCAGCCCGAGGGCTCCCGGTCCCTGGGACGACAGCGACTGCCCGGCCTCTCCGGGAGCGCCGGGCTGGTAGGGTCCCGAGGCTCCGGCCGGGGCCTCGTCGGGGGAGGTCGTGGCGCACGCGGTCACGGCGAGCGCCATGAGGAGGGTCATACCGGCACGCAAGGATCCGGAGACCTGTCGAGAGCGTCGGAGACCGCATTCAACCATGGCGATTCGGGAGGTGCGAGTGGAGGTCCGTGCGGCCGGCCGACCGACGGCAACCGGAGGGTTCTACTCCGATGGAAGCCGGAGCGATCCCCCCCGGTCCACTACGAGATCGGCCCGCCCGACCGAAGCGTCTTCGCCTCGACCGGACGGGCCGTGATCCGTCAGACTCGCGGGGCAGGGCCCCGGAGGTAGGAGTTACATGGCGGTGGCCACATCCAGGAGGCCGCCGGCCAGGCGCCGGACCCGCTCGGCGTCACCGGAAAGCTCTCCGGAGTCGATCCGGCGGGCGTCGGTCCAGAGCTGAGTGGCCAGCTCGGAGAGAGCGCTCCGCTTGTCCGCACCGTCGGACATGGCATCCACCCGGTCCATGTCGGACGCGATGGCGGAGAGGCGCTGCGCCGGCAGCCCCTCGTGGCGCTCCAGCTGATCGAAGAAGGCCCGAGCTACGACGAAGTCCGCGGGCCAGATGATCTTGGGCTGGTGCTGCGGGTTGAACTCATCGAAGTGGACGAGCTTGGCTGCGGCCAGCTCGTTCTCCGAAAGGTGCTCCGACGGGGTGAGCTCCAGGACGTCCAGGCCACGGGACATCTCGGACCCGTAAATGTATCCGTTCATCCAGTAGCTCGACCACTGACCACCCGACATGTACTCCTCGTCGCTGATCGGACCGCGGTCGAAGAAGGCGATCTCATAGGCGTTGGAGGGGTCGGTGAAGTCGAAGACCGAGATCCCACCCTGGTACCAGGCCTGCACCTTGATGTCCCGACCGGGGACCGGAACCAGCGAGCCGTTGTGGGCCACGCAGTTCTCCATCTCGGTCTGAGGCGCCGGGAGCTTGTAGTACCCGGCATGACGCATCCGTCCACCCTCGATGGTGAAGAAGGTGTTGGCGCCCCACTCGGGCAGGTCGGTGTCCAAGCAGCGGGGCTGGCCGCCGCCGCCCCACTCGTCGGTGAAGATGACGGTGGTGCCGTCGTTGTTGAAGGTCGCGGAGTGCCAGTAGGCGAAGTTGGGGTCGATGACCTCGTGGATCCGCTGCGGTACGGCCGGGTTGGTGATGTCGAAGAGGATCCCGTTCCCCGAGCAGGCGCCGGCGGCCAGTCCGATCTCCGGATAGGCGGTGATGTCGTGGCACTGGTTGGTGTCCCGGGTCGTCTGGGTTCCCTCACCATGGTCGCCACCGTCCCACAGCCCGGCGATCTCACCCGACTCCAGGTCCGCGAAGACCCTGGGGGAGTCCAGGAGTTCGGCGTTCTCCGGATTGCTCAGAGGCACCCGGATCACGTCGATGCTCCAGTACGAGGTCGTGGGATCGTCGGGGTCACGCACGTCGGAGCAGCCCTCCATCTCCTCGCCCGGGCGGGACGCGCTCGTGCCCGAGTTGTAGACGTAGAGGTGCTCAGGGTCGTTCAGGTCCTCGACCAGGGTGTGGGTGTGGGAGCCCCGGCAGGTCTGGACCGCGGCCACCTGGACCGGATTCGACGGCTCACTCATGTCGAAGATCCGGACGCCGCGGAAGCGCTCGTCGGAGACGACCTCCTCGATTCCCTCATCGCCGCAGTCCAGCCGACCGCGGGGCTGCTGGTTCGAGAGGAAGACGAGATGTCCCCAGACTGAGATGTCACCCTGGGAGCCTGGGCACTCGAGGGAGACCACGAGTTGGGGATTCCGTGGGTCGGTCACGTCGTAGACGTTGAACCCGTTGTAGTTCCCGACGTACACGAGCCCGTCCTGAAAGGCCAGGTCGCTGTTCGTGTAGTCGCCGCCCGTCCGGGGCTCGTCCGGGTCCTGGAAGTTCTCGGGCCGCGGGGTCAGGGAGAGGTGGGTCATGTTCCAGGATGCCTCTTCGGCATCCATCCAGCCAGCGCCCAGACCGATCCGCGGATCGTTGTCGTCTCCCGGGGTGAAGCTGCTCTGACCCATCGCGGCGGATGCGGTGAAGAGCAGACCGGCAGAGAGGAGGACGGCGCCCCCGATTCGGGCTGACCACCCCCGTCGCAGAGTTTGTTTTCTTACTTCGGTTCTCATACTGGACCTTGTTCTATAGGGAATCGTGCACATGGGCCCGAAACCAGGGCCCGGGAAACGCCGACTTACGTCACTCGATGGAGCGGAGCAGCTGGATCATGCGAACGATCTCCATCCGCTGATCGCTGTCCACGTGGGACACGAACTCGAAGAGCTCGGCCTCCTGGGCAGCCCGGGGCGTCGCCAGCAGATCGCGGACCATGTCCAGCGCGCCTTCGTGATGGTAGATCATTCCCTGGAGGAAGAGGCGATCGAACTCCTCACCCTCGGCCGCCGCCAGGGCATCCAATTCTTCGGGCGAGAGCATCCCGGCCATCTCGTGATGGTGGTCATGGCTTCCGGCCGCGTCGTGCTGCCCATGGTCCGCGTGATCTCCGTGTCCGGCGTGGTGCCCGTGCTCCTCCGCCTCTGCGAGGGGATCATAGAGGTCGATCTCGGGAACCTCCTGGCCACGGCGCGACAGCCAGTCCCTCATGAAGCGCATCTCGTCGTCCTGACTCCGGTCGATTCGCCGGGCCAGGTAGTTGAGGTCCTCCCGCTCCGAACGATCCGCCACCATCCGAGCCAGGATCAGGGCCTGGGCGTGGTGGTGGATCATGTCCTGCATGAACTGGACGTCGGCTTCGGTGAAGTTGCCGCTCCGCTGAGTGGACTGAGCCTCCGCCGAGAGGGGAGCCCCACCCAGGAGGACGGCCAGGAGGGCGAGCACGACCAGACCGGTTCGGCTCCGCATTCGATGGTCGCGGCGCCGGAAGCCGGATATTCGCGACGACGGTGCGGGGGTCGGGATTGGTGAGTTCATTCTGGTTTCTCCCAGGGGCTCACGGGAGACGGAGTCGAGCATGACCTCGAGCTCCACCCCCTGAGACCCCTTCATCAGCTTAATAGATCAGAATCAATACGCCCGCGGCGTGCCGGGCGCAAGGCGAAGCTCCGTGGTTCCTTCGACGCCCGGAGGCGGTCCGTGGAGTCGGTCAACGACCCGGAGTGCCGCCGTTCACCCGGAGGTCCGTGACGCGAAGGTCGACCTGGAGTCCTTCTCCGGACAGCATCCCCTCGAAGGCCCGGAGCTGCTCTCCCATCATCTGCTCCACCATCTGACGCTGAGATTCGGGCATGTCCTCGAGCTGACGCTGTAGCTCCTCCAGTCCACTGCGAGCCCGGGCGGCGTCATCCGCCGAAACCCCGGCCGCGGCCAGATCCAGCTCCATCGTCATGAGGAAGGGGTGCAGGTACCCCGCCACCTCCCGGTAGTCGGTGAAGCTCATCTGCAGGGCCAGGGGGCGAAGCTCCCCTCCGTCCATGACCTCACCTTCCATCTGGAGCTCGAGGGGAACCAGGCGCTCCTTCTCCAGTTCCACCATGAGGCGTCGAGGCTCGAACGGGGCGTCCTGCCCCGGGACGGTGGCGTCCCAGTCGAGTCCCTCGAAGTCGGTGAGTGCAAGGCGCCAGGTGGGGCTCCCGTCGACCGATCCCTCTCCCTCCAGGGTCCATCGCTCGATCCCGTCCTGGTAGACGCCCCAGGGGTCGGCCCAGATCTCACCTGCGATGTCGCCCGGGTCCATCTCGCCGGCACCAGTCTGAATTCCGCCGGCGCTGGTGGAACGGGTCCGAAGCACCGGGCGCCCGTCCACCTCTTCCTTCACCATGTAGGTCATGGCGCTGAACCCCATGATCTCCTGCTCGATGACGAGATCGTCGACCCCTGTGAGTCGGTCCTGGTGGGCCTCCATCGCCCGGGTCAGGATCTCCCCGGCGCTCTGCGCCGTGACCGGACTCGGCGCCAGCATGGGCACAAGGGCCACGAGCAGGGCCGGGAGAAGGAGGGCTCGGCGCGGCGGCCTGGGGCTGCCGTCGGAGGGCTTGAAACCAAGGGCCTGCTTCATCGGATGGGCTCCGCGAAAGGGTTCGCTGGCATCGCTCCCTCCATGGAGGAGAAATATCGACGCCGCGGGGGATCTGGTCTGTGTGTCGACCGGTCATTCCACCGCCCAGGGTGATATGTCGAGAAGGGCGGGAAGGGTCCCCATCAGGCTTCGAGAGCTTCACTGCAATAGGCAGGCCGCCCCAGGGGGTGCTGCCCTTGCCCTGCCTCGCCGGGGTCCCGTAGGCTGGAAGCAGACGAAGAACAGAAAGATTGGATCTGCCTACGCCTCCCGATTTCCCAGGACCCTCATGCGCCCGATCCCCGGAAACGCCCTCTCCAGTCCCCTAACTGCCATGATCCTCCCACTCCTCTTGCTGCTGGCGTGGACCTGGCCCGCGCAGCTCCATGGCCAGACCGGCTACAGCCAGGTGGTGACCTCCGAAGCGGAGACCGAGGAGGGTCTCTTCGACCTCCACCGGGTGGGCGATCAACTCCTCTTCGAGATTCCCGACGAGATGCTGGGCCGGGACATGCTCCTCATGAGCCGGTACGCGTCGACACAGCACGGTCTGCCCCTGGACGGAACCCAGCCTGGTCCCGAGATGGTGGTCCGCTGGGAACGGGAGGGGGACCGGATTCGACTTCGCGCCATCTCCTACGAGCTGGACGGGGATCCCGACATGCCCGTCTACATGGCGGTGGAGCGAGCCAACTTCGCCCCGATCCTCGCGAGCTTCGACATCGAGGCTCGAGGGTCGGGCTCGAGCGTCATCGACGCCTCGGACCTCTATCTGGGCGGCGCGGACATCTTCGAGATGGGCGCGAACCAGAAGCGGGCTTTCGGGGCTCGGGGGCTGGACCGGGACCGAAGCGAGCTCGTGTCCGCCCGGACCTTCCCCATCAACGTCGAGATCCGGGCCATCCTCACGTACGCGGCCGACGACCCCCCCTCCAGCGCCCGGGGTCAGTCGATCTCGGCCAAGCTGAACCACTCCATGATCCTCCTCCCGGAGGAGCCCATGCCGCGGCGCTGGTTCGATGAGCGGGTCGGGCTCCGGGGCATCGCCCAGATGGACTACAGCCAGGACCACCAGGGTGTGAAGCGGGTGGAGTACACCCGGCGCTACTGGCTCGAGCCCAGCGACATCGAGGCCTACCAGCGGGGCGAGCTCGTGGAGCCGGTGGAGCCCTGGGTCTGGTACATCGACCCGGCGACCCCGGAAGAGTGGATCCCCTACTTCAAGGAGGGTCTACTGGAGTGGAACGAGGCCTACGAGCAGGCCGGGTTCCGGAACGCCATCGAGGTGAGGGTCGCCCCCACACCGGAGGAGGATCCGGACTTCAGCCTCGAGGATGCCCGATACTCGGTGGTGCGCTACGTGGCCACCCCGGTGCGGTCGGCCAATGCCGGAGGTGGCGCATGGGACCCCCGCTCGGGCCAGCTCCTTCGGGGACACATCAACATGTTCCACGGCCTCCCCGAGCGTCTCCGGTGGTGGATCCTGTCCCAGCTCGGAGGGCGGGACGAGGATCTCCGGGGCGATGAGATGCCCACGGACATGATGGGAGAAGCCCTCCGCTACGTGGTCTCCCATGAGATCGCCCACGTCGTGGGTCTGCCGCACAACCAGATGGGGAACGTGGCCCACCCCACCGACTCGCTCCGCTCCGCCGCGTTCATCGAGGAGATGGGTCACGCGGCCTCGGTAGTGGGCCGTACGCGGTTCAACTACGTGGCGCAGCCCGGCGACGACATCCCGGAGATCGAGCGACGCCGGGTGGGGCTGGCCGACATGTGGGCGGTGGAGTGGGGACACACGTACTTCCCCGAGTACGACGGTCCCGACGAAGAGTGGGCCACGCTCAACGAGATGGTCATGGAACGGGCCGAGCATCGCCACTTCCGCTTCCTCGAAGGGCAGTACATCTGGTACGAGGAGTGGGACCCCCAGCGCATGACCGAGGCCATGGGCGACGACCTGGTGAAGTCGTCGGAGTACGGGCTTGCCAACCTGAAGCGGGTCATGCCCAACATGGTGGAGCGGGTCAGCACATGGGGGGAGGACTACTCCGAACTGGAAGCCCACTACATGCAGTTCATCACCCAGTGGGCCCGATACATCCAGCATGCCTCGGTCTACGTGGGCGGCGTCTACACTCACCTCAAGCGCTACGGGGAGGAGGGGCCCGTCTACACCACGGTGGACCGCGACCACCAGCTCCGGGCCATGGACTGGCTCGATGAACATGCCTGGGAGACCCCCGAGTGGCTCCTGGACAAGGACCTTCTCAGACTGGTGGAACACGCCGGAGCCCTGGAGCGGATCCGGGCCTATCACCACCAGGCCATGGAGCGCTTCGTCCAGCCGAACCGCCTGGCCCGGATGCTGGAGCAGGAGTACTTCCTGGGTGACGAAGCCTACGGAGCGGTGGAGATGATGGACGACCTTCGGGCCAGCCTCTGGAAGGAGCTGGATCAGGGCAGGGCCATCGACCCCTTCCGGCGGAACCTCCAGCGGGTCTATGTGGACCGACTCCACTGGATGATGCATGAGGCCGAGACCGACTACCTCCGGCCCCCGGATTCGGGGAACTCCCGGGTGAGCCGGGATGACGATCCGCCCCTGAACGCAGAGCTCCACGTGGACCACTCGGACATGAGAGCCATCGTGCGCCATCAGCTTCGTAACCTGCGGGGTGAGGTGGAGGCCGGGTTGGGTCAGGCGGCCGACTCCATGACCCGGATTCATCTGGAGGACGTGCTGGTCCGGATCGATCGGGCCCTCGCCGAGCAGTGAACCGGACGATCCTCCTGGCTCTGATTCTGGGGTTGGTCGCCCCCGTCTGGCTCCTGGCCCACGAGCCGGAGCCGGGGGGTGGTCCGTGGATCGCGGAGGTGGACGAGCGGTCGGAGGAGCGAGCCCTGGAACCTCCGGCCGATCTCCTTGGGGGGCGACTGGACGCAGGGGCGCGGCCCGACACCATCCAGGAGATCCGTCTCGTGGACGGGTCGGTCGTCCGGGGCACGGTGCTTTCCGAAACGGACGACCGGGTCGTGATCCAGACCCTGGGCGGGATCCGGATGGAGTTGGAGCGGGGCCAGATCCGCTCGATGCGGGCGGCCAGGGGCGAGGTGCGGAATGGGGAGTTCTGGCGACAGGATCCCAACCGGACGCGGCTCTTCTTCGCTCCCACGGCCCGTCCCATGGCGAAAGGGGAGGGCTACGTGGCCAGCTACATGCTCTTCTTCCCCTTCGTGGGATACGGGGCGACGGACCGCGTCACCTTGGCGGGGGCACGCCGATCATCCCCGGGCTCATCGGGCGGGCCTTCTACCTGGCGCCGAAGATCACGCTGATGAGCCAGCCTGGGATGGACGTGGCCGTCGGGACCATCGCCCTGTTCGCCACCGAGGCGCTGGACGAAGGGTCCGTGGGCGTCGTCTACGGCAACGGGACCTTCGGCGGACAGGAGCGCTCCCTGACCGCCGGATTGGGTTGGGGCTTCCAGATGGGCGGAGGCAGCTCCAGGCTTTCCAACGACCCGGTGCTCATGGTAGGCGGAGATGTCCGGACCGGAGAGCAGACCAAGCTCCTCACCGAGAACTGGTTCGGAGGGGGCAGCGGCGTCCTCACCGGCGGGATCCGCTTCTTCGGAGAGCGACTCTCGGCGGATCTGGGGTTCGGGCTGGCGGTGGAGGATTCCGGGACCTCCTGCTGCCTTCCCCTGGTCAACTTCGTGTACAGCTTCGGTGGAACGAGGTGAGGGGGCGGGTGGGTTCGCCCCCTCACCTCGTCACTTCACCGGTGGCCCGGGCACCTGCCCAACTCCCTTCCCCCCCGGCCGGCTTCAGTCCGGCTCCGGGGTGATGCTCTCGATCACGGCGGCGTTGAGTTCGTCGACCAGGAAGGGCTTGGGCAGGAAGTGCACCCGGTCGGCGTGGGGGCCGAGGGGGCCCGCTTCGTCCTTGGCGTATCCGGACATGAGGATCGTGGGTGGGATGGAGCCGGGTCGGCCATCCGTCTCCATTTCGGAGAGCAGGGACACTCCTGAGCCGTCCGGAAGGATCACATCGGTAATGAGGAGGTCGAAGGGCCGGGTGTTGGACCGGTGAAGCCGGAGGGCGTCTGCGATGGCCCCGGCTTCGGAGACCACGTGTCCTGATCGGCGCAGGGCTCGAACCACGATCCGCCGAACGGCCGGATCGTCTTCCACGACGAGGACCCGGGCCTGGGGAAGGGGAAGCCGGACACCTGAGCTTTCCGTCGCCGCAGGCTCGTTTCGGATCGCACTGCTGGTGCCGCCACCTCCGTTCGACCGGTGGGCCGGGAACCACAGCAGGAAGGTGGTGCCTTCGCCCGGTTCGCTTTCGACCTCGATGCGGCCCCCCGCCTCCTCCATGATGGCGAACACCGTGGCCAGGCCAAGCCCGGTGCCCTGACCCTTCCCCTTCGTCGTGAAGAAGGGTTCGAAGATCCGGTCCCGCGTCTCTGAGTCCATTCCCTGCCCCGAGTCCCGCACCCTGACGACGACCCAGCCGGGATGCTCCTCGTCCTGACCGGACTCGGCCGCCTCCAGAGAGGTCTGGATCTTCAGGGTGCCCCTCTCACCCATGGCATCCCGGGCGTTCACCCCGAGGTTCAGCATGATCTGATCCAGGTGGCCCGGGTCGATGACGACCTGGGGCAGTCCTCGAGGGAGGTCGTGCTCGATCTGGACCCGGTCCGCCATGAGGCGCTTGAGGAGTCCCACGATACCTTCGATCTGCTTGGACGGATCCAGGGGCCGGGGGTCGGACTCGTCCCGCCTCGCCGCGTCCAGGAGTTGGCGGGTCAGTTGCCGGGCCCGGATCGCCGAGTCGTGGATCTCCCGGATCGCCTGCATGGGATCCTCGTGAGCCGGAGCGTCCAGGAGCGATCCCGTGGCCCCGAGGATCACGGTCAGGAGGTTGTTGAAATCGTGGGCGACCGCACCTGCCAGCCGCCCCAGCGTCTCGAGTCTTCGGAGGTGAAGGGTGTCGGCTTCGTCGTCCTCCCCGATGCCCGGCGTGGACCAGGAAGAGCTGGCGGTGGTGAGAGGAGCGTTGGTGGGGAGCAGGGATGGGCTGTCGCGCTGGGTCGGGGTGTCGCGCTGGGACGGCGTCAGGAACATGACGGGGGGCGACCTGGGCTGGAAGAAGGAGTGAACGCAGGGGATCACCTTTCTCCAAGGCAGATACCATGCCGAAACCGCGGGCGGGGCGTAGAGTCGCCGAATTCCCTTGAGCGAGGCCACCGGGGCGTGCGGCAGCCCGATCAGGACCTATCTCCGAGGGGGTTCGTTCTTCCTACCCACCCGGAAAAAGTGTAGGGCCGGACCCTTCGATCTTGGGTCTGGACCTACCTTTTCCGGCGCTCTCTTCAACGGCTTTCCAGTGTGGTGGGTCACCCCACTAGCGCCAGCCCCAGTCCTCCCAGTAGAACGGGGCGCGCTCCCGGGGATGGTTCCCCACCTCATCCATCGTGTGGGCGTCGTAGAGGCGGCCGTTCACCATGGTCCAGCGCACCGTTTCCGAGTTCCGGAGGTTCTCGAGGGGATTCTCATCGAGGACAATGAGATCGGCGAGCTTGCCCTCCTGGAGAGAGCCGATCTGCTCGTCCATACCCAGGTACCGTGCCCCCTCGATGGTGGCGACCTTGAGGGCGTCGTGGGCGGGCATTCCTCCCTGTCCGAAGCTCCAGAGCTCCCAGTGGGCATCCAGGCCCTGACGCTGCCCGTGGGCGCCGAGCTGCACGCCGATCCCCGCCTGGTAGAGCTTGTTCGTGTGCGCGGCCGTGCGGATGTGGTTCCACTCCTTCTCGGGGACCTGCATGCGCCGGCGGGACCGAGCCTCCACGGTCAGGGGCGGGTTGAAGGTCATGAGGCGCTCGTTCTCCCACACGTTCGTGTTGGAGTACCAGTATTCCTCGCCCCACAGCCCTCCGAAGGCCACGACGAGGGTGGGGGTGATCCCCGCCTCCGAGGCCGAC
Organism: Gemmatimonadota bacterium; assembly: GCA_007121555.1. Taxonomy (GTDB): domain Bacteria; phylum Gemmatimonadota; class Gemmatimonadetes; order Longimicrobiales; family Gaopeijiaceae; genus PWLA01. Next base: position 5,824 of record SKKH01000219.1, on the reverse strand, counting down.
CACATCTGGATCACGTCATCGTAGATGTCCTCGACGGGTAGGGAGTGCTCGATTCCCGTGTGCCCATCCACGATCATCGTCATGTTCTGGTGGAAGAGCGCTCCTCCCTCGGGCACGACCATGATCCCCTCGTCCCAGGCCGCGGCGAGGATCTGCTGCCGCTGTTCCCGCCGGGGCTGGTTGTAGGACTTCACCGAGATCACCCCCTGATTGCCCAGGCGTCGCAGGTGCTCCCGGGCGTCCTCCAGCGAGTTCACCTCGGCGGTGCCCGCCGTGGTGGCGCCGTACAGCGTCTGCCCCGTCGAGAAGAGCCGGGGGCTGGTGAACTGCCCGGCCCGGGCCATTTCAGCGGCCGTGGTGAACTCGGCCGTGTTCGTCGAGGGGTTGTGGATCGTGGTGACCCCGAAGGCCAGGGAGGCATAGTTCATCCGGTTCCGTTGGGGAACGATCCCCTGGAATCCCTGGCTCCCGTGCCAGTGCACGTCGATGATCCCGGGCATGATCGTCCGGCCGCCGGCGTCGACGACGTGGGCGTCGGCCGGGATCTCCACCTCGGCTACGGGACCCACGGCGGTGATCCGGTTCCCCTGGACGACCACCGAGCCCTCTTCGATCACCTCGTCGCCGCGCATGGTGATGAGTCGGGCTCCGGTGAAGGCGACGGTCCCGTCGGGTGTGTCGGCGGCAGCCCGGAAGGCCACGTTCTCTCCTTCGGCCAGGGGCAGGTCCACCACGTCCCCCTCGCGCGCCAGGTGCTCGAAGGCCCGGCTCACGTCGAGGGTGAACAGCTCCGGCCCGAGCGCCCAGTGTAGCCGCTCCCCGTCGCCGGACCAGTGGAGCCAGTCTCCGGCGTCGCGGGATACTCGCTGCTGGGGCAGGTCCCGACTCCCGGGTCCCACGTCCACCGGCCCGGCCGAGGCCACGAAGGGACGTAGGTAGGCCTGGTACCGCTCCTGGAAGGCCACATGGCGCTCGTCCGGGGAGACCCGGAAGGCGGTGGCCCACTGGCTCGTGAGGTGGGTTCGAAGCCCCGTGCCGTCGACTCCGATGCTCTGCAGGACCCGGCGCCCCCCCTCGGAATCGTGGAAGAAGACCCGGTCCGAGCTCGCCCCGAAGTGGGCGTCGCTCCCCGATGTCAGGAGGAGCTGTGGCTCGCCCCCCGCCGCCGGGACCCGGTAGATCCCCTGGCCCTCGGACCAGTGGGGCGAGACGATCCCTCCGCCCCCGCCCTTCCGGTACACGATGCTCTCCCCGTCGGGCGAGAAGACGGGCTCCCGGAAGTGTCCGGGCTCGGCTGTGACCCTCTCACCCCGCTCGTCGCCCGAGGCGGACACGACGCGCACGGCGGAGAGCTCCTCCTCGCTCCAGCTCACATAGACGAGGCGCTCCCCGTCCCGGGACCACGAGGGGTAGTACTCGAAGTGGTCCTCCTGGCTCGTCACCCGCCGGGCCTCTCCACCATCGAGCTCCCGGATCCAGAGGTGTCCCATGGCCGAATACGCGACCCGGTCTCCGTCAGGGGCGACCTGGACCCACCGAAGGAGCCGGACGTCGAACTCCTCTGGGTGTACGTCGACGGGAAAGCGGATGGAGCGGGCCACCTGGCGGGAGGTCTGCACCCGGAACGGGATCGCCTCGACCTCTCCCGACTCCACCTCCAGGCGGTGGAGTCCGCCTCGGGCCCAGAAGACCAGCGACGTCCCGTCGGGGGTCCAGGAGATCCCCGGGTAGAGGCCGTGGATCGACCAGATCTCCTGCATGTCCCGCTCCAGGTCGTCGTACACGGACCACTCCCGCCCCGACTCCATGTCCCTGAGGAAGAGGTGGGTGTCGAAGCGGACCCGCCGAATGAAGGCCAGGGTCTGGCCGTCCGGCGACGGGGTGGGCCGCACGGCGCCTCCCGGTCCTCCCGTCAGGTTTCGGAGATCTCCCGTCTCCAGGTCCAGCTCCCGGATCGTGAAGATCCCGGCGTTCGAGTCCTTGTTGTACTCGAAGACCGGACCCGGCGTCATGTCCTGGGTGAAGTAGAGGTGCCGACCATCGGGTGAGAAGACGGGCTCGTTCGCGTCCTTCTGGTCGTTGGGCCGCTCCGTCAGGCGGATTCCGGTGCCTCCGCTCCGGTGGTACATCCACATCTCGCCGGCCCCGAGGGAGCGCGTTCCCGTGTAGTGCTTGCGGGCCACGATGTAGTCTCCGTCCGGGCTCCAGGTGGGATTGTGAAGGAGCCGGAAGCTCTCGTCGGTCACCTGGCGGAGGTTGGACCCGTCCCGGTCCATGGTCCAGATGTTGTCGCCACCCCCCCGGTCCGAGGTGAACACGATGGAGTTCCCGTCAGGAGAGAAGCGGGGCTGTATGTTCCACGCGATCTCCCGGGTGAGGGCCCGGGCCTCGCCTCCCTCGATGGGCATGATGTAGAGGTCCCCCAGGAGGTCGAAGACGATCTCCGTTCCGTCGGGACTCACGTCCAGAGCCATCCAGGTGCCCTCGTCGACGTCGAGCTCCACATCCGTGAACTCGAAGGGCGGCGCATTGACGTCCCATTCCCCGGAACCGGTGTCCTGGGCGTGGAGGGTGGGGCTCGCGAGGATGAGCGCCATCGTCGCGGCGGTGAGGAGGCCGGGGAGCGAGAGGTCAGGTCGGGGCATCGAGTCGTGCTCCAGAGTGTGAACTGCGAAAGAAGGGATCCGGATCGGAATGCCCGTCCGGTCCGTCTGGAATCAGCGTACTTCGAGGGGGACTTCCGCCACGAGGTCCGTATCGTCTGCGGTCACGGTGGCTCGCAGCCGGTACTGGCCGGGCGCCTCCGGTGCGGGAATTTCCTCCTCCCACATGGGGCCGTCGTCACCGGGCCCCAGCTGGACCTGGCCGAGGGCCTGGGTGAAGCTCCGTTCGTCGGACCATCGGAACACCTCCGAGTCGTCCTCGGCGAAGACGACCAGGTCGTAGCGCTGACCGCTCCTGAAGTGGAGAACTCGCTCGCGGTCCAGGCGATTGGCCAGTTGAAGGGCCACCCTGACGGCTTCCCCGGGTTCGTACTCCAGGCGCTCCATTCCCACGATCAGCTCCACTCCCTCGTCGGAGGCTTCGCCGACCCCCACGGGTCCGTCCAGGGGAAGGGACGGGGGTGGCAGGACAGCCACATCCTCCATCTCCACCATCGAAACCAGCTCGAGGCGTCCCTCCGCCAGGAGCAGGGGGTAGTCCACGATATCCTCGATCCCCTCGTTGGCGGTGAAGTTCTCGTAGTCCTGTAGGAGCAGTTCGCCTACCTCCCGCCGGTTCACCGCTCGTCGAAAGCGGGTCCCGCCGTCTCCCCGGTCATATCGGTACGCCATGAAATCCAGGGTGTGGTCATCGGCGTGGAACCAGTATACGAATCGGTCTTCCCAGTCCTCTCCCCCACCCTCCCGCTGGAATGTGACCTCCACCACCCGGTAGGGCTCGCCCTCGATGTCGGTGGGAGCCAGCTCCCGGTGCCGGACCGCCGGATCCATGAGGCGAAAGGGGAGAAGGGCGAAGTAGACCACGGAGTTCAGGTCCAACTCGACTCGCGCCCGACCCTCCTCGTCCAGCGTCACCGGCTCTCCATCCACCATCCGACGCGTCTGATCGTTCGTCATCCACTCACGGATGCGGACGCCCTCCTCCTCATAGCTCCGTTCATAGTGGAACCGGCCTCCCTGACGAATCACCGCGAAGGGCTGGCCCCGGAAACCGAACCGGATCTCCGCCTCCTCGAAGCGGTCACCCCCGTGAACCTCGATGCTCTGTTGGACCAGGCTGTGACCCGGGTCATCCACACCGCATCCCGTGATCCCGAAGAGCATCAGAGCCGGAAGAAGACCAAGAAGCCTGACGGGGGTAGTCAAGGAGGAGCTGTGCTTTGGCGTGGGGTGCCGAGCGGACATGGAGGGTCTCGGGGTTGTGGCGGGGCTTCCCCCGCGTGTATCCTCATCCCTGGAAAGCTACCGGGATCGGCGGGGCTGCGCCCAAGGATCGTTCGACGGTCGCCGCCGACTGGATGTAGAGGTCACCACCCAGCGCCTGGGCAGAGAACGGGGATTCTGTGTTCTGGCGCATCAAAGAGGGCTGAAGCTCCGGCCCCATGGAACCCAACGGATGTCAGATCGTTCGTCATCTTCAACGCCTTTCTGTCTCGTCCGGTTCCTGGAGGCGGTGCACCCTTGAGTGACTCAGGAGAGGCCCGCTTCCGGGTCCGCGACCGAGACGGCGACGATCGGGTTCTGGGGTCGATGGATGACCTTCACCGCGCCGTGAAGTCGGGTGAGGTTCGCCCAGCGGACCAGCTCTTCGATGCCGGAACCGGATTCTGGGCGCCAGCCTGGAAGGTACCGGTGTATCGCTTCATCGTCGAGGAACTGGAGCTGGATGACGAGCTCCCTCCCGGTCTCAGAGAGGAGATGGAGGCCGAGGAGACGGACCTCCCTCCCACCCCCGGCCCGGTGGTGGATGACGATGAAGCCCTGGATCCCGAGCCGGCGGACGATCCCTTCGACCTCTCGTTCGAGCTCCTGGAAACCGACCCGCTGGCTCCTGACGAGGTGCCGCCTCGGGAGCTTCCAGGTGAGATGGAGGAACGAGGCTTCAAGCGAGATGAAGGCGCACCCCCCTCGGATGCGAAGAACGAGGGCGCAACCCCGGGAGGCGACCAGGGGCTTCAGGCCGGATCCCCGGAAGATTCCGATCCCGATGAGTTCCGGCTTCAACTGGGCAGCGGCTTCAGCGACACATGGGGCGACGAGTGGGGTGACGTGGGGGAAGCTTCGGCTCCGCCCTCGAAGTCGAAGGGTCCGGGCTCCAGCGCGGCGAAGTCGGAGAGGGGCGGAGGCCGGGTCCAGGACGGAGGCGCGGGCCGGTCGACTCCTGGAGAGGAGGCCGGGCCGACTGCTGGGGAAGGCCCTCCGGGTGCGGTGGAGCCCGAGGACGAACCCGCTCGCTGGACTCCGGATTCTCCCGAGGACCTGGACCGAACGGGTCGAGGTGCGCCTCGGGGCCCGCGGCGAAGTCGCGGGATGCTTCCCCTCCTCCTCCTGCTCGGAGTGGGGATCGTGGGCGTGGGTTGGTTCGCTTTCTCTTCGAGCGGCAACGGGATCGGATCCCAAACCCAGGCCGAAGCCCCGCCCGTAGTGCCCCGACCGGACCTGCCACCTCCCCCCGACGGACTGGAGGAGTGGCTCCCGCCAGCCCTTTCGGGCATCGCAGCCCGGTTCGAGGTCGTCACGGATTCCCTCCGGTCCGATCTGGTTCTCGGTGAGGCTCCTCCCCGGATCTGGCTCAGCGGGTTCTACCTGGCCAACGCCGGCCAGCTTCCCTCCGTTTCAGAATTCTGGGAACGCTATGGAGAGTTCCTGGAGCTGCTGGAGGCACGGGACCGGGGCATCTACATGGAGGGGGTGGAGCAGGGTCTCGAGGACGAAGACATCGGTCCGGAGGACCGGGACCGAATGCTGTCGTATATGGAGGAGCGCTACGCGACCCAGGCCTCGTACCGAGCCCATCGATACGAGAGCCTGTCGCAGGCGGCTGACGCTGCCGTGGAACTCCATCGGGTCCTGGCTCGGCATGAGGGGGTGATCGACCATGCTCCTGTGGAGGGTTCGGGGGTGTCCATCGATCCCATCCTGGAGGCCGAGATTCCCCCGGGTACGGTGCAGAGGGAGGTCGAGCGTTCCCTGGACCGGGTGTTCGTGGCGCTGGATCGCTCAAGGGGTGGGGGTGTCCCCTCGGCGGACGGACTTCGCACCGACCTCTTTCTCCGATTTGGAGAGGGGTAGGCCCCACTCCTTCTCGAGTCCCCGGGGGT
>SKKH01000143.1 GCA_007121555.1 Gemmatimonadota bacterium | reverse complement strand
GGCCCATCGGCACCCCTGAGGCCTGCCGCGTGCTCACCGGTCAGGCGCTCCAGCTCGCGACCGAGCGGGGGGTCGACCTCATGGAGCTTCGTTGCCGCTCCCGGAAGCAGCTCTCCTCGGACCACGTCCGCAAGCAGGAAGATGAGGAGGACGCCGCCACCCCGGAGTCCCCTCTCGTGGTGACCGGACGGAAGATCACGGTGGTCCTCCCCCTGCCCGACGAGGTCGACGAGCTCTGGAAGGGCACCCTTCGCTCGAAGGTGCGAAGCCAGGTCCGCAAGCCCATGAAAGAAGGTCTCGAGGCCCGGATCGGCCCCGACCAGGTGGAGCCCTTCTACGAGGTGTTCGCGCAGAACATGCGGGATCTGGGGACACCGGTGCTCCCCGTGGAGCTCTTCCGGGCCCTGCCCCGGGTGTTCGACGACCGGGTCGTGTTCTGCGTGGTGTATCGGGACGACGAGCCGGTGGCTGGGGGATGCGGGTTCTTCTGCGCGGGTGAGTTTGAGATCACCTGGGCCTCGGCCCTCCGGGAGCACAGCCGGGCGGCGCCCAACATGCTCCTCTACTGGGAGATGATGAAGCACGCCCTGGAGACGGGCGCCGGCGCGTTCAACTTCGGACGATGCAGCCCCGACGGAGGGAGCCACCGGTTCAAGAGCCAGTGGGGTGGGCACGACGAACCGCTGCCGTGGACGGCCTGGGCGCCGGACGGCGCGGTCGAGACCCCGAACCCGGAGCAGGGAAAGTACGCCCTGGCGGTGTCCCTCTGGCAGAAGCTTCCCCTTCCGCTGACCCGGGTTCTGGGCCCACCCCTGGCCCGCCGCATCCCTTGAAGACGCGGTCCGAGACGACGCGGTCGGGGAAGCCCCGGCCCGCCGGAGGGGCTCGCCGGTCCGCCAATCCCCTTCGCCATCAACTCCCGGCCTACTCGCCGGTGGAGCTCTCCGGAATCGTCCGGGCCTCGGGATCGCTCCTGCGCGGACCTCGCGACCACACCTCCAGGCTCCGGGGCCTCCTGGCCGAGGAGTACGGAGCGAGAAGGGTGATCCTGACCGGATCGGGCACCCAGGCGCTGACCTTGGCGCTGACCTCGGCGCTCCAGTGGGCCGGGCGGGGAGGGGAAGAAGCCGAGGCCGTGGCCCTTCCCGCCTACTCCTGCTACGACGTGGCCGCCGCCGCCCTGGCCTCGGGGCGACCCCTCAGGTTCTATGATCTGGATCCGGACACCCTGGGTCCCGATCCCGAGTCCCTCGAAGCCGTGGTGGCCGAAGGGGTCGGGGTCGTCGTGGTGGCCTCCCTCTTTGGTCTCCCTCTCCCGTGGGACACCCTCGATCCCATCCTCGGTCGATCGGGGCGGTCCGGTGGGGAAGGGGAGCGTGGGATCCTCGTGATCGAAGACGCCGCCCAGGGGTTCGGTGGGCGAGACGACGAGGGTCGTCCCCTGGGGAGTCGGGGCGACCTGGGGGTTCTGAGCTTCGGGCGAGGCAAGGGATGGACGGGAAGCGGCTCCGGCGGCGCGCTGCTGATTCGGGACGGTGGAGGAGGCGAGTCCGAGGATATAGCGAAGCAGTCGGACGGGACGGAGGGGCTCCGTGCTTCGTCCCGCGGTGGAGCCCTGCGAAGCTGGACCATGTCCGGAATCCTCTGGGCTCTGTCCCGTCCCGGGCTATACGGCCTTCCCCGCAGCCTTCCCTTCCTGGGCCTCGGCGAAACCGTGTACAGACCCGCGGGGCCCCCCGCCGCCATGGACGAAGCCACCGCCGCCCTCCTCCTGGGAAGTCGGCCCGCAGCGGACCGGATGGCGGAGCTGCGGCGGGATGCGGCGGAGCACTACCAGGCTGCGCTGGAGAGCCGCCGCCCGATAGGAGCGGTCCAGGAGATCCCGTCGCCGCGCTGGGGCCGGGGCGGCTGGATCCGCTACCCCCTGCGTCTGGCCGGGGGGATGGAAGGGTTCGTGGATCCGGCTCGGGCCCTTCGCCTGGGTGCGGCAGGCGGGTATCCCCGAGCGCTTCCCCACCTGGAGGAGGTGGGACCGGCGTTGGCGCCGGGAGTCGCCGAGCAGCGCTGGCCGGGTGCGGCCGAGCTGGTGGATCGACTCGTGACCCTGCCTACCCACGGCCGGACCCGGCCGGGAGAGCGAGATGAACTCGTGGAGTTGTTGCCTACGGGGTGGCGCCTGTAGCGTCGGGCCGACAGCGCCGTGGAGGTGGGGCGGGTGGGTGGCGAGGCGGGATCAGCCGGAGCCCGGCTTCAGGGCCGACACCGCGATCTCGTGCCCGGTAGAGGCAGGCATCAGGTGATCCACCGACGCCATCAGGCGGCGGGGGCCTCTGGGGAGCTCCTCGAACCGGTCCAGTAGCTCGGTGAAGAGGCGGCAGCACGCCCCCCGGGTTTCCGGGATCAGTCCCACCCCTTCGAGCATCGCTTCGAGCCCGGAGATGCCACCCGAAGCCCGTTCTCTGGTCGCGGCCACCACCGCCCGCCCGCCAGGAGCCAGAATCCGTGAAACCTCTCCTGCGATGCGGGCGGGTTCGAGCCCGAGCTGGTGGGTCTCGAGGACGACCACGACGTCGAAGGCTTCAGACTCGAAGGGCACGCCCCCGGGCCCGACCTCATGCACGGGTTCGCCGAGAAGGGCCTCCATCTCGGCGATGGGCGCCAACGACGTGGAGCCCCAGCTCCAGACCCCGCCGGCGGAGCGCAACCGGAAATTCCACGCCCCCAGGGTGGAGCCGCGGTCGAGCAGGAAACAGCGCCGGCCCGAGAGCGGCCCCAGGAGGCGCAGAAGCAGCGCGAGCTTCTGCGAACGCCGCAGCGAGGTCTCAAAGAGATCCAACTGGTTCGCCGTGCGGTCGCTGACCGTGGTCGGAGGCGCGTGTCCACGCCCGTTGACCGAAGGGGCCGGATGCGCCCGGTCGCCGTTGGAAGGACTCCGGCCCACCATTCTGCGTGGCGCCCCGACCGGGGCACCGGTCCCCTCATCTGCGGGGGACCCCTGGATCCGGTCGGGCTGAGGGGACTTGGCGGGTCGTGCCATGGGCTCGTGAGCTCGTGGTCTGAAAGTTCAGGTCGCTGTCTATCCTATTCGGGCCCTTCGAGCCTGGGCCCGCGAAACTGTCGAGCAATCCCCGTGCCGTGAATTCGGCCCAGGGTCGCCCACGGGGTTCCGGCCCCGATCTTCCAAGGGGCCCCCCGGCGGAGGTCGATCCGGATAGATCGGCCCGATCCATCCCTCGCATTCTGCGATGATCCTTGCACCGTTCGTCACAACCTCCCCCGGTGACGAGGGGTCCATCGGCAAACAAATCGCGTGGTTGAGCCATTTCCGCTGACCCTGTAGAATCGGCACATCCTGTGCAAACTCTTCAGCAGCGGTGGCGGGACGGGCTCTCGAGAGGGCCCCATCCCCCACCACCCTCCGGTAGAGAAGACGAATTACCGGAGACGAAGGTCACTGCTCAGAGCAAAACCGTCGAAAGGCGGTGACGCAGAGCCACGGGACTACCGCTGCCGGGACCAAACCCGCAGCCATGTCCGCCGGGCCGCCAGTGACTCGAACGGAGAAATCCGATCGAGGCTGGCGGCCCGTTTTTTTTTCAGGACCCGCCCCTCGATCCCAACCGAGTCACGGGGCCGCAAGGCCGCCAGCAAAACGACCAAGAGGATCGGGCAATGAACCACATCATCAGCACCCCCTCAGGGGCTCATGCACCTTCACAGGCTTCCCTGCGTTGGCCCGGCAGTTCGGGCTGGACGCTTCTTTTTTCGCTCTTCGCGCTTCTGTTCGTGGGGGCCTGTGACCAGGTCACATCCCCCCCGGCCGTGGAGCCGGAGCACGTCGCGCTCTCCATGCACGAGGTGGAGCTTCAGGAGGGCGAAGAGTTCCTCCTCGAGCTCACGACCCCCAACGCCCGGGGATCGAGCGTCGTTCGCGGCGTCGACGTCCGGTGGGAGTCCTCGGACGAATCCATCGCCACGGTTCGCAATGGGTTCGTGACCGCGAAGGGCGTGGGTCCCGTCCAGATCTCGGCCATGATGCCCTCGGGTCGGAGCGCGATGGCCAACATCATGGTGAGGGGCCGAGTGGCCGGAATCACCCTGGAATCGCCCGCATCCCTGAGCGGTGAGGTCGGCGAGACCGTCCAGGAGAAGATCCGGGCCCGCGTGGTGAACCCCGGCGGCCAGCCCGTTCGGGGCGCCCAGGTCCGCTTCGAGGTCACCAAGGGAGCCGGTTCGGTCTCTCCGGTCGTGGCAACCGCCGACGAGGACGGATGGGTCGAGAGCCGCTGGACCCTGGGTCCGGTAGCCGGCGAGCAGCTCGTCGAGCTCCGCTCCGTGACCGACAGCCGGATCCGGGTTCCGGTGGCGGCCAAGGTCGCGCCGGGCCGGGCCGAGCAGTTGACGATCGTACCCGCTCAGGTGTCGCTCCAGCCGGGAACTCCGTTCGAGTTCAAGGCTGAGGTCCGGGACCGCTTCGGCAACAGGGTGGCGGACATTCCCGTGGTGTGGACCTCCACCGACCCCTCGGTGGTGCAGGTGAACGAAGCGGGATCGGTGACCGGCCTTCGGCCGGGCTCCGCGCAGGTGGAAGCCTCCGTGTCCGAGAACCTGGAGAATGCCGCGCTGAACCAACTGGCCGCGCAGCTCTCCGCGTCGTCCG
>SKKH01000236.1 GCA_007121555.1 Gemmatimonadota bacterium | reverse complement strand
GTCCCGCCGGAGCTCAGCGCCCCGGCGAAGGCCTCGCCGTCCCACGTGACGCTTCCCACCGTATCGCTTCCCAGGGCCTCCCGGAGGGGTATCTCGAAGTTCCAGGCGCGCTCGAGGTCCTCCCGCGTCCACTCGCCAAGCCCGGGGGCGGCGGCTGTGACGGCTGCCAGTCGATTTCGGGCCCCCTGGGTGGTGGGGTCGAAGTCCTCCGAACCACACCGCCGCGCGAACGCCGTGGCCCCGTCACCCACGAGCAGGATGTGGGGGGTCTCCAGCACGAGTCGAGCGATCTCCACCGGGTTCTTCACCCGCTCGATGGCAGCCACGGCCCCGAACTCCCCGCTTCCCGTCATGCAGGACGCATCCATCTGGATCGTGGTCCCATCGAGTCGGAGGTTCGAGCCGGTGCCTGCGTTGAAGCGCGGGTCGTCTTCCAGGGACCGGGTGGCGACGACTGCAGCGACCAGCGCTCCCTGTCCCTCCCGGATCGACTCCAGACCCCTGGCGCAGGCGAGGATGGGGCCGTCCGCATGGGCCGGATCGGAGGCGGATCCGGCGTGACATACGATGGTGGGGGCAAGGCTCGGCATGGCTTCCGCTATGATTGTGACCCGTGGCGACGCTCGGCTCGAACCCGAGCAGCCAGCCAGGTACCTGTGTGGGAGATGAAATGTCCGAACGGCCCCAGCGCTTCCAGCGCTTCCTGATCCCGATCGGCGGAGGCGAAAAGCGTTCGATCGACTCGGACATCTTTCGCATGATGGTAGAGCTCGCCGGAGGTCCTCGGGCGCGGATCGTGGTCGTACCCACCGCGAGCGAAGCCCCAGACGAGCGGGCGCAGGACTACAGGGCGCTGTTCTCGGACTTCGAGCCGAAGACCATCGAGACGGTGCACATCGGCGAGCGCCCCGATGCGGCCTCCCCAGGCCTCCTCCGGATCGTACGCGAGGCCACCCTCTTCATGTTCGGGGGCGGAGATCAGCTCCGTCTCTCTTCTCTGATCGGGGGGACCCCCCTGCACACGGCCCTCCTCGAGAGATACCGGAAGGGTGGATGCGTCGTGGCCGGGACCTCGGCGGGTGCGGCGGTTCTTCCGGAGGCCATGATCTTCCAGAACAACCGGTTTCGGGTGTTTCGGAAGGGGGGCATAGAGATGACGAAGGGCCTCGGCCTGATCGGAGACACCATCTTCGATACCCACTTCGTCCAGCGCTCACGGATCTCCCGCCTGGTGCACGCAGTGGCGACGAACCCGGCCCTCCTGGGCCTCGGGATCGAGGAGGACACGGGGCTTCTGATCGAGAACGAACGGAAGGCCACGGTCCTCGGGACCGGAACCGTCATCGTGGTGGACGGGCGGTCGATCGAGATCAACCACATCGGCTACGCCGAGAACCGTGATCCATTCGCGCTCACCAACGTGGTCTACTCCGTACTGACGCCGGGAGTGGTCTTCGACCTCCAGAGTCGTAGGGTGATCGATCCGGGCCCGACCGGTCCTGTGAAGAGCATCGTGCCCGAAGATCTGCCCCGGCCTGAGAGGGCGAGCCCCGACGTCTGACGTCGGCGGAGCTGGTGCGTCGGACTACCGACCGCGACGGGAGTAACCCCAACCGCCGCCGAAGAGGAGAATGACTGCGAGGACGATGAGAACGGTGGTGGTGGTCATGGTGAGGTACCTCCCCGAAGGTGAGATCCAGCCCGCCTGATGCTCAGGCGTCAACACCTTAAGGATGGGCCCTGGTGCTTGGGCGCACCATCGCTCGATCGGCGTACTTCCGATCGGGCTTCCATCCCTCCAACGGTGGACTGGACCTCACCCGGGGAGCCCCACCCGAACTCCTGGGGAGGGCCGATTCTGGCGATCAGTAGTGGACCGGCCGCACCGTCGCCAGGCCATCCCCGATACCGAGGTTGTTCTCGAGGACCCACAGGTTGTCCCACTTGTCGAAGGTGATCGCTCCCGGCAGGGTGAGCCCACCCGCGATGATGGCGCAGTCACCGGCATCGGTGGCCTCGCCGGTGGTGACGGCGCAACTCCTGATGGTTCCACCGGCCGCGTTCCCCAGCTCGATTGCATTGAACCAGTCGTTCAGGTCGTACTCGACCACGTAGAGGCTCCCGTCGGGCCCGAACTCCACATCCATCACCGACGTGAGTCCGGAGATGGCCACCTCGCACTGATCGGACGGACAAAGGACATTGTTGGCGCCGGCGTCGATCCTCCACACCCGGGACAGTCCCGGAGAGGGGGCGGATTCGAAGAGGTTCTCGGCGGTGACCCCCGTCAGCTCACCCACGTAGTAATCGCCCTCCGGCCCGATGGCGACGGAGGTGGGGACGGGCTGCACATAGCAAGGAATGCCCCCAGAGAGCTCCGCCCAGACGAGCCAGTCTTCCGGATCAGTTGAGCCCGTTCCATCGGCGGTGGCGGGGAGGGGGAGCGCGACCCAGTCGATGTCCCCATTGGTCCTGGCCCGCAGCACCGCGTTGCCCGCAGCGTCGCCGATCAGGACCTCACCGCCCGAGAGTGCGGTGAGGTGAAAGGGATTCGACTGGGGACCGGCGGTGAACCCTCCGGCCGCCTCGCATGCATGATGCTTCCATCTGGGACCCTGGGTGGCGTCGGGATCATTCGCCAACTCCCACGATCCGATGTCGGCCACGAGTCGAGCATTGCCCTGAGACGCACGCCACAAAGAGGAACCGACCGCCTGGTCCATTCCTCCCCTGAGGGCAAAGAAGTTGCCCTGGCCGATCACCTCGAGGCCGTTGAGGGGCGACACCGCCGATTCACCGAACGCCCCCACACCTTCGACCATGGGGATGGTGACGACGTCCCTGACCACGTCCTCGTTCCCCTGCCTGCGAATCTCCCAGACGGTGGCGATCAGGTCATCATCACCGACCGTGGGGGACTCGGCCACGAGGATCCCCCCGTTCGGCATGGCGGCGATGTCGAAGACCGGGGCTTCGAATTGGTGGGATCCGTCGAGCGCAGCGGCGGTATGGGCCGGGCCCTGGCTGGCGATCGCCGAGGCTTCCGGGCTCACCGGCTCACTCTCACAGGCCGTGAGCACCAGCAGCGCGGCCACGGTCGGGATCACGACCTCTGGCGACGGGAAGGTTCTGTTCTGTACCACAAGCGCCTCCTTCTGATAGAAAGAAATTTGACACGACACAGAAGACACTGCGCAGGTAGTACAGTAGAGCCCGGGGAGGGCTCAGGCGGGTCTTTCCGGTGAAGCGATCATCGTGGGGCCTCCTCCAGCCGATGCTCTGGATTTCCTTCTCCCTCCGTCGGGCCATGAGGTCGGCCGTCGAACAAAGAGCGTACAGTCTCTTGACAGTACTGTAAGATGCAAGCGGCATTCCGCCGGGGCCGTCCAGTCCGGACCCTGGGAAAACACCCCGAAAGCACAGCATTCTGGACCGGGACTGGAGCTCGCGCCGACGCTCTGAATAGGCACTCTTCATGTTGCTATGGCGCAACACCTTGCACGGGTCGCCCACAGGCCCGGGCGGTCAGGAAAGGGGCCGCGAAGCACCCCTGAAACCTCCCTCCCCCATCCTCCGTCGGGGGAGATGGATACCTCTCTCGCGCAGAGGGAGGTGAGCCGGCTCATCCATGGATCGACCCCGAACTCCGGAGGACTCTCATGGTCCCGCACCTTCGAATCCCCTCACTGCTCCTTCCACTTTTCGTTCTGGCGGCGACGGCGCAGACCCTCCACGGCCAACACCTGCCGCAGGGAGCCGAGGACTGGTACCTGTGGGCCGACGACGGCCATCGGATCTACGTGGTCGAACTCGGACCGACGGAGGCGACCGGGGACACCGTCGTGGTCCTCCATGGGGGTTGGGGAGCGGAGCACAGCTACCTGTGGCCGGCGGTGGAGCCCCTCACCGACCGCTACCACTTCGTGCTCTACGACCAGCGGGGCTCGCTTCGGTCCCTTCCGGCGGACACCACCCTCTCCGTGGAGCGGCTCGTCGCCGACCTCGAGAATCTCCGCGAAGAGCTCGGTCAGGACCGGCTCACCATCTTCGGCCACTCCATGGGCACCCGCCTGGCCACAGCCTATCTGGGAGAATATCCGGACCGGGTCCGCCGGCTCGTCCTCGCGAGTCCTCCCCTCGTTCTACCGGCGGACAGGGGTGAGGACGGCGGTCCGGTGAACGCGAGCGACATCCAGCGGGCCCGGGAGCGGTTCCAGGAGTTCCACCAGGAGCAGACGGCCCGACAGATGAGCGTCGAGGGATTCGACGCGGAGGTGGACCCGGCGTCCAGCTGGGAGAGCACGGCCCGATGGCGGATCGCCTTTACGGCGGCGAATGCCTATCACGTGGAGCGGTGGAGGGAGACCCCCGGTGGAATGGCCTTCTACAACCCCGAGGTTGCGAGGTTCGTGAACGAGAAAACCGGAGAGCACCTCCTGGACGAGAGGTTCTACTACACCACCCTTCGGGACGCCGAGGTCCCCGTCCACATCATACTGGGCGATCACGACTTCGTGGACTTCGGGCTCGTGGCGTGGCCCACCCTCGTGGACGGCATGCCCCGCGTGTCCATGGAGACGCTGGAGCATGCGGGCCACAACCTGTGGATGGACCATCCGGACGCCTTTCGCGACGCCCTGGTCCGGGGACTGGGAGGCTCGCGGGAATAGGCTGCGTCCAGACCGGTCTCCG
>SKKH01000018.1 GCA_007121555.1 Gemmatimonadota bacterium | reverse complement strand
CGTCACCGCCAGGTCCGTGGCTCCGGCCACGATGAGCTGCCCTCCCGCAACGAGCCCCAGCACCCCGAGTACCGCTCTCCCTGCCTCGATCCAGGGTCGGTAGCGGACCGCAGGGAGATCCGACCGGCCGGCGGGATCATCCCCTGACCCCGGGGAGCCCTCGAGAGGGTCCAACGCTGAGACCACCCCGAGAGTCTCCCCCCCCTCGGACTTCCACCGCAGGAAGAGCACCGTGAGGTAGACGAAGAGAACCAGGGCGAAGACCGTCCCCTCGAGGCGCCCCACCTGGAGGTTCAGGATGAGGAGGAAGGTGATGAGGGTCACGGCCACCATCCACGGCAGGTCCCTTCGCACCACTGACTCGGCCACCGTGAGGGGCCGAATCAGGGCGGCTAGCCCCAGGATGAGCCCTACGTTGGCCAGGTTCGAGCCCAGCACGTTTCCCAGCGCCAGATCCGGCGTGCCTCGGAGGGCCGCCAGCACCGAGACCACCAACTCGGGGGCCGACGTCCCGATGGAGATCACCGTGAGCCCCAGGATGATGGGGGCGATGCCCAGGTGGGTGCCCATCCGGGCCGCCCCCCGAATGAGCCACTCGGCTCCCAGGTAGAGGATCACCACTCCCGCCAGCAGGAGGACCCCGGAGAGGATCACGGATCGCGCCGCTCGAGCCAACGCTCGAAGTCTTCGAGGCCTCTGCAGTTCACGATGTCCGCGGCCTCGAGCCATCCCCGCCGCCCCTGTTCCAGCCCCGCCTCCATGAATGCGAGCTGGCTCACCCGGTGGGCGTCGGTGTTCACCACCACATCCACCCCCAGCTCCCGGGCCCGGAAGAGGTGTCGGTCGTGGAGGTCCAGCCGTCGAGGGTTGGCGTTCAGCTCCACCGCCACCTCGTGCTCCAGCGCTGACTGGAGGACCGCCTCCATGTCCACGGGATAGGGTTCGCGCCGGTTCAGGAGCCGCCCGGTGGGATGGACCAGCACGTCCACGAGAGGATGGGTGATGCCCTTCAGGATCCGCTCCGTCATGGTGGCCGGATCCAGCTCGAAGTGGGAGTGGACGGCCACCAGGACGATGTCCAGCTCCTCGAGCACCTCATCGGGCAGGTCCAGGGAGCCGTCCCTGAGAATGTCCACCTCGCACCCCCGGAAGATCCGGATTCCCTCCACAGCGTCGCGGGCCTCTTCGATCTCCACCCACTGCTCCCGGATCCGCTCGGGTGTGAGCCCCCGGGCCACGGTCACCGCCTGGGAGTGGTCGGTCACGGCCATGTACTCGTACCCCCGCTCCCGGCAGGCCACGGCCATCGCCTGGACCGAGTCCTTCCCGTCGCTCCAGGTGGTGTGCATGTGAAGGTCGCCCCGGATGTCGTCCAGCTCCACCAGCCGGGGGAGCGCACCCTCCTCAGCCGCCTGGAGTTCGCCTCGGTTCTCCCTGAGCACCGGAGCGATCCAGGGAAGATCCAGGGCCCCGAACACCTCCTCCTCGGTCTTGCCGGCGATCCGCTCTCCGGACTGGGGATCGCCGCCCTCTCCCCCCTCCTCCGATGCCTCTTCGTCCACCCGGAACACCCCGTACTCCGACACACGAAGCCCCCGCTTCTGGCCCCGCTTCCGGATCTCCACGTTGTGCTCCTTGGAGCCTGTGAAGTAGTGGAGGGCTGCCCCATAGCTCTCCGGGCCCAGGATCCGGAGGTCCACGGGGAGACCGGAGGTGAGAACGATGCTCCCCCGGGTCTCCCCGGCCATCTCGACCCGCTCCACCCCCGGCGCCCCCGTGAAGGCCTCCATGACCGCCGCCCGATCCCCCTCCTTCTCCACCAGGGCCAGTAGGTCGATGTCGCCCACCGTCTCCTTCCCCCTCCGGTAGCTCCCCGCCACCTCGAGCCGCTGAATGGCGTCGACGCCCTCCAGGTGCTCCAGCACAGGCCGCAGGTACTGGACCGCCTCGGCCCGGAGGAATCGACCCTGGTGCTTCCGGAAATCCTGGATGGCCCGGAGGATCTTCTCTACGCTCTTCTTCCCGAACCCGTCCAGCTCCTGGACCTTTCCGGCCTCGGCCGCCTCCTCCAGCGCATCGACGGTCGTCACGTCCAGCTCCTTCCAGAGCTTCTTCGCCTTCTTCGGCCCGACCCCGTCCAGGCGCGTCAGGGTGGCCAGCTCCCGGGGCACCTCGGCGGTCACCTCCGACAGGATCTCGAGTTCGCCGGTCTCGATGAGCTCGGCGATGTAGCTCGAGAGGTCCTTTCCGATCCCCGGAAGCTCGGTGAGGTCCTCCTCGGCGGCCACCATCTCTCCCAGCGACCGGGTGAGCCCGGAGATCGTCCGGATGGCGTTCCGGTACGCGCGGATCCGGAAGGGGTTCGCGCCCTGGATCTCCAGGAGGTCGGCCAGCTCTTCCAATCGGCCGGCGATCTCGATGTTCTCCATGCATGTCCTCGGAGGGGGAAGGATTCGGTGTGGCTCACGGAAGCCGGCGCGGGAGCCGTCAGGGGACCACCCCTCAACGCCCTTCGCGCCCCCAAACTTGCATGCCGATCCCCGGGAGCCCAACCTGCCCCGTCACCCTGTTCACTCACCGGAGGTTCCATGGGACGCCCGCTCCACCCCACCCTCGCCGCCCTGATTCTGCCGCCTCTCCTCGTCCTGTCGGGAGGAACCGGCACCCCCGCGCCCCTTGATGCCCAGGAGCGGAGCTACAGCGAAGTGGTGCCGGCGCAGGCCGAGACCCAGGAGGGTCTCCTCCATGTGCACCGGGTGGACGACCGCCTTCTCTTCGAGGTCCCCGATTCGGTCCTGGGCCGGGACATGATGGTCATGAGCCGCTATTCGAAGGCCCAGGACGGGCTGGCGGACGGGGGAGCCCACATGACCCCGAACATGGTCATCCGCTGGGAGGAACAGGGGGGCCGCATCGTGCTTCGGGCCGATTCCTACGCCAACACCGCCGATCCGGACGACAACGTGCACCTGGCGGTGGAGAACTCCAACTTCGCTCCGGTCCTGGCCGCCTTCCCGGTGGAAGCCCGGCAGGGCTCGGGCGCCTCCGCAACGCGGGTCATCGACGTCACCGAACTCTACCTGGGCGACCACCCGGCCTTCTCGCTGCCTCCCCAGCAGCGCTCCCGCCTGGCGGTCCGGAGCCATCAGCCCGACCGGAGCTGGCTGGAGTGGGCCCGGAGCTTTCCCATCAACGTGGAACTCCGGGTGGTCCGGAGCTACGAGGCCGACCAGGCACCCTCCTCGGGACGGGGCGGGGCGGTCTCCTTCGAGGTGAACCACTCCATGATCCTCCTCCCCGAGGAGCCCATGATCCCCCGGCTCTGGGATGAGAGGGTGGGATTCATCTCCATCTCCCAGACCGACTACTCCCGGGACTTCCAGGGCGTGCGTGAAAGCCAGTACATCCGTCGATACCGCCTCGAGCCCTCCGACCCCGAGGCCTTCGCCCGGGGCGAGTTGGTGGAGCCGGTGAAGCCCTGGGTCTGGTACATCGACCCCGCCACCCCCGAGGAGTGGATCCCGTATTTCAAGGAAGGGATCCTGGAGTGGAACGAGGGCTTCGAGGAGGCGGGCTTCCGGAACGCCATCCAGGTCGAGGTGGCGCCCACCGAGGAGGAGGACCCCGAGTTCAGCCTTCTGGACGCCCGCTACTCCGTGATCCGCTACGTGGCCACCCCGGTGCGCTCCGCCAACGCAGGGGGCGATGTGGTGGACCCCCGCTCCGGCGAGGTCATCCGGGCCCACATGAACATGTATCACGGCCTCATGGAGCGGATGCGATGGCAGCTCATCAGCCAGGTGGGGGCCCCGAACCCGAGCCTCCAGTCGAACATGCTCTCGGAGGAGGACATGGGCGAGGCCCTTCGCTACGTGGTCTCCCATGAGAAGGCCCACGCCGTGGGACTGCCCCACAACCAGCGGGCCAACTTCGTCTTTCCGGTGGACTCGCTCAGGAGCGCCGATTTCACCGCCCGGATGGGGCACTCGGGCTCCTCGGTGGGCCGGACCCGGTTCAACTACGTGGCCCAGCCCGGCGACGGGGTGGACCACAACCGGCGGATCGGGATCTGGGACAGGTTCGCCGTCATGTGGGGGTACCGGCCGATCCTCGAGGCCGAGACCGCCGAGGACGAGGCTGAGGCGCTGAACGAGTGGATCACCGAGCGGTCCGATGAGCCCTGGTTCCGCTTCGGCTACGCCCAGTTCGGGATGGATGTGGAGTGGGATCCCTACCGGATGACCGAGGGGATCAGTGACGACCCGGTCCGGGCCGCCCGCTACGGGATGGAGAACCTGGAGGTGGCTGCGGCGGCGATGCTGGACTGGCTCGTCGACGACCTGGACGACTTCTACGAGCTGGAGACCCACCACCTCCAGTTCCTGACCCAGTGGAACCGCTACGCCGAGCACGCCGCGGCGGCGGTGGGTGGAACCTTCACCCACCACAAGCGGGTGGGCGAGGAAGGGAGGATCTACGAGGAGGTCCCCGCCGACTACCAGCGCGAGGCCTTCCGCTTCCTGGACGAGCACGTCTTCCAGACCCCCCACTGGGCACTGGATCTCGAGGTCCTCCGTCGGCTCGAGCACGCCGGGGTGGTGGAACGGATCCGGGCCTACCAGGTCCTGGCCGTGGAGCGGATGCTGAACCACGCTCGCCTGGCCCGGATGATCGAGCAGGAGACCTTCCTGGG
>SKKH01000130.1 GCA_007121555.1 Gemmatimonadota bacterium | reverse complement strand
TCTACGGTGACGGCCTCCCGGTCCAGGGGGACGGAGACACCGTCGACCACGATGTGGTTCGGTCGCTCCGGATCGCTCCGGAACGCGTAGAACTCATGGGACCGGCTCTGGTTGTTGGTCGTGGCGAACCCCAGGTCCGGGTTGAAGCCTCCGATCACCGTGAACGGTCCACCGATCCGGAAGTCCCCGTAGAAGTCGAGCGTCCCTGGCACCCGCACGTGTGCCTCATAGTAGCCGGCGGTCCAGGACAGGTGAGGGTTTCTGAGCAGGATGGCGTGGCCGGCTGCGGTGCGCTCGGGCGCCAGGGCCCAGGCGTTCGAGCCCACGTTCTCGGGGGCCTGGGCCGGGCCGGCAGAAACCCCAGAACAGGATCGAACCGGGTCCGCAGCAGCCCCGTCCGATGGGACCTCCCTCCCTTCAGCGGTAGGGGCCCGCCCCCAATCGCCCCGGTCGTCCTGCGCGAGCAGCGCCGGGTCGGTCGGGTCGTCCAGAAGCCGTCGACGGAACGCGGCCATGGCGCCGTCGGAGGGCCAGGTGATGTCCCGGGCCAGGATGTCCGGCCCGGTGAAGTCGGGCTCCATCCACTCGGGCAGCTCGTCCCGGTGGACCCGGATGAAGTGGTTCATCCCCTCCGCGAAGCCCAGGTAGACGTCGCGCGTGTCGGGGTTCAACCGGTCGAAGGTCTCGAGTGCCCGGGCGTGGCGCTGCCGGGCACGGGCATCGGAGTCGATACGTTCGGGCCCCTCAACCAGCGCCATGCGGCCGCGTGCCGAGTGCAGACCGCGGATGATGTCGGGGCCATGGTCCTCGAGCTGGACCCACGCCAGGGCGAAGGCCGCGGCGCGCAGATTCTCGGCGAGGATGTGGGGCACCCCGTAGTCGGTCCGTCTGATCTCGACCTCGTCCGCGAGGGTCGGAAGGGGAACCGCCGCAGGGGGAGGGAGCGTGCAGGCAGCCGCGACGAGGAGGACGAAAACGATGGCGCGCAAGTGGGAAGTTCTCATGACGGGTCATCGGTAACGCCGGCGCAAGCGGCGCCCCGGGGGGTTCAGCCCCCGGGCGCCCCCAGGCGGATCGAGGGGCCAGGAGCCGCCTTGTGCCAGTTCCGGACCGAAGCCTCAGGCCCGCTGACCCACGGACCAGCGCAACGTACGGACTGAGCCGGGGATCAGCAACGAGGAGAAGGACCCCTTCAAGTGCTTCGCATCGCCTCCTCCTGCGCCTGGCCCGGACCCTGCCATCTCCGGTGGGGGTAACCCCCACCCGAACGACCTCTTGGAGCGGATCTCACAAGGAGAGTTTCGTGGCACGTTTGAAGGGCCAGCTCCTGATCTCGGATGGGGGCCTCTACGACCCCAATTTCCGCCATACCGTGGTCCTCATGGGGCAGCACGACGCCCTGGGGGCGGTGGGGGTCATCCTGAACCGGCCCCTGGGCATGACGGTGGAGGAAGCGGTTCCCCCCCTGGCCGATCTCGTCGAAACGGGAGCGCCGCTCTTCGAGGGCGGCCCCGTGGCCCCCGATGAGCCCGTGCTCCTTGTCGAGACCGTCCGTCCCGACCTGCTGGACGTTCCCATCTTCGGGTCCGTGGGGTTCCTGACCGGGGATATCCCGGCGGAACTCCGCTCCGGGATCCTCCGCGCCCGGGTCTTCGCAGGGCACGCCGGATGGGGTGCCGACCAGCTCGAGTCCGAGCTGGAGGAGGAGGCGTGGATCCTTGACGAGCCTCGGGCCGACGACGTCTTCAGCGCCGCCCCGGACCGCCTCTGGGCGACCCTCCTGAAGCGAAAAGGACCAGAGTATGCGAGGATGGCCCGGATTCCCTTCGATCCATCGATGAACTGAGCGTCGACTCCCGACGCTCGCTGTGGCAGAAATCCCGGAGGCAGCCGATGGAACTCGACGCCAAGGATCGTTCGATCCTTCTCCTTCTCCAGGAGAACGCCCGGATCTCCAACGCGGAGATCGCTCGGCGGATCGAGCTCGCACCCTCGGCGGTGTTCCAGCGGATTCGCAAGCTCGAGGAGGCCGAGGTGATTCAGGGATACGAGGCCCGGATCGACCCTCGACCCCTGGGCTTTGGTCTCGTGGCCTTCGTCCGTGTGCAGACCGGGGAGGGAGCCAGCGCTCCTGAGATCACCGGAGCTCTGGGTCGTCTCCCCGTGGTGCAGGAGATCCATCGGGTGGTGGGCGAGGACTGTTTCTTCGTGAAGGTCAGGGTCGAAGACACGGGTGCCCTGGCCGACCTCCTCGATCGCCAGATCCAGCCGATCCCCGGGGTGGCGACCACGAAGACCACCATCGTCCTCACCACCTCGAAGGAGACCCGGGCCCTCCCCCTCGACGGACATCCCTCGGCGCCCCCTTCTTTGGACTGAAGGCGAAACGTCGGAATTAATTGTAATCAGAAGTGGAAAGCACTCCCTTTGGCATCATCCCGCGCATAATCGTTGACATGGGCAGGGGGGAGGCGTAGAATCGCACATAGGGATGTGCGGTTCCAGGGCGGTGGGCCGGAGGTCCGGGTCCGCCCCACTCCGATCCGGGAGGTTCGCCATGTTCAGAAGACCGCGTTCGCAGGGGATCGTGTTCATCGGAGTCGGCATCTTCGTCGGACTCCTCTATCTCTCAGGCTGCGGGGACAACGACGATCCCCTGGCCCCGGAGCACGGCTCCGCATCCGGGGTCGTCCAGGACCAGGCGGGCCAGGGGGTGGCCGGGGCGTCCGTCCGGATCTGGAGGATGGACGACGAGCACACCGCCACCACGGGATCGGGGGGCACCTTCTCCTTCTCTCAACTCACCCCCGGCGCGTGGTCGTTGGAGGTCACCGCTCCGGCGGGGTTTGAGCTGGACCCGGGGCAGGCCATGCCGGTCGCTCTGCAGGTGCAGGCGGGCCAGACGACCGAGGTGACGATCCTCCTCCGGGAGGAGGATGAGAACGGAGACGAGAACGGCGACAACGGACCGCAGACGGTCGAGATCCTCGCACGAGCGGCCTCCTTCGACCCAAGCGACCGGACGATCGCTCCCGGGACCACTGTTCGATGGGTCAACCAGGCCGAGATCTTCCATACCGTGACCCCGGTCGACCACACAGAGTGGAACGAGGCGAATCTGAGTTCCGAGGGAGAGACCTTCGAACACACCTTCCATTCCGAAGGGGAGTTCTCCTACCTCTGTACGGTCCACGCCGGAATGACCGGAATCATTCGGGTGGAGGACGACTGAGTCGCCCCCACCGCCCCCGGTTCCCGAGCCGCGCACCTGAACGACGGGTTGAACGCCATGGACTCCAGCCGACCGCGTCCATCCGCTCTCCTGACTCTTCTTGCCGTCGCGATACTCGGCCTGGTGACGGGGTGCGGAGAGAGCGATCCTCCCACCGCCCCCCAGACCGGCACCGTCGAGGTGACCCTCCGGGCCGACGCCTTCAGTCCGTCCCAGGTCACCGTCGAGGCGGGCACCACCATTCGGTGGGTGAACGGCGGGGACGTGGTCCACACGATCACTCCGGACGGTCACGAAGAGTGGACCCGGGCCGTCCTCGAGTCCGAGGGCGAGGTCTTCGAGCACACCTTTCATGAGCCGGGCGACTACCCCTACATCTGTGAACCCCACCAGGCCCTGGGGATGGTGGGGACGATCCGGGTCGTGCCGTGAGGGCGCCACGGAGAGTAGAGTCGGCGTGCCTCTCCCTGGCCCTCGTCGTCGCCATCCTCCTGGCCGTCTCCCCCGGTGAAGCCCAGGAGGCCACGGACCGGTCTCCGAACCTCTCAGGGGGGTGGGTGGGCAGTCCGGGCGCCCTCCACTTCCACCTCCTCCACCGGTTCTGGGTCGTGAACGGGGGAGACGACGACAAACTGGTGAACTCCCCGACGCTCCTCGCCGCCCTGCCGCTACCGGGGCGGACGGTCCTGGGGATCCAGTACGCCAGCAACTCCCTCGTGACCCCGGGGGTCTTCAACGAGGTGGAGCTCTTCGGACGGTGGGCGCCTCTGGATCCGGAACGGACGCCGGCCGAGCTGGGGGTCACCGGCGCCTATAACTCCGCGGCGGGGAGCCTCGATGGCGAGCTCTCTCTGGGCGTTCCCCTGGGAGTCTTCCGGCTCCTCGGGGCCGCACGGGGATTCAGTGACGCCCGGGGGAGTGGGGTCCGTGGGTGGGGCCTCTCGGCCGGCGGGGTCGCCTCGCTTCGCCCGAACCTCGCCCTCACCGCCGATCTCGGATCGCTCTGGATCGATGGAGAGCGGGCGGGGCCGGTCTGGGGAGGCGGGGTGCAGCTCCGGATCCCCACCACCCCGCACACCTTCTCGATCCAGGCCACGAATGCCCGCACGGGCACCCTGCAGGGCGCCACCGTTCGGGACCGGACCACCTGGGGGTTCGAGTTCACGATCCCCGTCACCTTCGCCCGCTACTTTCGTCGTGGAGGAGGGACTTCGGAGGCTCCGTCTGAGCCCCGGGCGGGAGTGCTCGAAGTCACCATGACCGACGACCTCGCATTCCTCCCGGACACCCTCGAAGTCCAGGTCGGTGATACGGTCGTGTGGCGAAACACGACCCGTGAAGTCCACACTGTGACGGCCGACCCTCGGGGGGTGAGGGACCCGGACCAGGTGAGACTGCCGGTGGGCGCGGAGGCCTTCGATTCCGGGATGATGTTCGAAGGGGACCGATTCGAACACGTCTTCACGACCCCTGGCGA
>SKKH01000182.1 GCA_007121555.1 Gemmatimonadota bacterium | reverse complement strand
TGAATCCGCCTCCTCCCCCAAGTGTACGAACTCGCTCTTTTCGACAACCGCCGGAACGTGGACCTCGCTGGGGGCGAGGCGCCCCGGCCGGAGAAGCTCCTCCACATGAAGAACGGGGGGGTTGGACAGGTCGTCGATCTGAGGACCGTTCCGGCCTGGGCGAAGCCGATCATCCAGGCCGCCCTTTCGGCCTGATGGGGCGTCCGGCCTCGCCCAGGTGGCCGCTACTGTATCGCCCCGAGTGTCGGAGACCCCAGAGTCACTGAGCCAGGGTTCGGCTGGCTCACCCTGCTTTCAGAGCCCCAGTACGGCGCCGAGACCGCGCACGCCCTCTTCGATCGGGACCTGACCCTGCAGCGCGATCCGGACTCTCCCCTCTGGCTCCCGCGATTCCGCGACGGGTCGGTGATGCGGTTCATGAACCAGTGGGTCCCGCCGCCTCCACTATGGGCCGAGTGGCCCAGGAACACAGAAATGGCCCAGTGACGCGGTTTACGTCACTGGGCCATTTCTTCCTTGTTGGGCTCGCTTCACCCTGGTATTGGTAGACCGCGACAGCGGGGTGCCATTGGTCTCCTCCGCCATCTCCCGCCGCTCCCAACTCTCCGTAGACTGGATCAAGCCCGGCATTCCTCCCGAACGGATCGAGCCAGCCAGCCCCGATCAAAACGGGCGACACGAAGCAGACCGCGGAGCGGCGTACCAGCTTCACTGGGGTGGGTTCAGTCGGCCGACTTCCGCGTGGCTTCACCGGCCTTCTTCTGCACCTTGCCCGCCGCCTCCTTCGCCGCGCCCTTTGCCTGCTTGGAGCGGTCATCGGTAACCTTCCCCACCTCCTTCTCGACCTTGCCCTCGACTTCCTTCTTGGTGCCTTTTACCTCGTGCTCAGCGCCCTTCCGTTTCGCTTTCTTGTCCTTGTCGCCCATTTTGATCTCCTCAATTAGCATGTGGTCGTGGTCGCTGCAATCGGCGTGACCATAACAGATGCATGTTTCGCGCCGTGAGGCTCCAAGGGCCCTCGCGGCTTAGCGCCGCTGCCAGAGCCCTTGCTTCTCTGACGGGTCACCCGGCGTTCCGGGGGGAACGAAGCGCGCCAGGCGCCGCCCCGGCGGGGGCGCCTGCGGGCTGCGGGAGGTGCGTAAGATATGCGCAAGACCTTGAAGGATCTTCACGCCCTGGTCCTCTCGCTCCCCCTCCCGGGCTTGCCTGACGTCCACCTTGAGGATGGGTCGCCATCCCCACCGGAGATACCCTCCGCCGCCTCCACCTCGGGCTCTCAAGCTCTGAGGCCTCCGGCAGTCCCGGGGCGGTTCACCCTCCCGCCACGGGAGAGGGGAAGAGGAGCAGCGAATCCTCGCCGGCCCCTCGCCGTGCAGTATTCGGGAAGGCGAAGTGCTCCGGGCTCCCGAGCAGATCGTCAGATGAGGCGCACCGTATAGACCACCGCGAAGGTCACGAAAAGGCCGATCATGAGGAGCGTCACGGCCCCGTGGTAGCGGATGTTCTTGGTCCATGCGAGGGAGGCGAACAAACTCGCTCCAGTCAGCTGGATGATCCGAGCCGGATGAAACAGATCAACGCCTTGGAGCAGCTCGCTGGCGATCTGGACCACTACGGCGAGGGAGATCAGGCCGAAGATCCAGCCGTTCTCGCGGAAATAGTATTCCCTCAGATCGATCTGCCCCGCCTCGTCTCGATCGGGCAGGATCCACGACGCGATCAGATACAAGAGCACGGGCACCATCAGGAGGAATGCATAGGCGAAATAGCTCCTCCAGATATCCGCCTGCAGGGAATAGAAATACGTCCACCATATCTGGACCAACTGCAAGAAGATCAGCGCGGTCCAGGTGAGCGGAAGCCAGTGAAATCGCACACGATCCCGGTTGCGGATCAGGTGGCGCAGGCTGGAGAGCAGATCGACGATCGCGAGGCCGATGATGATCGAGACGAGGACGATGAGGTGTTCGACCGGGCTCATGCGTGGCGTCGGGAGGGTGGGGAGGACGGGTGGTCGTAGACGCCGATGCAGTGGGAGGCGAACGTCCCGGTAAACAAGCGCAAGGACGCTCGCGGATTCTCCCGCCGCAGCATTGATCGTACGCACCGAAGGCGGAGAACGGCAACCGGTCGGTGGGAGAAAACGCCGGCGCGTCCTGAGCTGGCAACAGAGACGCTGAAAGGGTCAGCGTCCGCCAGGCGATGATCAGCGAGGCGAAAGCAGAGGTGGTGGATCTGCTGAGCCGTCACTCCCAAGATCGTGGATCGGGTAGGGAAGGGGCCTGGGATCCAGGCCGGGCGCGGGGGAGCGCCCGGCGCCATCTGACGCACTCCTGAAGCTTTCGGGCGGCTCGGGCGTACTGAAGCGAAGGCGGACGTGATTTCTTCCGTCCCGGCCGGTTCGCATCCATACGACGCGAGTCTCCCGAGTCCCCGTTGCCCTCGATCCTTCCATGACTGACTCGCTGCTCGCCCGGCTCCGCCTCGACCTGGCGGATGCGGGCCATAAACCCATGACCACCCTCCTCTCCGACCGGATATGGGAGGGCGTGGTGGACGGCGAGATCGGCGCCGGGGCGCGTCTCCCCACGGTGCGGGAACTCGCGGTGGCGCTCTCGACGAGCCCCCGCACCGTGCGGCGTGCCTACGAGCAATTGGAACGGCTTGGCGTGGTCGAAGTGCGTCCCGGCGAGGGCACCTTCGTGAGCCTCGCACCCCCTCCCGAGGAGGAGCATCGCCGCCAGCGCGCCCTGGGTGACCTGGCGCGCGAGGCCGTGGAACGGGCACAATCCCTGGGGTTCACCCCCGACGATGTCGTCGAGGCGGTGGCGGACTGGCGGGGCACCGAACCCGAACCCCGGAGCAACCCATGAGTTCGTCGGCTTCCAACCGCGCACTGCGCTCGCGGCCCGCCAACCCTGAAACCAAGTCCAGGCCGACCGAGGATCGCTACCCGGTCCCGGCACTCGTCGCGGGGCTCGCCGCGGGTGCCGTGGTCGGGCTCCCGATCTTCCTGGCCGGCCTCCCGGTGGTTGCCGCCGGTGTGGCGGGAGCGGCAGTGGCCCTTTTCGCAGGGTCGGCCATCAAATTCACCGACCAGTGGGAGAAGGCCGTGGTGCTCCGTCTGGGGCGGTACCAGGG
Source organism: Gemmatimonadota bacterium (assembly GCA_007121555.1). Classification (GTDB taxonomy): domain Bacteria; phylum Gemmatimonadota; class Gemmatimonadetes; order Longimicrobiales; family Gaopeijiaceae; genus PWLA01. The sequence continues at coordinate 12,646 of SKKH01000182.1, read as the reverse complement.
GCTCCGAGGCCCGGGCTTCTTCGCTCTGATCCCCATCGTGGACCGGGTGGGCTATCATATCGACCAGCGCATCCGCACGACGGCCTTCGGCGCCGAGTCCTGCCTCACCCGGGACACGGTCCCGGTGGACGTGGACGCCATCGCGTTCTGGGTCGTCTACGACGCCGAGCGGGCGGCCCTGGAGGTGCAGGACTACCGGGAGGCCGTGATCCTGGCCGCCCAGACCGCGCTTCGCGACTCCATCGGAAAGCACGACCTTGCCGAGTTGATCCAGTCCCGGAAGGAGCTGGGAGGGAGCCTTCAGGAATCGTTGGACCGAAAGATGCACGACTGGGGCATCCAGGTGCAATCGGTGGAGATCCGCGACGTCATCATTCCGCAGGCGCTCGAGGACGCCATGTCGCGGCAGGCCCAGGCGGAGCGGGAGCGGCAGGCCCGCATCATCCTCGGCACCGCCGAAACCGAGATCGCGCACAAGTTCGTGGAGGCCGCGGAGCTCTACCGCGACCGCCCCGAGGCCATGAACCTTCGGGCCATGAACATGCTCTACGAGAGCATCGCGAAGCGGGGTTCGCTGATGGTGGTCCCGTCGGGGCTGGCCGATTCCCTGAACGTCCCCGGCATCATGGGCATGGCGGGGGCTGCAGGACTCGACCCGGGGGGCACGGATCAGGCGAGGCCCTCGACCGCGTCGCCCGAGGCCTCCTCCCCGTCCGCCCCACGTACCGCCCTGGGCACAACCCCGCCGGAGGCCGGCGAGGGCTGAGGGCCATTTCGCGGAGCGCTCTTCGGTTCGCCTGGGCCTGGCTGATGCCAAGTGCTTGGATGCCAGTCCATGAGGAACGATCGGAGGTCACCCTCGTGGAGGTCGGCCAGGGGCACCCCCTCCACCGCCACCAGGAACCACACGAACGCCGCCGCGTTTCTTCACATGGGTGATGATCGTCGGCTCGCCCATGCCCGACGAGTGGAGCGAATTCCCGACGTCGTGGACCACGGCGATGGCGGCGCGGTAGGGCTCCTCGGAGTGTTCATCACTACGAGGGTGGGGTACGCCGAGGGTGACGCCACCTCCTATCCCTTTCGGGCCACCTCCCGCCGCATGGGCCGGGGCAGGTCGTGGGCGGTCTCGAAAAGGAGGGTGATCACGCGTCCTTCCAGGGCGCCCAAGGCTCCGAGGCCCCCGTGCTCGACGGGATCGACCTCAAAGAGCCCCATCAGGTCCTCAGGTTGTGCGTACAGCGCGAGGCCACAGACTTCTCCTCCCTGCCCCATCACGGCCCCGGCCCAGGGGGATCGGTCCCGGGGCGGGAACCGATGTCAACGCCGGCTCAGGGAGATCCGGCCCTCCGCCGCCGGACTGCATGACGGGCCGCGCGCTTCCGGGCCACCCAGTCGGTCACGTGGCCGCCGTACCGGTCCACGAAGGGCTTCAGATAGTCCGTTCCCCGGATCACGCCCCGACAGGCGGGCGCCCCACAGTGGCACGTGAAGTCCGGCATCCGCTCGTTGCACATGGTGGCGTAGTCCAGCGTGATTTCGTCACCGGGCTCCAGGGGGAGTCGGGCCTCCACATCCAGTCCCCGGAGCCAGGCGGTGGGTTCACATCCGTGGTTCACCGGCTTCCATGTCATGGCGTCGTCGCTCCACACGACCCACACCTCGTCGGTGAGGGGCCAGGCGTAGCGGTCGAACCAGGTCCGCTCCGGGTCCTCCCAGGTGGCTTCCACATGGCTGAGGGTCACGAGCGTGTGGGGCGTTCCTTCGAAGACCATGATGGTTTCGCCCCGGCGGAACGGGCGGATTGCGTAGATTCCATAACCCCCGCCGGGCTGCGGGCGGACCTCCCATCCCCGCTGGCGCCGGGCATGTCGAGCCAGGGCCGCCTTCACGACCTGCTCCGTGAACCCGCGGTGGCCTCCCGGCGAGTTGGCCAGGATCAGGTCCGCGCTACCCGGATCCTCCGGGGGATAGTAGACCCCGGGGTTCGGGTTGATCTCGAGCATCCAGGGTCGACCCTCGGCGTCGATCCGCAGATCGCATCGTCCGTATCCGGCCCCCCGGAGCCCCAGGAAGAAGTCGGACGAGGCGCTGCGGAGGCCTTGATCCAGGACGTCGTCCTGCACCGGCTCAGCGATGAGGCCGTGGTAGTCGGTCCACTTCAGGTCGTAATGCTTGAATGTCTCCCCGGGAGGGAAGCGGTACACCACGGGGACGTAGGTCACCGGATTCCGGGGATCGTCCGGGTTCTCGGCCACCAGCACCGTGGCCTCTCCTCCGTCGATGAACTCCTCGATGAGGGCGCCCTGGTATTGCTTGAGCATGATTCCCACTTGCCGACGGAGCCCGTCGGCGTCCGTGACCCGGGAGCTCCGGGTGAGCCCGGTGCTGGCATAACTGCTGGGGTGCTTGACGATGAGGGGAAATCGGAGGGTGTCCAGGGCTCGCTCCACGTCGCGGTCCTGGTAGGCCATCAGGTACCGCGGCGTATCGATCCCCCAGGCGTGACTAACCCGCTTCATCGCCTCCCGCGTGGGCTCGAAGAACTCGGAGGTGGCGCCGGTGAAGGGGACGTTCAGCCGCTCCAGGGTCTGGATCACCTCGATCCCGGGACGGGACTCGTCCCAGGCGGCGTCGCAGAGGTTAAAGAAGAGGTCGAATCCCTTCTGAGCCAGGTCCATGACCTGACGGATCGACCGGCCTGCCTCCAGAACCCCCAGGTGCCACTCGGCTTCGGAGAGATAGGGCCGGGGATCACATGGGAAGCCGCTTTCGTCGAGGGGCTTGGAGAGGTCCTGATCCGTGAGGAGGCAGATCTTCAAGCCGTTCTCTCCGGCGGTGGGTGGATCCGTCGTGGGGGGCACTGCCATGCCAGTGGAGTCAAGAACAGGTTAAGGACGTGTCTGAGGATTCGCCATGGGCTGTAGCCCATGATCTCCACCTCGAATCTCGGCGGGTCCACGGAGGGGCATCCGTGGGGCCGCACGTCCGCGACCAGACGGGATATCTGCGTATCCAGCTTTCGCCCCGGACCGCCCAGGCTCTCCTGCAGGAGGGTCGCTCGTTCCCTCCGCCTTGAACGACCCATGGGGAATCGCCCGGACCAAACGCCTTAAGTTGTTGTAACACAATATCATGCGACGGGTGCTGGACATTGCTTGCATTGGACACGATCCGATCGCACCAACTGACTTCGACTCTCTCGACCAAGATTGGATACACTATGACAGTTGACACTACGAATCGATCCGAAGATCAACACGATCTTTCCACCCGCACCGTGGCCATTCTTGCCACCGACGGGTTCGAGGAATCCGAGCTCACCTCCCCCATGGAGGCGCTGAAGTCGGCCGGCGCGACAGTTCAAATCGTCTCGATCCCCGATTCCTCGGATTCGATTCGCGGGTGGTCCGACGGAAACTGGTCTGAAGAGACCATTCCGGTCGACACCACCGTCCCGAACGCAAAGGCATCGACCTTTGATGGTCTTGTGCTCCCGGGAGGTGTCATCAACCCCGATCGGCTTCGGATGAACGAGGACGCCGTGAAGTTCGTCCGCGATTTCTTCCAGGACGGCAAGCCGGTCTCCGCCATCTGTCACGGCCCCTGGATGATCGCCGAAGCCGGTGCGGCCGATGGGCGTCGGATGACCTCCTGGTCGTCGATTCGCACCGATCTCGTCAATGCAGGTGCGGAGTGGGTGGACGAGTCCGTGGTCGTGGACTCCGGGCTGGTGACCAGCCGCAGCCCTGCGGATCTCGACGATTTCAACTCCAAGATGGTGGAGGAGTTGGCTGAGGGTGTCCACGCCGGGCAGCACGCCTGAGTCTGTAAGACAGCGGTCGCGGCTGACGCCTGGCGAAAGGGCCCAGGGGGTTTCTCCCCTGGGCCCTTTCGCTTTGGCCGCGATGGATCTCCTCGTCAGCCCATTCCCCCGTTCCCGGCCGTTCCCGGCGCGTCTGTCCGCGACCGGGCCTGCCGGCGCGAGACCCGTGGGTCTGGAACCGGGAGGATCGGTGCGAAGGGAGCGAGGGTAGGAGCATCCATGTTCCCTGCCGAATACCCCCGACCTACCGCCCTCGGACGGCACCTTGGGCTGACCCTTGCTATGGTTGCCGTTGCGGTGGGGTGTGCCTCGGCGCCGCGGCCCGGCCCTGGCCCCCCCTCCGGACCTCCAGACGACGGCCATGTTCAGGCCCCGGAAGACCAGGAGCAAGTAGCCCCGGAAGGGAAACAAGCCCCGGGGCTCCGGGATCTCTGTCGGCAGGCCGAGGAAGAGGACGCCGCGGTGGACCGGAGTCGCCAGGTACTGGAGGAGACCTTCTGCGGGGCCACGCTCTGGGTTGATGGGCTCTTCGGCGGCCAGGGAGATGTGGCCGCGGCCCGGAGAACCTCGGGGCGGGCGGAGCTCTCCAGCCTGTATCGGGACTTTGACGGCGTCGACGCGGATGCCCGCCTGGATCTCAGGTACGATCTCCCCACCCTCGAGCGCCGCGTCAACCTCTTCCTGGGACGGGGCCCCGGGGCCGGGATCGTGGAGGATCGGGAACAGCACTCCACGGTGCGCTCCGCCACCTCAGAGCTGGACGCCGCCCGGGAGTGGATTGGAGGGCTGGGGATCCGGGCGCCCGACTGGGCCGGGGAAGGGGAGTTCCGGGTCGGCGTTCGAGGAGTCACCTCGCCGGAAGTCTTCGCTCAGTCGCGGTGGCGGCAGGACCTGGCTCCAGGTTCACGCTCCGCCTGGCGCCTGCAGGAGACCCTCTTCTGGCGAAGCCGGGAGGGCTTCGGCGTGACGCTCGGCGCCGACTTCCACCATTCGCTGTCCCCTCCGCTCCTCTTCCACTGGAGCGGGATCGCCACCTTGTCCGAGGCCTCGGAGGGGTTGGTGTGGCGCAACGCGGGGCTCCTCTACCGCAATCTCGGTTCCCGGCGGGCCATCGCCGCCGAGATCTTCGCCCTGGGCGCCACGTCGGCAGAGGTTCCCGTGCAGGATTACGGCGCCCGGGCCATCTACCGGCATCCGCTGGGGAGGCCCTATCTCTTCGGCGAGTTCGTGGCGGGATACTCCTGGCCGCGGGACGAGCTCTCCCAAAGTCGAACAGGGTATCCCATGGTCGGGATCGGGCTGGAACTGCTCTTCGGGAGCCGCTGGTGGGGCCTCTCCCGCCCGGTGGGCTCAACGGGGCCCGGACCCAGCGGCTGACCGCTTGGCCGGTCGACCTCGAAGGAACCGTGAGGATCCAGATGGGATACGCCTTCACGAGGGGTGGGGCTCCAGCGCCCGATCGCTCATCCCCGATAACGATCCAGGGTCCTCTACTTCGCCGGCGCTCCGAGGCCTGAAGCATGGATTGGTCCGTTTTGAGGCCTTGCTTTCAGATGAAGGGAACCAGATGCGGTCACTTGCTACTGCGGCGATGTTGTTTGCGCTCGGACTCCTCCACGCCGAGGCGGGGCACGGACAGGTTCTGGATGAGTCCTGGTCTGGAATCGCGACCGAAGAGGTGCAGGACCAGCTTGCTGCCCCAACCGATTTGGCGGTCCCGGTCCCCGTGGACAGGGTCGGTGGCGATCCGTCGTACCGCAGGGTACTCGTCGGCACGGCGGTTGGGGGTGTCGTGGGTGCAACTGTCGGCGCGGGGGTGGGTCACCTCCTCTGGGGGAAGCCCAGGGACTACACCATGTTTCCGGGCCTGGACCTGGCGTTCGGTGCAGTGCTCGGCACCGTACCCGGCGTGTTCGTGGGGGCACGGCGGGCCAGTGGGGGCGCGGGCCATCCCCTGGCGACGGGGGCCGCCGCCCTCGGCGGGGTGGCGCTGGGGCTGCTGGTCGGTGGGAGCGTCTACGACGCGGTGTATCAACGGGACGGGGCCAAGGCCCCGGCGATCCTGGGCGTCGGCCTCGGGGTCTCCATCTCGCTAGGCGTCCCGTCCTTTACGGAGTGGAAGATCGGGTCGGACTGAGGAAGGTACGCAGAGCGATGCCCTGTCGACGAAACCGGACTTGGTCCGGCCACACGGACGCCCGCGGCCTCCACGGAGCGTCTTGGACCCCCCTCCTCCCCTGCAAGCGGTCGCCCCCCGGGCCCGTGCGTCATGGCCTCGAGCGTCATCCAATCCCCATCGACCAGGACGCTCTTGGTTTACGCGCAGATGGTCGTCGTACCCTTCGTGCCGAGCCCCTCTTCGGCGTCTTGCTCCGGCGCATGCCGGCTCAGTGTCAAAAGGCTCCGGACGGCTTTCCGTGAAGAGATGCGAAGCTCCATCTGGTCCATGACGGCCCCGGCGAGTTCGGCGAGCGTGCGCTGGTCCTCCTCCGTGAAGTCCCGGGCCTCGAAGTCGATGACATTCAACGTACCCAACCGGAAGCCGTCGCGGGTGACGAGCGGCGCGGCCGCATAGAACCGGAGCCCGCACTCTCCTGCTACGAGGGAGTTGGCGAGGGTCCTCGGATCGCTCAGCGCGTCGCGAATCACGTAGGTGTCGGGGCTGAAGATCGCAGAGGCACAGAGCCCCGGGTCTCTTCCGATCTCATCCGCAGCGAGGCCATGCCGGGATTTGAACCAGATGCGGTCCTCATCGACCAGCGACACGAGCGCGATGGGTGTATTGAAGATACGGGCCGCGAGTGCGGTCACCCGGTCGAAGGTGCCGTCGGGCGGGGTATCGAGGATGTCGTAGGACCTCAGGGCGGCAAGTCGGACGGATTCGTGGACCGCGTCGGATTCTGAGTTGCGAACTCGCTCGTTGAGAAGTGGGCACCCTTTTACACCACTGGTGCGTCGCCGAGCCTGCATTTCGTCCTTCAGGGAGTCGACCTCGCGAACCCCTCTTCGGGAGCCCTCTCGGTGAGCGGGGTCCCGAGATGTGGAACGTGGCCTTCACGCGGAGGAATAAGAGATGACGGTGCCGCAACCCCAGCCCCCGATCCAGAGGAAGCCCATGGTGCCGCCACGTTCCGAACCGACGAAGACGCCCCCATGGTGGCTCGGGGGCGGGGAGCGATGCGAGGTCTGCCTCCAGCCCTACGTGCTCGAGATGGAGGTGATTTGCGTGAACTGCGACGGCCCGCACTGCCCACTCTGCGAGTGCGCCAGATGCCGCACGGAGAAGGAAGACGCAGCGGAGGAGGGGGCGTGAGCGTCCGGGCCATGTGGAAGGCGGTGCTGGGCTTCGGCGACACCCGGCTCCCCGTCAAGCTGTTCGCGGCGGTGCAGGACCGGAACATCCGCTTCCGGCTCCTCCATGCGGACGACCTGGTTCCCCTCGAGGAGCGCATGATCAACCCCCATACCGAGGCCACGGTGGAGTTCGCCGAGGCACAGCGGGGGATCGAGGTCGAGGCTGGCCGGATGGTCGTCCTCTCGGACGAGGAGCGGGAGGCACTCGAGCCCGAGGCGTCCCGCGACATCGAGGTGACGCGGTTCGTAGATCCCTCCCTCATCAACCACCAGTGGTACGCGCAGCCGTACTCCCTGGGCCCCGACGGCAGCGACGCTGCCTACTATGCCTTTGCCCGCGCCCTCGAGTCCCGGGGGGTGGAGGGGGTCGCCCGGTGGGTCATGTGAAAGAAGCGCTACGTCGGCGCCCTGCGGGCCCGGGAGGGCCACCTCTTCCTGGTGACGCTCCGGCACGCGGGCGAGGTCACCTCGGCGACGGAGCTGGAGGCGCCCACCGGCCGCGAATTGGCGAAGCGGGAACTCGACATGGCCGAGAAGTTCGTGAAGGCGCTGGAAGAGGACTTCGAGCCGGAGCGGTACCGGGACGACTACCGGGAACGGGTGGCCAAGCTCATCGAGATCAAGCGGAAAGGGGGGACGGTCGAGCCCGAGGCGTAGGAGGAAGAGGAGGGCTCGGACGAGCTCCTCAAACTCCTCGAGGCGAGCCTGGAGGCAATCGAGCATGGCTAGGCCGGGCGGGGGGGCCTTCCCCGGTCCGGCACGATCAGCTTCGGGCTCATCAGCGTCCCGGTGCGGCTCTTCCCCGCCAGCCGAGGCTCCCGCGTCTCGCTGCGAATGCTGGACGAGGACGGCACCCCCCTTCGACGGAGGTTCTACTGCCCGGCTCGCGAACGGCTGGTAGAGGATGACGAGATCGCCCGGGGATACGAACTCGAGGACGAAGACCCGGTGGTGGTCACCGACGAGGAGCTCGAGGCGGTGTCGCCGGGGAAGTCGCGCGAGATCGACCTGAAGCGGTTCGTCGCGGCCGATTCCATCCCGCCCCTGTCCTTCGAGCGCGCCCATTTCCTCACGCCCTCGGGGGACACGAACAAGGCCTACCGGCTCCTGGCCGACGTGATGGAGCGCACCGGGCGCGCGGGGATCGCCACCTTCGTGATGCGGAACAAGGAGTACCTTGTGGCGATCCTGGCCGAGGCCGGGATCCTCCGCGCCGAGACGCTCCGGTTTCACGGTGAGGTCAGAAGCCCCGCCGACGTGGGACTCGAGGCCGAGCCCGACGTGAACGACGCCGAGGTGAAGCGGTTCACAAAGGCCATCGACGCGCTGGTCAACGACGAACTGGATCTCGACGAGATGAAGGAAGTACGTCACGTTGTCCGCCCGGCCCCGGCTGAGCCGGTTCTGAAGGGCCTGGAAGTCCGTAGTCCCGTCGGAGGCCGGTACGGCGATCTCGCCGTCCAGCAACGTCTCGTGGACTCCCAGTGCGCCGAGGGCGGCGGCGACGCCGGGGAAGCGGTCCGTCCAGTCATGGCCCCCACGGGTCACGAGGGTCACCTCGTCCGATTCGATGCGCGCCTGGATGCGGTACCCGTCGAACTTGAGCTCGTGGATCCACCCCTCCCCCTTCGGCGCGTCCTTCACGAGTGTGGGGAGCTGAGGCTCGAGGGTTCGTGGAAGGGTCGACTCAGGTGCCCCGGAGGGAGGAGAGCGGAGGGGGCCCAGAGGTGCGGTGGCCGTCGGCGTGCCAACACCCGCGACCGGATCGCCGCCGGCGATGCCCTCCATCGTGCGTCCCGTCGTCACGCTCGTCAGGTGCTCCTCGGTGACCCCGGCCTCGTCTCCGGGGCGCGCGTCCGCGTCTTCCATCTTCCGGAGGAGCCAGTTCTTCCCGTCCTCCCCGGCCTTTCCCTCCGTTCTTACGAGGAGCCACGCGCCCCGGAGTCGCTCCCCTTCGAGCCGGAAGTGCAGCCGTCCCCGTTTCAGCGCCTCGCCCGGGTTCACTTCGTCATCCGAACGACGTCCGGGGATCCACCGTCCCCGATCCCACAGCATCACCGTGCCCCCGCCGTACTCCCCCTTCGGAATCGTGCCCTCGAAGGTGCCGTAGGCGAGGGGATGATCTTCCACCTGGACGGCGAGGGTGCGGACTTCGGGGTCGAGGCTCGGACCCTTCGGAACCGCCCAGCTCCGGAAAGTCCCCCCGACCTCGAGGCGGAGGTCGTAATGGAGGTTACGTGCGGCGTGCTTCTGGATCACGAACCGGAGGGCGTCGTCGGGAGACGGCTCAGGGGTGCGTGTGAAGTCCCGCTTCCCGGCGTACTCGGTCAGGTCAGACATTCGGGGGCATCACTTCCTCCTCCGGGGACTCCTCGGGCTCGTGGACCACTCCTGGGGTTCCTCTCCAGCCTCTGCCTCACGCAGAGGATCCCGGAGCAACAGCTCGGCAGCGACACCGTCTCCCTCCAGGCAGGCCTCCCGGACCAGACGCTCTTCCACGTAGTCCCGGGTACGGGCCAGGGCAGTGCGGGTGAAGCGAGTCTGCAGCATGCGTCCGAACACCCGGAATCCCAAGCGGTACACGAGGTTCGGAATGTGAGCCTTCTGGGAATAGGAATGTATCCGGAAGATGACCCGCCCACTCTCCATGTACTTCCCGACCATGAAGGTGATCTGGCCGCGTTCAAAGTGGTGTTCCAGGGTGCGGTAGCTGTACCCCCAGACACGCAGGGGGCCTTCCGGGGTGTCCCGCGTCTCCTCGAACGCCTGGGAGATGCGCACACCGAACGGAAACTCCATTCCCAGGAAGCGTCCGCGGAGCAACATACTGCGCCCTTCCAGCGGCGCTTCGGGATCGTAGTGCCCCTGGATGAGGCCGGGATCCGGGAACCGGTAGGCCTTCACGAACTCCCTCGCGAGACTCCACGAGCCGCCTTCGAGGGGGGGACCTGGGGGCTCCGCAATGAGGTCCACGTACACGTCGTCGTGATGCCATCCCTCTGGAGGGGCGTCGTCGTCGGGGGGCTCGAAGTTCAGGGCCCGCGCCGCGATTTCGCCGAGTACCGCCTCGTGGGCCGAAGACTCATCGGAATCTCCCGGTCTCAGCGGTTCGCCGTAGGGTGCGCGAAAGGTGTGCACCTGCACACTCCCCACCACCTCGCCGCCAGACGCGTCACAGACCTTCTCGCAGAACCGGCTCCACATGAGCTGCTGTCCGTCCCGGGCCAACCGCAGGAGATCGTAGGCCACGTCGATCAGGACGCCGGAACTGCGGGCACACGACGTGATCTCGAACCGGAGGATACCTCCCGGACGCTCGAGCGCCCGGAAACGGATCGTTCCCGCCTCCATGTGGCCGGCCAGGGTGACCAGTCGAAACTCGTGCGGCTCCACGTCGGCCACCCGGACCGGACCGTCCCAGGGAGCCCGGATATGGATGTAGAACTCGTCCCCCGGGTTCAGTGCCCCTTCCTCCCCGTGGGTCTTCTCGAACCGGGCGACCTCGACCGGGGAGAAGGCATCGATGTCCGCCTGGACCTTCTGCATGACCTCCAGGGCGCTCACCGTGGGGTTCCGGACATCCAGGTGGTAGGACCGGAAGAAGAGGGGCCCGCGCCCTTCCTCCGGGGTCTGGACGGGCCAGAATCCGGGGGCGCTTCGCAGCGCCCGGGAGAGGCGGCGCCCCCGCTGGTGGACCCAGAGGTAGGCTCCCCCCGCGACCACGGCCGATGTGGCAAGGAGAAGGGCGGTGAGTCGTCGCATGGATCAACCCACCAGGCGTCTGGCCAGCCATACGGCCAGGGCATCCTCCGCAACGGCGACAGCGATGTCCGGCAGCGGCGTGACCCGGCCCGCTTCCCGCCGCAGGAACGAGCCGGCGTAGGCACCTGCCACGGCGCAGCCGGCGCCCGTGAGTGCCCCGAGGAGCTGCCGGTCGCGGCCCGCTGCGACGCTCCCGACAGCCGCCCCTGCCGCCGCCCGACCGAGGAGCGCGGCTGGATGGAGCCGGTCGAGGGCGGAAGGGTGCTTGTCGAAGGCGAGTTCTCCGGCCGCGGCCAGGCTCAGGGCGCCGGCCACCAGGTCGTGCGAGAGCAACCGCTCCAGGCGGCCTGCCCGACGGTTCGGACGCCGCCCCACGAGTGACCGGGAGACCCACGCCAGCCCCTGCATGCTCCGCAGCCCTGAAACCACGCCGAGTCCCGCAGCGGTCATCAGCGATCGCGTCAATTTACCTTCCCGATCAGAAGGGGGGTGAAGCCCGCTCGCCCGGGGGGCGAACGGATACACGCACGGTAGCTTGGCCGCCGCTCCCGGAGCAAGACGACGAAGATCCTTCACCGCGGGTCCGGACCACCCCGGACGATGCGCGGTTCTGCCCCGTGGTCCCCGGCCGCGTCTGGATCAATGTGGCCTCCCAAGGCCTGCCGCATCCTCCCGCACCGGCCCGGACCATGGGGGGACCGCACCACACTAGCAGGCCGACGACCTACTCGGCGAAACGCCGAGCTCCGCGAGGATGAACGCGGCCCGGCTCGGTGTCGGGACAGGGCCGGGGCAGCGGGCGCCCGCCAGCACGGGGCTGTCGAGGAGGGCATCAGCCTGCACGGGATCTCCCTGCAGCTTGAGATGCGCGAAAAGGGGAGCCGAGCGATGGCCCATGGACGGGTCGTGCCCCAGCGGACACGATGCAGGGAGAGCCCGGATCCCATGAGGGACGTTTCGCCCCTTCCTGTGGGTCATCCGGTCCGAGGTTCGGGCTCGTCCTCCCTTGCTTCGCCTGAGGTGGGGTGAGGCACGACCCTTGCTCCAGCTTCCCCCCATGAGGCACGTCCTCCTCTTCCTCGCGTTCTCCCATGGATGGACCTGGGGGTTCTGGATCCTGGCCGCCCTGTGGGGTGAGACGGTCTGGGATTGGCCTGCCTCGGCGTTGTTCTACCTGGGCGGGGCCGGGGTGCTCCTGGGTGGCCTGACGGCGACAGCCGTGCACTACGGCCGGTCGGGCCTGGTGGAGCTCGGACGCCGGTGCGTCGATCCGCGCCGGATTCCGGGGCGATGGTGGGCTCTGATCCTGCTCCTGTTTCCGACCCTCACGCTCATCGCAAGCGTCGCGGCCGTGATCGCCGACGTCACGCCCCTCCCCCTGGACCTCCGGGGTGCCGGCGCACAGCTTCTGGATCCCGCCTCATTTCTTCCGTTCGTCCTGTTCATACTGATCATCGGCCCCCTCCCGGAAGAGATCGGGTGGCGCGGCTACCTCCTGGACCGCCTCCAGCTTCGTTGGAACGCCCTGGCGGCCAGCCTCATACTGGGTCTGATCTGGTGGAGCTGGCACCTCCCCCTCTTCGGGCTGCCCGGGTATTACGCTGCCTTCGGCCGGTCCACCCCGACCCCGTGGGACATCCTCTGGGGCATCCTGCCTGCAGCGGTAGTCTACACGTGGGTCTACAACAACACCGGCCGGAGCGT
>SKKH01000193.1 GCA_007121555.1 Gemmatimonadota bacterium | reverse complement strand
CTCGGATACGCGCGTCTGTGTGAAATGGATGCGGACCTCTCCCACCCGGCATCCGTACTGCCCGACTTCATCGAGGCACTCAAGGAGTATGACTTCGTCATCGGAAGCCGCTACGTGGAGGGAAGGGTGACCGTGGTCAACTGGCCCATGTCCCGGCTTCTCATCTCCTATTTCGGCAGCTTCTACGCTCGGACCATCACGGGGCTCGAAATCTCCGATGCCACCGGGGGGTTCAACATGTTTCGAAGGGAGGTCCTGGAGGCCCTGGACCTGGATCGGATTCAGTCGAATGGCTATGCATTCCAGATCGAACTGAAGCTGCGTGCATCCCGTGCGGGTTTTCGCTTCATGGAGATCCCGATCATATTCACCGAGCGGGACCAGGGGGAAAGCAAGATGTCCCGGAAGATCATATTCGAGGCTGTCTGGCGTGTGTGGAAACTGCGCTTCCTGGATCTGACCGGACGTCTCTGACCCCGTCGTCCCGATTCGCTTCTGAAAGGGGAACGCCTCCATGCCGCTTACCGATCTTCTACATCGCTGTCCACTCTGTGGTGCTGGACCCCTGGAGGGCGCACGAGCCCGCGCGCACTGTTCCGCGTGCGGGACCGGCTTCGAGATGGATGGACGAGTCGGAGGAATCTGGGTGCGGGGTCGGGGGAGTGACCGAGTGGTGCCGGTGGGCGAACTGATGGCCGATGTGGACCAGTGGGGAAGGGAGGTGGCCCTCGCCGAACACCACGCGAGTGTCCTGCTCCGAACCGCTTCGGGCCAGGACCCGATCCGGCACCGAACCCGCCTTCTGGGATTCGCCGAGCGATTCGGGCCACCGGAGGCCGGGATCATACGGATCGACGATGAGGCCCTCTCCTTTCTTCCCGACTCGGGAGACGGTCACCGATCCTGGCGACTCGAGGAGATTCGCTCGGTGCAGGCGTCCTCCTCCAGCATCCAGTTCTGCCCGGTGGACCACGCCTTGGTCAGCCTCAAGCTGCTGGAGGCATCCACTCGCCTGTGGGAGGGGCTCATCTGTGGCGCCATCGAGGAGCTGTGGCGCTCGCGAGGATGGGGAGAAATCGCGGAATTTCAGCCCCGGATCCGGGCGCTCTGAGGAGACACGAATGCATCCCATCTACGGCGCCATCTGTCCACCCGCTCGCTGGTTCCTTCGGGCCGTGAGTTCCCTGGAGGTGCACGGGGTCGAGCACATTCCATCCAGTGGCCCCTTTCTCCTCCTTCCGAACCACCAGAGCGCATTGGATCCCTTCCTGGTCCAGTCGTTCTGTCCCCGCCCGGTCCACTCCATGACCAAGAGCACCCAGTTCGCCTCACCGCCGCATCGATGGCTTCTCTCGCGGGTGGGAGCCTTTCCGGTACGCCGGTATCAGGTCGATCCCCAGGCCGTTCGAACGGCCCTGCGTATCCTGGATGCCGGTGAAGGCGTCTGCATCTATCCGGAGGGGGAGCGCTCCTGGGACGGGGCGCTTCAGCCATTTCGGAGAGGCGCTGTGCGCCTGGCTCTGCGGGCCGGTGTGCCTCTGATCCCGGTCGGGATCCACGGGATGTTCGATGTGTGGCCGCGCTGGCTCAGCCGGCCACGGCCCGGAGCTCGAGCCCACCTCCGGTTCGGAGAAGCGTTCAACTACGGTGAGATTCGGGATCGCCGTCGGAGGGAGGCGCTCCTTCCGGAGCTGGAGAGTCGATTGGCGGTCGCCCTGCAGGATCTGGCTCAGGTTCCCCTTTCTGAAACCGCCCGGCGACGTCTGGGCGGGATCCAGGAGTCGGAGTCAGCCAGGCCGCTTCCTTGACCTGAAAGGGAGGAGGAGTCCGGATGCGCGGACGGAGCGGAAACCACACAACTTTACATAATACATATTATACGAACCTGGGGAATCACTGTGGAAAACCCACGATTTCCCACGATACAAATGGAACGACGGTGCTTCCGGGTGCCGAAAACCCCTCTCGGGCCCCTGGAATGCCCCCTGAGGAGCCCCGCACACGCAGACTCAGGTGTTGGACCCTGAGCATGATGTCCTCCTCACCACACTGGACGGCCGCTCAAGAAGCAGTCCGACCAGCGTCGGGAGCGCCAGGCCGCCGGTTCCGGCGGCCTGGCGGCGGCCCCGTGGGATGGGTCCGGACAGGAATCCGGACCGCCCAGGTGGCGCCTTCCCCTGGCTACTCAACCTCGGGTGAGTTCTCTGAATCGGTCCACAAGGCTGCCGGATACAAGAACGCCTCGGAGGCCGGAAGCCCCCGAGGCGTTCGTACGACGGTGTTCTGATCCGGGATCGAGGCTGGATCGGTCAGCCCGCCCTCCACAGGTTCAGAAGCACCCGAAGCTCGAAATCAGGCGCCTTCAGCTCCCCGGAGTTCAGCCAGCCGCATCTGGAAGTAGTTTCGCGTGTCGTCGTCATCTTCGTCCAGCTCGGAGACCGCACGCTCGAAGGCATCGATGGCCGCGGTAGTGTCTTCCAGGGCCAGATGGCTTCGGGCCAACCCCCTGGCCGCATCCCGCCGCTGGAACCGGAGCTCGGCCCGGTCGGCCAGCTGCTGATATACGTCCACCGCTCCCTCCCAGTCTTCAGCCTGCTCCAGGGCCACCGCCAGAAGCTCGGTGGCCTGAACCCGGAGGGGGTCACGAAATGAGGGGGCGACCTCGCTCAGAACCGAAATGGCCTCGTCGGCGTTGCCCTGGCCCAGGAGAAGTTCGGCCAGCGCCAGGCGCGCCTCGATCCCGTACGGTGTGCCGCCGTGGCGGGCAAGGAAGTTTCGCAACTCCCCGGCGGCCTCGTCGGGCTGGGCGAACCCGAGGGTCTGCTGGATCTCCTGAAGCTCGCCGGCGGCCGCCTCCATCTGGGCCGCCCGCTGATTCCAGTACCAGAATCCGCCGCCGGCGATCAGAGCCACCAGCACCACGAGGGCTACCAGGACCTCAGTGCGGTTCCGCGCCCACCCGACGAAGTGGAGGATGCGTGCGGTGAAGGCGTCATCCGCGGTTCCTTGCGGACGGGATCCAGAGGACTTTGGTCGTCTCTTGGCCATACGGACGGCTGGGGGTTCAGTGGAGCGAGGGGTCCGGACAACGAATCCGGACCCCTCGCGATCACGCAACGGGCGCACAGACCTGAAAATGTATCCATAGAGGCAGAAGGGGTCAATGAGCGCCCCTGTCCTTCCCGGGAGGCGCAGGAGCGCGGACCATGGACACAGGAACCTGATCCGGACTGGAGGGAACAACTCCCCCTGAGGATCCTTCTCGACCCCAGGGCTCTGCCTGCGGCCGTCGGGACCCCGATCTGCAACCGAGGCGAACGAAAACATGGACGGATGGGAACGCATCTTCGCCGTGGCCGGGGCGGCGCTGGCTCTGACAGCCGTGGCACTCGGGGCGTTCGGCGCCCATGCACTCCAGACCCGTCTCGACGAGAGAGCGCTCGAGATCTTCGAAACGGGGGTGCGCTATCAGACCTCTCATGCCCTCGCCCTGATCCTCCTCGCCGCCCTCCTGCCCCGTCTCCATACGGGGCTGGGCATCGGATCCGGCATCGCGTTCCTGCTGGGGATTCTCGTGTTCTCGGGATCCCTGTATCTGCTGGTGGGCACCGGGATCAGCCGTTGGGGTGCGGTCACACCCATCGGCGGGACGGCCTTCCTGATCGGCTGGCTCCTCCTGATCCTGGCGGTCCTGCGTGGTTGATCCTGCAGGTGGCGAGGGGACGAGGACGTGGGAGGAGGCCCGGCAGGCCATCCGGGCCGGTAGGGGGATCGTGATCCTGACGGGGGCCGGGGTCAGCGCTGAGTCCGGAATCTCGACGTTCCGGGATCCACGTGACGGGCTCTGGGCCCGGTTCCGTCCGGAGGAGCTGGCCACCCCCGAGGCGTTCCGTCGAGATCCCCGGACGGTCTGGGAGTGGTACGACCTGCGCCGTCGAGGCGTCCTCGGGTGTGAGCCGAATCCAGGGCACCGAGCCATCGCTCGTTTTCTGCTCGAAAGGGACGACACGGTGGTGGTCACCCAGAATGTGGACGGGCTCCACCAGCGGGCGCTGGAGGACGAGGTGGAGGCCTGGGGCCAGGGTGCAGACGAGGCGCTGGCGAGGGCCGCCGCGCGGATCCTGCCCCTCCACGGAGAGATCCTCAGAGTCCGCTGCAGTCGGTGCGATTACAACGCCGCCCACCGGGAACCGGTGAACTCCGATTCGAAGGAGACCCTCCCCCGCTGTCCGCAGTGCGGGGAGCTCCTCCGGCCGGCGGTGGCCTGGTTCGGAGAGATGTTGGAAGAACGGGTCCTGGAGCGGTCCATCGAGGCGGCGGCGTCGGCCCGGGTCTGTGTGGTGGCCGGCACCAGCGCGCTGGTGCATCCTGCGGCCTCCGTGCCTCAGTTCACCCTGCGCTCCGGGGGAAGCCTCGTGGAGGTGAACCCAGAGGAGACCCCCCTCTCCGCCCGAGCTCGCTGGCGGTTCCGGGTGGGTGCCGCGACGGCCCTCCCCCGCCTCCTGGACCCTTGAACGCGGAGCCTGGGGCACCAGCGTCCATGCCCAGGGGCCGGGAGATAGGGGGGAGACGGGAGGGCTGGGCACGATGTCCTCGCCCGGACTCGAACCGGGGACCTACCGCTTAGGAGGCGGTCGCTCTATCCACCTGAGCTACGAGGACGAAGTTTCTTAAGCTACCCAAGGGATGCGGGCGGTTCCAGGGCCCCCCTCAGGGTATCGGTCAACTCCGCTCCCCTTCCCT
>SKKH01000122.1 GCA_007121555.1 Gemmatimonadota bacterium | reverse complement strand
GAGATCCCCTGGGCGCTCGAGGCTCGGGCCCGGGAGGCGCTCGACTCCTGAGGCCGGCGCCGGGGACGTCCCCGGACGGACGAGGACTCTTTCACCGCCGGAGGTCTGGGGCGCGCCGTGCTCCGTGCCCCCTATGGAGTACTTCAAGATGAGTCGTGCCAAGTGCGTTCTTCTGCTCGTCTCCATCGACGGGTTTCGCCCGGACTTCTACCTGGATGCCGGATGGCCCGCGCCCATGCTCCAGCAGATGGCTCGGGAGGGGGGCGCATGCCGAGGGGATGACCGGAATCTTTCCCTCAGTCACCTATCCGGCCCACACCACGATGGTGACCGGAGCCTTCCCGGCGAATCACGGGGTCCTCTTCAACACCCGCTTCGGAGGCGGAGGCTACTACTACGAGTAGGATTCGATCCAGGTCGAGACGATCTGGGGCGCGGCGGCCCGCCACGGTCTGACAACCGCGAACGTGGGGTGGCCGAGATGGCGGCCCACATCGTTCGGACGCATCGCCCCAACGTGCTCACGGTAGCCCTCCAGCACACCGACGCGGCCCAGCGTCGGTACGGGCGGAAGCACCCCCGGGTCCGCCGAGCCGTAGCGGGAGCGGGTCGGGCGATGGCCCGCATCGTCGAGGCCTACGAGGAGGAAGGGATCCTGGAGGGGACGGTCTTCGTGATCGGAGGGGAGCTTCACCGACATCCACCAGGTCCTCGCTCCGAACGTCTGGCTGGCCGAGGCCGGCATCCGGTCCGGTCCCTCCGACGAGGGGTGGGAGGTGACCTTCGTGACTTCGGCCGGCGCGGCCTTCCCCTACCTGGCAGATCCCGGAGACCAGGCGAGACTTGAGCGGGTGCTCCGAGCCCTGGACGAGATGAAGATCGGCTTTGTGGCATGGGAGCGGGGATCCGGCCCGGGACGGCCCTTTCCGACTTCCACATCGTCGATCTGGCCCCCACGGCGGCCGCACTCCTGGGGATCGATCGCCCACCCCGTCACCCCACCCCGAAGAAGGTGGTCAGCACGACGAAGGCGACCAGGGGGGTCAGCACGATCACCAGAAGGTTCAGGAGTAACCCGGCTCGAACCATCTCATCCATACGGATGGCTCCACTCCCGAAGACCACCGCGTTGGGCGGGGTCGCCACCGGGAGCATGAAGGCGCAGCTGGCCGCGAGCGCCGCGATGACCGTAAAGAGCAGGGGATCCTGGCCCAAGGCCAATGCCAGCCCGGCCAGTATCGGCAGGAACGCAGCAGCAGTCGCCGTGTTGCTGGTGAGTTCGGTCAGGAAGACGATGACCCCTGACACCAGAAGCAGGACGAGCAGGAAGTGCAACCCGGCGGCCACCGTCAACGCCTCCCCTATCCAGATGGCCAGCCCGGACTGAGTGATGGCCCCTGCCAGGGAAAGGCCTCCGCCGAAGAGGAGGAGGATCCCCCAGGGAATCCCCCGGGCCCATTCCCAGTCCAGCAGGGGTCCCTCTCTGTTCCCCCCGGCGGGTAGGATGCAGAGGACCAATGTGGCCGTGATTGCGATGCCGGGGTCGGAGAGCTCTGGAATCCAGGTGTTCAGGAGGGGACGGCTGACCCAGGCCAGGGCCGTCACGCCGAAGACCCACGCCACTCGCCGCTCCGGGGTCGTGATCGCTCCCAGTTCATCTCGTAGCGCCCGAAGCGAGTCGGAGGTCGCCCGGGCGGCCCCACTCTCTTCGTCCCCTGCCCCGTCATCGACCCGAAAGAGGAACCGCGTCAGAAGAAGCCAGGTGACGGGAAGAAGGATGAGCGTGACCGGGAGCCCCACCAGCATCCAGGCCCCGAAGCCGATGTCCACTCCGAACTCACTGGACATGTACCCGGCCAGAAGAGCGTTGGGCGGCGTGCCGATGAGGGTGGCCACTCCGCCGATGCTGGCGGCATAGGCGATTCCCAGAAGGAGGGCGACGTCGAAGGAATCCTTCACAGGCCCTCCAGGGGTCAGCTCGTCCGGGCCGTCCGCCACAGCCGTCAACTCCCCGGGTCCGTCCGCGATCGTCTCACCTGAGACGTCCGCGGCCAATGCCTCCTCCCCCTTCTTGCCCCGGACCACGCCGATGACGGAGAGTCCGATTGGGAGCATCATCACGGCCACCGCGGTGTTGCTCACCCACATGCTGAGAAAGGCGGTCGCCAGCATGAAGCCGGCAACTAGCCTCCGGGGTTCGGTTCCGGTCCGAAGGATGATCCCGAGGGCCAGTCGGCGGTGAAGGCTCCACCGGAGCATGGCCTGGGCGATCATGAACCCGCCCATGAAGAGGAATATGATGGGGTTGGCGAAGGGGACAGCCGCCTCCGTGATGGTGGAGATCCCCAGGAGAGGAAGGAGGACCAGGGGAAGTAGCGCCGTGATCGGGATGGGCAGAACCTCGGTGATCCACCATGTGGCCATCAGGAGCCCCACCCCGGCCACGCGCCACTGGTCTGGCTCCATCCCTCCTGGAGCCGGAAAGATCAGGGTGGCCCCGAGGAATACGGCCCCCAGGATCCATCCGGTGCGATGTCTGAAGGTCATGGGCATACCCTGGAGCGGAGCGATGGGGAGACGGACGGCTTCTCGAGAGATTCAGAGCTGGAGGGGTTGCGAGGGCATCGAAGGGGTTGCGGCCTGGATCGTCCTTGCGCCCCGACACGGGAGTCGCTGCAGTTCTCGAACAGCCTGCCAGACCTCTGGCCGGATGGATGGGCCATCCCCCGCTCTCAACTCTCCATCTCCGCCTCCCCCTGAAGCTCCCGGGTCGCCGCACGCTGGCGCTCGGCAGCCGCGGCGAGATAGCCCGCGATGAGATGGAGCTCCTCCGTGGCATAGCTCCCATGGAGCTCTGAGAGCCGCCGCATGAGCCCACCGAAGGCGGCGTAGAGCTCCTGGATCCCCGGGGCATGCAGCTCCACCAGGGTTCGTCGACGGTCTCCGGGGTCCTGGCTTCGTCGCACCAACTCTTTGGACTCCAGGTGGTCCAGAATCCCGGACATCGAGGCCGGAGCGAGACCGGAGCGCGAGGCGAGTTCGCCCGCTGACAGGGATCCGTGGTTCTCCAGGATCCCCAGCGTCTTCCATTGACTGGGACTGAGCCCCAGGCGTTCGGCGAGGACACCGTGGTAGAGCACGGTGGCATCACTGAGTTCTCGACCGGCACGCTGCAGTTCGGCCAGCGCCGCCGTGCGCTCTTCACTTGACATGAATCCTCGACAGTATTTATTTCGTTCGACCGAACAAAACAATCCGGGCATGAGTCGGGCTTTCCATCGCCTCGGGCTCGGGCGACGTCCCGCACGCCAGGATCATCGGTGAACGCCGGGGCGACTGTCAAACCAGGGAGAGATCATGAATCGACGACGCTTCGTCCAGACCGCGGGGGCGGGAATCCTCACAGTAGCCGGGGGCCTGTGGGCCTGCCAGGGATCACCCACCCTGCCGATCCCTGAAACCCGAGTTGGGTTCAAGCGGCTCCGGCGAAGGGAAGCCCGGGGTGCGCTCACGGCCGGGATGGACGCCGCGATCGAGCTCGGAGACGACCGGCGGATCGAGGCGTGGGGGTATGACGGCTCGACCCCCGGCCCGGTCCTTCGCCTGCGCCGGGGCGACACCCTCGACCTCACCGTTCGCAACGCTCTCTCCCAGGAGACCACCGTCCACTGGCACGGGCTCCTGCCACCGCCGGAGATGGACGGCCACCCGGCGGACAGCTTCGCCCCTGGGTCCACGCGGCGCTACGTCTTCCCCATCGACCAGCGCGCCGGGCTGTCCTGGTACCACCCCCACCCCCACCGTCGTGTGGCCGAGCAGGTATACCGGGGGTTGGCCGGACCCATCCTGATCACGGATGGGCAAGAGGACGCGCTGGGGCTGCCCCCTGGAGCCGACGAGCACGTCCTAATACTGGGTGACGGTGAGCTGGGGGCAGGGTCCTCTCTTCGATACCGCTCCGGGACCTCATCGGATCGCGGGGGCTTTCCACTCGTGAACGGAGCCGCGTACCCGGAGGCTCGGATCTCCGGATCGCTCCAGCGCCTCCGAATCGTGAATGCCGCCCGAGCTCGGGTCTTCGAACTCGGGACCCGACCCGAGCGGCCCCTCGCAGTGATCGGAAACGACGGGGGTCTCCTCGACCGAGCCCAACGGGTCGACCGGGTGACCCTGGGCCCGGGGGAACGGGTGGATCTCCTCATGGATCCGCGTTCCCCGGCCGGCGACACAGGCCCCTTCGACCTCTGGTGCTTCCGGACTTCGTGGAGTCTGGTGGCCTTCAACGTCTTGGGCGGAGGAAGGAAGCCCGGAGACCTCCTTCCCGACACGCCCCCTGTGGCTCCTCTCCCCGAACCGGCTCCGGGGGCGGAACGCACCTTCCGGTTCGAGGGACATTCCCGGATCAACGGGACCCGATTCCGGATGGATCAGACGGCGTTCCGGGTCCCCTTCGGCCGCACGGAGCGTTGGCACTTCCGCTCCTCCGGCGGCACGCCCCACCCGATCCATGTCCACGGGGCCCACTTCCAGGTCGAATCGCGACGGGGCGGCCGGGGACGGGTCCTGCCCTGGGAACGAGGTTGGAAAGACACCGTTCTCCTCCTGAACCGGGAGGAGGTCTCCGTCCGGATCCGGTTCGACCGATATCCCGGGCGATATCTCCTGCACTGTCATCGACTCGAGCACGAGGATGAAGGCATGATGCTGAACTTCGAGGTGGAGGCATGAAGGTCGTGGTCGCCGGAGCCG
>SKKH01000231.1 GCA_007121555.1 Gemmatimonadota bacterium | reverse complement strand
TACCGCCCAGATCGGTCGGGGTTCGTGCTGGTGGGTGACCTCTCTCCCGCCCAGATCCTGGAGAAGGCCGAGCGGCACCTCCTGGAATGGTCCGGCTCGGGAGAGGCGCCGCCCGCCCTTCCGGAGGTGCCCCTCCCTTCGCCCCGTCCCATCCGGCTCGTGCACCGGGAGGGGGCGGTCCAATCCGAGATCCGCGTCGGACATCCCGGACCCCGGCGAGGGCTGGAGGGCGAGGCGGAGCTGGAGGTGGCCAACGCCATCCTGGGGGGTTCCTTCACGAGCCGGCTGAACCTGAACCTCCGGGAGAAGCACGGCTTCACCTACGGCGTCCGGTCGAACTTCGCTCGCCGGCGGCAGGGGGGGACCTTCTCGGTGGGCACCTCGGTCCAGACCGACGTGACGGTGCGGGCGCTGGAGGAGACCTTCTTCGAGCTCCGACGTTTCGTGGCCAAGGGACCCACCGACGAGGAGGTGGCCCAGGCCCGGGACTACCTGGCCGGCGTCTTCCCCCTCCGGATGGAGACGACGGCGCAGCTGGCCGCCCGCCTGGCCGAGCTCTTCATCTTCGAGCTGCCCGAGGACTACCACCACCGGTATCGGGACCGGATCCGGAGCGTGGACACCGCCGGGGTGCACCGGGCCGCCCGCGAGGCCATCGAGCCCGAGGCGGCGGCCATCGTCGTGGTGGGAGATGCCGACCAGCTCGAGTCCTCCCTTCGCGATCTGGGGCTCGGAGAGGTGGAGCTCGTGGGACCCCAGGCCGGAGTGGAGTCCGAGGAATGATCCGCCCCTTCGACGCCCTGATCCCCGAGTTCCGACCGGCGGGACCGACCGAAGCTTCGTCCGGCGGGGTGGGGCGGATCGGCCGGGAGGAGATCCACTCCGGACGGATCGTTCGGCTGAGCCTGGATACCGTCCGGTTCCCCGGAGGAGGCACGGGGGAGCTGGAGTTCATCCGGCACCGGGGGGCGGCCGCCGTGCTTCCCTTTCTCGACGCGCCCACGGATCCGGATCCCCGGATCCTCATGGTCCGCCAGTACCGCTACGCCGCCGGGGGACACCTCTACGAGATTCCCGCGGGCATGCCGGAGGAGGACCACGAGCCCTGGGAGGTCTGCGCCAGGAGGGAGTTGGCCGAGGAGACCGGATACCGGACCGGCCAGCTCCGCTACCTCACGAGGATCTTCACGACGCCGGGCTTCACCGACGAGGTGATTCACCTCTTCGCCGCCGCCGACCTCAAGGTGGGCGAGGTGGATCGGGATGACGACGAGTTCATTGAGGTGGGATCGCTTCGTCTCTCCCGGGCGCTGGAGGCGGTTCGGACGGGGGTCATCGTGGACGGCAAGACCGTCTCCACCCTCCTCTTCGCCGGGCAGTTCTTGCCAGGGGCATGGGAGGAGGCGCCCGAGGCCCCACCCCGCTCTTCGGCCGGTGCGTGAGCCCCGACCTCGTGCGCGGTAGCCCCTGTCTCCCAGAGCGTCCCCGGGTCGTCCTCTCTATGTGACACCTGCCCGGATCCCCTGGCGTTTCAAGGGTCTTTTCGCCTGGTACGGTTCCTGCAACTTACTAAAGGCAGAAGGTCGGAATGGGCCTTCCGCTCTACGAAGGGGCACGCCCTTCGACGCAGCAACACCAGGGGACCACAATGCTTTCCAACGCGAAAGAGACCCATAACTTCGGACAGACCGCCATCCCGGCCCGTACGACCCGGGAGGAGCTGGAATCCCTCACGGACAGCCAGGTCGTCCAGCGCTTCCTTGATGGAGAGGAGCGGGCCTTCGGCGAGCTGGTGGACCGCTATGACAATCGGCTCATCAACTTCGTCTACCGGACCGTGGGCGATCGTGAGAGAGCCCAGGACCTGGTCCAGGAGACCTTCGTCCGGGTGTACCGACACCTGCACCGGTTCGACCAGTCCAAGAAGTTCTCGACCTGGATCTACACCATCGCATCGAACCTGGCCAAGAACGAGCTGCGGAACCGGTCCCGGAACCCCCTGGTCCTCTTCCAGACGATCAAGAAGAACTGGGACGCGGATCACCGGCCCCTGGAGTGGGAGGACGAGACCCTCAAGCCCGACGATCTCTTCCGCAAGCGGCACCTGAAGGAGATGGTGGACAAGGCCGTGAAGGAGTTGCCCGAGCATCACCGCCTCGTCTTCGTCCTCCGGGAGCTGGAGGGCAAGACGTACGAGGAGATCGCCGAGATCACCGACACCAACCTGGGAACGGTGAAGAGCCGACTGAACCGGGCCCGGAACAACTTCGCTCGAATCGTGGCCCCCATGGTCGACTGATCGGACCCCCGGGAGGCCTCGATCGCGAGGCCCCCCACAACCTGAAACAGGTCGGAACGGGCCGTGCCCCCCTCGCGGCGCCGCCGACCCCGCCCCCATCGGAGTTCGTCTCCGGTGGGGGCGACTCGTTGGGGCCCGCTCCGGCGCGAGGAACCCTCGCCCTCAACCCATCGTAGAACAGTTGAGTTGCCAGAGGTGGGGCGCATTCCCCGGTCCTCTGAGGCACCTGTATCGGTGGTTTTCATCCTTCAGGAAGCATCACCCGGCGAGTCCGCAGGAACCAGATGGGCCCAGCTCACGTAACATGCAGAGAACGGATGCCACGTTCGGCCCTCCGGTTCTCCGTCTTCCCAACAGGGAGTATCAGCCCATGAACTGTGCGGAATTTCTTGCGCACTATTCCCGGTTCCGGGACGGGGATCTCTCCGGCTCCGACCGGGAGGCGCTGGATTCCCACCTGGACGGTTGTGCCTCCTGTCGACGCTACGATCGTGCGGTGACCAGGGGGGTTGAGTTTCTCCGGGAGAGCCCCGGCATCCGGGCTCGAGACGACCTGAAGGAGCGGGTTCGCCACTCCATCTATTCCCTCGAGGATGCCGAACGCGTCCGGCGGTTCCGACCCCACGCCCCCAGCGGTGGGGGAGCCATGGCGCTCATGGCCGCCGCCGTCCTGGTGATGGTCGTGATCTGGACCCCCTCGCTCTTCGACGATACGCCGTCGGTGGACCTTCCCACCCTCGTCGTCGATTCCGCAGCCCTCGAACGCCCGGCCCAGACCCAGCGCAGCCATCCGGTCACGGAGCTGGGGCGCGACCGAGGGGCCGCCTTCGTCTATGAATCCGATCTCTGGACGGGCTCGAACACTCTTCTCTTCGAGCACTCCCCGCTCTACCATAGGTACCGGGACCCGTCGCTCGTACAGACGGGCCTTCACTGACCTCGACGGAGCCCACGGCTCCAGAGTCTCGGTTCGGAACGTAGAGAAGGACCTTCCCCCCTGATCCCGGACGCTCGCGTTGATTCCTCCCCCCCTCAGAAAGGCCCTCGGGTCGGATCTCGGGGGGGCGTTCTACCTTCACGGCGAGGACGAATTTCGGAAGGGGGAGGCGGCCCGGAGCCTGGTGGATGCTCACCTGGATCCCGCCACCGCCGACTTCAACTACGACCGGCTCAGGGGGTCGGAGCTGGACGCCGAGACGCTGGCCACCCGGCTGGGGACTCCTCCAATGATGGCCGAATGGCGGATCATCCTCCTCACCGAGACCGAGGCGCTGGCCGGATCCAAGCGCACCCGTGACCTCCTGCTCTCGGCGGTCCGGGAGCCCGCGCCCGGCCTGGCCCTCATCATGGTCTGCAGCGTTCCGCCCCGCTCCTCGGCCCGGTTCTATCGGGACCTGGCCCGGCTCTCGCGCTCGGTGGAGTTCAAGCAGGTGGGGGCCGATGACGTGCCCGGATGGCTCATGGAGTGGGCTCGGGAGCGCCATGGTCGGGAGTTCGTGCCCGAAGCGGCCCGCTCCCTGGCCCAGGCGATCGGCAGCGACCTGGCCGTCCTCGCCCAGGAGATGGAGAAGCTGGACAGCGTGGCCCCCGATGGCGAAGCCATCACCCTCGAACATGTGGAGGCCGCGGGCACCAGGGTGCCCCGACAGGACCGGTGGGCCTGGTTCGACCTGGTGGGCGAGCGCCGTTTCGACGAGGCCCTCACCGGATTGCAAATTCTGCTGGAGCACGGTGAGAGCGGGGTCGGACTCACCATTGGCCTGGCCACCCAGCTCCTGAGGATCGGTGTGGCGGTGGACGGTGGAAAGCGGGCCCTGGAAGAGGCTCTCCCGGGAAGGCAGCGGTGGCTGGCCCGGTCGGCGGCCGCCCAGGCGTCGGGCTGGTCCCTCGAGGAGGTGGAGGCGGCGGTGGAGGGACTCCTCCTGGTGGATCGCCTCCTGAAGTCGAGCGCCCTCTCGGACCGCCATCACCTGGAAGCCTGGCTGCTGGAGCAGAGGGTCCGCGCCGCAGTACCCGCGGCGGCGAGCTGATTCATCCTGGGAGAAGCGATGTCGAGATCGAACGAGGGCTCCGTCCGAGGGCGCCGTGGAAAGCTCCTGGTCGGGCCTCCCCTTCTTGCCGTTCTGACCCTCCTGACCGTCTCCTTCGTACCGGGCCCCATGGGGCCCACCGCTGCCTGGGCCCAGGAGTCGCTGGACCGGGTGGAAGCTCTCGTGGACGACTCCCGGTACGGGGAGGCCCGCCAGGTTCTGGGGGAGTGGTGGGAGGGCCATGACGGGACGCCGCCCCGAGCCGAGCTGGCCCGGGGCCTCTGGTTCCGGGCGCTCCTGACCGTGGACCCGTCGCTGGCCGAGATGGACTATCGGCGCCTGGTGCTGGAGTTCCCGGGGGGCGCGAAGGCGGACGAGGCCCTGCTCAGGCTGGCTCAGGGCGCCGAGCTCGAGGGGGATGACGCCGCCGCCGACCG
>SKKH01000291.1 GCA_007121555.1 Gemmatimonadota bacterium | reverse complement strand
TCGATACGCTGACTCCACGCGTTCATCACACGGAAGTTGCTCGAGGTCCAGAACTCCCAGGCAAGGACTCCGGTCGCGATTCCATACTGCGTGACCGCACACTCAAACCGACCGAGTGCACTGTTCACCAACGTTTCTGCCAGTTGGGGATCATTGAGGTCCTCCTCGGCCACCGCTCCCGGCGTCGAAACCTCGAGGATGGAGTCGCAGCCTCCGACGCCCAGCCCGAGGGCCAGGGCGAGCGGGATGGCTGCCAGCAGGTGTAGACGCTGGGGCCAACTCCGCGGTGCCCTCTCTCTCATTCTGATGCTCATTCCGGGTTCGCTCCGTTCGTTCATGATCGACTGATTACCGGGACTCGTCTCGTGTCTACTGGTAGGAGTTGGCATGTCAGAATCCCAACCGAACGGTGAGCGTGGCACCGGCCGTCGGTGGCAACTGCGTGCCCTGAACACCATCCCCCAGGTCCGACGGCATCCGGAGTTCCGGGTCCCAAATCGTGGCCGAACCAGGCATGTCCGTCATGATTGAGGACTCTCCGCGGATATCGAACCCCTCCTGTGCGGTCCAGAGCATCAGCAGGTTCCGACCACTCAGGGTGACCGAGCCCCGGCTGGCGCCGATCCGCCCGGCCCAAGTCTCGGGCAGGGTGTACGTCCCAGACACCTCACGGAGCCGGGCAAAGCCCATCTCAAAGAACGTCAGGGGGTCCCGCTGATGAACACGGTACGCGTCGAAGAGGGCGTCGCGAGGATCGTTCCGAAGGACTGCGGCCTCCGTGCTCAGCTGACTCGTGTGAGCGGCCAGGAAGTGGCCACCTCGTTGTACGTGCCCGCCGGCGCCTTCCACCCGGGCATGCAGCCGGAGGCGTTCGCCGAAGGTGCTGCTCAGGGTCACACCGAGAAGCCAGGTGGGCTCGGTGGCACCCCAGTTGAGCTCCGGCGCTTCCGTGCACGGAACGGGCGCTCCGCCCATCTGGACGCCGCGCGGCCCCGTACCCCCGTCACATATGGCAGATATCAGGTTGCCGTTGGCATCCTGCTCGGCTTCCAGAATCCGGATCATGTACAGGTCGGCGATGGAGTGCCCGACTACGTGCTGCGTCAGACCTGGTCCTGAGACCCGGTCTCTGTCACCCAGGTCGATGATCTCGTTGTTCTGGGTGCTGAACTGGGTGCCCAAGGAGAAGGAGAATCCAGGCCGCTGGTAGATGTCCGCATCCACGGTGAACTCGTTCCCCCAGCCCTTCACCTCACCCAGGTTCACGATCTGGGAGCCTGGGAAGCCCCGGGAGCCAGGGATCCCCACCCCTACGATCAGGTCATTGGTCGTCCGGTCGAAGCGAGTGTAAGCGAACTGAATCCGGTCGTCGAGGAACGAAGCGTCAAAACCCACCTCGAGCTCAGTCGACCGCTCGGGTTCGAGCTGGGGGTTCCCGAAGGAGGAAGGCTGAAGAGCCGGCTCGTCCCGGAATCCCACCTGCGGGGTGTAGAGTCGGCTGGCGTCGAAGGTGCCGGGCTGGCGACCTGCCGCACCCCACGCACCTCGGAGCCGCACGTCGCCGGCCCAAGAAATGTCCCAGAAATCCTCTTCGCTGATCACCCAGGTGGCGCTGAGCTTGGGGTAGATCGCGGCGTCGAAATCCGCCCCGAACGCGCTGTTGTCGTCCATGCGGACGGCACCAGTGACGAAGACTCGGTCCTCCCATTCGAACTGCTGCTGGACAAACGCGCCGACCGTTACACTCTCCTCCCAGTTCTCGGTAGTGGAGGGGTCTGCACCGCCGCCGAGGGTGGTGATGGGAATTGCGGGGAAGTTGCTCGTGCTACCCCCTACCTCCGAGATGGTCGAGTTGAAGTACTGGGCGCCGGCCGAAGTGGAGGACACCAGCCGATTGGAGATCGGGAACATCGCGGTGGCGGCGTAGTCCACAGAGACCTGGCTCCGCCGTCCCCTGACGGCCGACTTCGAGCCGAGCCCGTTGGCCCCCCAGAAGTGCGAAGTCCCTTCGGGCTGCCTCGGCCAGAGGACCCAGCTGTGCTCCTGGTTCAGGTCCAGACCGGTGACCAGGCGGTGGCTTAGCCAGTCCGTCGGGGTGTGGTTTCCTTCGATTGCCATCGTGGTCCGATCGGACTCGATCCACCCCTCCGACAGTTCGAACGTCTCCGGTGGAGCTGAGTTGAAACCCCGGGTTCCTTGCACCCCTGGCCTTCCCCAGCCCAACTGGCAGATCGCGCACGTCGCGCCGCCGGTCTGGTCCCTACGACGATCGCTCTGGATGTAACCGAATCGGAAGTTCGCCGTGAACTCGTCCGTGAGAAGGAGATCGACGTTCATCCGACCGGAGAACTGTTCGACGCCGTCGAAGCCAAGCACTCCCGTCTCATTGCTGTAGGAGCCTGAGAAGAAATAGTTCACGCTCTCGGTTCCGCCCCGCACGGTGCCCTGGAAGGACCCAAGCCGGCCGTAACCGAAGACGGGCCCAAGACCCTCCCTCTCTTCCTGCTCATAGAGGTTGAAACCGACGGTCTGGCCGTCGATCGTACCATATCGAATGCCCGTACGGCCCGCCGGATCCCAGAGCCACCTCGTGCCACCGCTCATCGTGAAGTCGTATCGAGCGTCACCCGCCGCGCCCCGGTGCGTGAGGATCTGGATCACGCCAGCAGACGCCTCGGTCCCATAGAGGGTCGCGGCCGCCGGCCCCTTGATGACTTCGATGCTGGCGATGTCTGCTGGGTTCAACGTGTTCAGAGCGTTCTGAGAGACCCCATAGTGCACGCCGCCGGGGTTTCTCGCCTGAGCGTCCATGCGCACCCCGTCGATGTAGACGATCGGCTGGTTGGCGAGTCCGATGCTGCTGGCCCCGCGTACCCGGGCACCGTATCCCGCTCCCGGAGATCCGGACTGACCGAGCTGCATCATGCCGGCGCTTCGGGATGACATCAGGTCCTGCACGTTCTGGGCGGGCATGATCATCTGGAGCTCCTCGGCGTCCAGCTGATCCACCACGTTCCCGATCGCCCTCCTCCGGGTTCCACCTGGGGTACCCGTCACAATCACTTCGTCAAGCCTGAGCGCCTCCCGGACCAATTCGACGCTCAACTGCGTCGTCTCCCCGGCCTGCACGATCACCTCTTCGGTGTGCGAGCGATAACCGATCTGATTGAACCGGATGTCATAGGTCCCCGGGGTCACGTTCTGGATCGTGAAGCGACCGTCCGATCCGGTGAGCGCCCCCTGGCCCAGTTGGGGGATATCCACCTGTACCGAGGCGAGGGGACCACGATCGGGAGTGATGACCTGGCCGGAGATCGTGCCCTGCTGGGCCTCAGCATCTGCCGGCGCGAGCCAGGAGCCGAGGCCGAGGAACAACAAAGCTGTAAACAAACGGAAGTTTGGGGGAGACATGATTTCTCCTGGAAGGGGGACCCCAAGCGCGACTGAATCGCGACCACTCTGTCGTAATTTTTTGCAGATTAACGCCCCCGTCTTACGAAAACAACCAGTCCCCGTAAGGTGACAGATCGTCCGGCTTCAACCGGCTTCTCCCTCGCCGGAATGCTCCCCCAAAGTGACGGATCGTGCGGCCCTGGCCAGGGGAGTACGGCCCTTCCCCTATCGGAGACCCTCATGACCCGTCGCCCCCTTCTCCTCTTGGCCGCCGCCCTCCTCGCGGTGTTCCTCCTCGACCTCCTCGTCGCGGACGCACTCCCGAATCGATATGGGCACAGCGACCGGGAGGAACGACATCTCTTCCCTGCGGTGACCACCGGACCGCTCGACCAGATCTATCGCTACGACGTGGACGAGGCAGGGAACACGGCGACCCACGTGACCCGAGGGATCCAACCGTCGGTCTCCCCCGACGGGAGCCGGCTGGCCTACGTGGGCCGGGGCGGACTCCGGATCCTGAACCTGGACACCGGCGAGTCGGGGCTTATCCGGGCGGAGGAGACGGCCTTTCGGATGCGGCCGCAGTGGACCCCGGACGGTCAGTCGATCCTCTACGTGACCGATGAACGGGGATCCAACGATGTACGCATCATCTCGGCCGAAGGGGGACGCCCCATCGAGCTCACGGCCGACGACGAGAACCACGAACTCTCGCCGATCCATGCCGGCCCGGGGATGGTAATCGGGGGACACCCACCTCCACGACCTCCACCAGGGTCGGTGGGGCCAGACCCATGAATCCTTCTTCCTCCAGCTCCTGGCGGAGGACATCTTGGTCGGCCACTCGCTGATCCACATGGACGGGACCCGGATCCAGGGGCGCTGGGAGGATCTCACGGGAGCACCCCACGCCCTCTCCACACCTACCCACATCCTCCAGTACGGCCAGGAGTTCCGGGGCGCCCTGGGCCAGATCGGGCTCCTCGGGATCCACGAGTTCGTCCTGCCCTTCACCGCCGGGGTCCGTGGCACCCCCTACGCCCAACACTCCCTGGACCTCCCGTACTTCGAGGGTGCCCATGCCCAGGGGGGAATCGCGGCCACGGGCCCGATGCTCTCCCGCACGGTGGACGCGCGTGAGCCGGGAGACGAGATCGTCCTCTCCTCCGGAGACCCCACCACCCTCGCGGTGCGCGCAGAGTCCACCTCCTTCACGCCCATCGACTCCCTTCAGGTCCTGGTGGACGGGCGGCCGTTCGTCTCGGGCGAAGACGTACGGTTCCTCCGTGAGACCGTGGACGCGATCTGGAACCGGGTGGAGGACTCGGACTGGAGGACCCCGGAGGCGAAGGCGGAGTTCTACGACGCCGTCGAGGCGGCCCG
>SKKH01000250.1 GCA_007121555.1 Gemmatimonadota bacterium | reverse complement strand
TAGGAGCGGTCGATTCATGACCCGAAGGGATTAATCCCTCCGATTGAACGGCAGGGACTGGACGGGACCGTGAGTCGGATCGGGCTCCCCGACCCCGACCCGCCCGAGACTGCCGAAGGGCGTCGGGCCGTCAGCCCGATGAGCGATGGCCTCTCCGCCCCGGTTCGGCGATGGTTCAGGTGGACCCTCGACACAACCATCCGTGTCGCCTGCGTCCTGCATCCTTTCCCGCAAGACGGCGCGGTGAGCGTCGTGAGTGAGGAGCCATGAGATTCAATGGAGGCGGCCTTCCGTTCCGGGCCATCTGGACGTACGGATACGTTCTGGTCCCTCCCATCGCACGCATCCGCATGGGACCGATGGAGGTCCTTCTCAGCGATGGACGCGCGGAGGCCGCAATGGCTTCCCGCACATGGGAAGGCCGGTTGATCAACGGAGACGACATCACCCATATCCTCGTCGTCAGCGACAGGCCGGAACAGAACCTCGAGGTCAACGTGCGGCTGGAGGCCGAGCTGAACCGCCTGAAGGCCCCCTTCGCGGTCACGGAAGCGGTCGTCATCGGTGACCATCCCTGAGTCGAAACAGATGTCTCAGGCCCAGGAAGTAGCGGACGCACTGCGGTAGAAGCCGCAGGTACACTTGACGTTCGGTTGAGGACAGGCCCCGCCCCACTTGTGGTGTCGGTGTGAAAGGCCCAATCTGAAGGTCACGGGTGGGCTTCATTTTCCGTCCTTTCCTGACCGTGCGGCATGGCGAGGTGCCGTTCGGATTCGAGCCCGCCGTACTCGTTGGATCCTCGGAGTTCTCATGAACCAGGAGGAATCCCGCACCCCCGAGGTCCGGCTACGGGCAGCGGTCGAGTCCGCCCCCAGCGGGCTCCTCATGGTGGACCAGGACGGCCGGATCGTTCTGGTCAACCGGGAGATCGAACGGCTCTTCGGGTACCCCAGGGAAGAGCTCCTGGGCAAGTCGGTGGACCTCCTGGTCCCCGAGGCTCTCCGCGCCGGACATTCGGACTACCGGTCCGAGTTCCTTTCCCAGCCCAGCGTGCGTGCCATGGGAGCGGGCCGGGACCTCTACGGCCGGCGAAAGGACGGCACCCAGGTACCGGTCGAGATCGGTCTCACCCCCGTGGCCACCGAGGACGGGATGTTCATCCTATCCTCCATCGTGGACATCAGCGCCCGGCGGCGGGCCGAGGCGCGATTCCGGGCCGCGGTGGAATCGTCCCCGGCGGGAATGGTGATGGTGGACGCGAGGGGGAGCATCGTGCTGGTGAACAAGGCGGTGGAGCGGATGTTCGGGTACGGGCGGGAGGAGCTGATGGGTGAGTCCATCGAGAAGCTCGTTCCCGAGCGATTCCGATCGGCCCACCCCGGTCACCGGCAGGGGTTCTTTCGCGCCCCTGACGCCCGGGCCATGGGAGCCGGCAGGGACCTCTTCGGGCTTCGAAAGGACGGGACCGAGATTCCGGTGGAGATCGGTCTGAATCCCATCGAGACCGATGACGAAACTTTCGTGCTCTCCTCCATCGTGGACATCAGCCAGCGAAAGAGGGAGGAGGCGGAACGGGAGGAGCTGGAGATTCAGCTCCGGCAGGCGCAGAAGATGGAGGCGGTGGGCACGCTGGCTGGCGGAATCGCCCACGACTTCAACAACATCCTGGGAGCCATCCTGGGCTTCGCCGAGCTCCTGCGCGACTCGGTGGAAGGAGACCAGGCGCATCGGGACCTGGACGAACTCCTCGCCTTCACCCTGCGTGGGAAGAGCCTGGTCGAGAAGATCCAGGCATTCGGGCGGAGGACGGAGCGGGAGCGACACCCCGTCTCCATCGAAGGACCCATTCGTGAGGTGGAGAGTCTTCTCCGCTCCAGCTTTCCACCGACGGTGGAGATCTCCGTCTCGGTCCACCCCGAGACCCCCAGGGTGCTCGCCGACCCGTCGGCCATGCATCAGGTCCTCATGAATCTCGGGCTGAATGCGGGGCAGGCGATGCCGGCGGGGGGGAAGATCGGGATCCAGGTCGCCCCCCTGTATGTGGCCGATAGTCGCGCCCGGGCGCATCCCGTTCTCAGCGAAGGCCCGCATGTCGTCCTTTCGGTGACGGATACCGGTACGGGGATCGAGCCCGGTCTTCAGGCCCGGGTCTTCGAGCCCTTCTTCACCACCAAACCTCCGGGGAAGGGGAGTGGGCTCGGACTCGCCATCATCCATGGGATCGTGCAGGAGCATCGGGGGGCCGTGGAGCTGGAGAGCAGCCTTGGGGAGGGAACCGTGGTCAGAGTGATCCTTCCTGCCGTGGAGTCCAATGACCTGGAGCTCCCGAGCGGGCACGACGAGATCGAACGCGGTGCAGGCGAGCGGATCCTTTACGTCGATGACGAACCGGGCCTCCGCGCACTGGGGAAACGACGGCTGGAGCGCCTCGGCTACGAACTGGTGATCGCCGGCGACGGCCAGGAGGCGCTGGAGTTCTTCCGGGCCTCCCCCGAGGAGTTCGATGCGGTGATCACCGACTACCTCATGCCTCGAATGACCGGGTTGGAGCTGGCCTCTGCGCTTTCGACCATCCGGCCGGAGATCCCCATTCTCCTCCTGACCGGCTTTGTGGATCACCTTCCCGAGGAGGAGATCCGGGCCGGTGGGGTCACCGCGGTCCTTCGGAAGCCCGTTTCGGGGCAGGAGCTGGCGGGCGCGATCCGCGCGGTGCTTCACCAGCCTTCCAACGGTTGAGCCGGGGGCATCGGCGTTCGTTCCGGCAGGGGTGGCCCGGGCGGCGGGATCGGTCGTCTGGACACCTTTTGCCCACCGGGTTCACCCCCGAAAGAGGCCCCGGGGTCTCGCCGGCCGTTCGAGCTCCTCGGCGAGGGTATGGGGATCCTGTCCGAAGATCTTCAGGTGCGGGTCGGTGGCGCTCGCCCACCAGCGGTCCTTGCCGGCGAGACGCCGGACGTCCGAGGGGGCGAGCCCGACCAGGGAGAACCAGATGCGCTGGACGTCCTGGAGCGGCCCCAGCATCTCGCGGAGACGAAGCACGGGCGTCTCCACCTCCTCGTCGGCAGCGACCAGGGCGATCTCCACGTCGCTGTCCGGCATGTCCTCCTCCCGGGCCACCGCTCCATAGATCCACACCCCCAGGGGAGCGGGCGTCAGGTTCTCGACGGCCGTGGCCAACCCTTCGAGGATGGTGGCGAACCTCTCCTCCTCCGCCTGGAAGAGTGAGCCCAGAGGAAGGTAGAGGGGGTGGTTCACGTCGGGCTGGTAGAGTCGACTCCGACCCCCGCCGAGTTCCTCCACGATCCCTCCCCGCTGGAGTCCGCCGAGAGTGTTGCGGACGGCCTGTGCGCTGAGTCGGGTTCGCTCCGCCAGGACGCGCACCGGAAGGGGGGCGTCGGCCTCGATGAGCTCCCGCAGAACCCGGACCGATCCGGGGGTGGCGAGGAGGGTGCTCGTAGGATGTCGCAGATAGCTCTCGGAGCCCTTGGGAGTCCGCATCGGAGGCTGCCCTCATCCGGTTTATAGCAAAGTATTCTGGGGACAAGCCAATCTTTCTGGTTTTTGCGTTCTTGGCAAGGGGGGAGCCCAGAGGACCTATCTCCTTGGTATGCAAGGCGTAGTGGTGAATGGGGTCCAGCAGGGCTCTCTCGACTCCATGCCAGCGTCGCTGGGCTACGCTACCCAAGGGTCCGAAGGGGCTCCGGACGAGTTCGTAGGGACCGGGCGTTGCGTTGTCCATAGCGAAAGGGCCCCTGGCACGAGACAGCGCCAGGGGCCCTTTCTACGACCTCTCGAGACGGAGTCGGTCAGTGCCCCCAGGGCGCAGGCGGGGTATCCACCGGAGTGGTGAGATCGAAGTCGGCCCGGAAGTTCCACTCACCGTCCCGGATCGTGCCATAGGTGTAGCGTTCGCCCGGCACGATTTCGACCCGCCACCCGGTCTCCACCCCGTCTCGGAGTTCCTCTCGCAGGAACTCCTGTCGCTCGGGGGTGCCGTCGCTCCAGGTGTGGGCTCCGTACCAGGTGCTCTCCGGGTCCGGGGCTCCGTTCTCGATGCGGTGGTCGTGTCGTAGGTCGATGCCCGCGGTGGTCCGAATGAAGACCCAGGTTCGGGAGCGGTCCTCGTCCACGTGGAAGGGAAGCTCGAGCCGAGTGTCCGAGCACTCCCGGAAGTGCACGATGAGCTCTTCCTCGTCGCCCGTGAAGGTCTGGCTTCCCTCGGGAATCCGGACAAGCTCACCGGCGAAGGCCTGGCCGCAGTGTTGCGCCAGGTTGTCCCAGAACTGCTCCTGGGCCTCGGCCAGCTCCGGGACGGTGCCCAGCGGCGGATAGCCCCAGGGGTCGCCAGGGGGGTCCACCGGCTGGGTCAGGTCGAACTCGAAGTGATGGCGCCACTCCCCGTTTCGCTGAGTCCCGTAGAGGAACTTCTCACCCGGGATGATCTCGGCGATCCATCCGGTCCGGACCCCCTCTTCGTTTACCCGCTTGAACTCCTGGCGAGTGGCCGAAGGGGGTTCCTCCGCCACCGGTGGCTCCGCGGTGGCCGCGCCGTAGAGCGTGTTGGGCTCGGGGCGTCCATCGGGGTGGCGATGGTCGTGGCGTACGTCCAGTCCCTGGGGGTGTCGCGTGAAGACGAAGGTCCGCGAGGCGTCTTCCCCCATCCAGACCGGTACCCGAACCTCATCCGGGGCGCACTCCCGGATGTGCATGATCATGTGGTCGCCCGGATTGAAGGCGTCGTCGGTATCCGGCGCGTCCAGGACCTCGCCCTCGAAGGCCTGACCACACAGACTGGCCAGATTGGCCAGGAAGGCGGCCGAGACATCCTCCGGCTCCTCGGTGTCGGACGGCGGGGGTGCATCGGTCTCGCCGCAGGCCGCAAGGACCAGGACGACGAGCAGCGTGGTGGCAAGGCGGTTCCAGAAACCAGGAACAGGTGCTTCTCGAGTCAGCATCCTTCCTCCTCCCGAACGAGTCGGGTTGCAGGGGCATACGCTCCCGGAGCGGCGTGCCCCGGTTTCGCGATTGGATTCGGAGTCGCTCCCGGGAGAGAAGCCCTCCGGAATCCATGTGGCTGAGTTCTGAGTGTCGGCCAATGTACGTCCGACCTTCGCGCGCGGGCAATTCTCGTGGGCGGACCGGCTCAGGGTTTGGTGGGTCTTCGTCCACTCCCTCCTGTCGCTCCATGGCGATCCTCACCCATATTGCCACAGGTGGCTGGACCCCACGAGGTGGCACGTCGTAGCCGGCTCCGTGTAGGCGTCAATCTGATTCAAGCGAGCACTATCCCCCGGATCCGGAGCATATCATGCGATCTTCCAAATCGTTCTTTCCTCTCCATTCCCTGGTCCTCGTCGCGGTCGTCGCCTTCCTCTCGGGGTGTGCCACCTACGGCGAATACGGGAGTGAAACCGAGTTCGGTCTGGGGGTCCGCGGGAACGTGGGTGCGGACCGGTTCATCTCGGATGAGGCTGGAGCGGGAGCCGGCACGCTCTCCCGGCTGGAGCTGAACGGTTCGGTCCAGAGATCCTGGATTTCGCAGGGGCGGTGGACCGAGGCCAATGCCGATGTGCTCCTGCCCATGATCCGGGTGGGGGGTGGAGCGGCTCGGACCTACGTGGGAACGGGCCTGCACGCGGCCCAGTTCGACCCCGACGTGGGAAGCACCAACACCGAAGTCGGTCTGAATCTCATCGGGGGACTCCGCTTCGACCAGCGGACCTTCGCCCCCTTCTTCGAGGTCCGGGGCTCCGCCTTCGGGGTCGACCAGCTCAGCGCGGTCGCCGGGATCCAGCTCTTCGGCGGGAGTTTCTGAGTTGGAAGAGTGCGGACTCGGGGGGCGGTCCTCCCGTCGACGCTTCCTGCGCACCCTGGCCACGGCTGGGGTCGGCACCACGCTCTTTCCAGGACTGAGCCCTCGGGCGCTGGAGGGGGCCCGGACGGGTCTCCCGTCGCCGCCACCCTCGGGTGGCCCAGAGGGAAGGGATCTCGAGCCGTTCTGGGAGGAGGTGAAGGCGGGCTTCCCCCTTCATGAAGGCCGTATCCCGATGAACGCCGCAAACCTGGCGCCGGCCCCGCGATCCGTGGTGGAACGGACCCTCGAAGTGATGTGGTCCGTGGACGGCGACGTGTCCTTTCAGAACCGCGGCCGCTGGGAATCCCTGCTCGAGGAGACCCGGGCGGCCCTGGCTCGCCAGGTCGGCGCGTCCGCCGACGAGGTGGCCCTGGTCCGAAACACCTCCGAAGCGAACAACATCGTGATCGGGGGACTCCCCCTGGGTCCGGGCGACGAGGTCGTGGTCTTCGACCAGAATCACCCTACCAATGCGGTGGCTTGGGACGTGCGGGCCGCCCGCTTCGGCTTTCGGGTCCGGAGGATCTCGGCGCCAGAGGAGACGTCGGCCCCGGGGGCGGTGGCGGCGCACTTCATCGGAGCCCTCGGGCCCGAGACCCGGGTCCTGGCCTTCTCCGACATCTCCAACGTCAGCGGCCTCCGCCTGCCCGTGGCCGAGATCTGCCGGGCCTGCCGGGAGCGGGGCGTCCACGCCCACGTAGACGGTGCCCAGTCGCTGGGATCGGTCGCGCTGGACCTGACCGCCCTGGGCTGTGACAGCTACGCCTCCAGTGCCCACAAGTGGTACATGGGCCCCAAGGAGGCCGGAGTCCTCTTCGTTCGCCGCGAGAAGGTGGAGGAGATCTGGCCGGGGGTCGTGGGCGTGGGGTGGGGTTCGGCGGCGGAGACCTCGGCGCGGGGCGCCCGGAAGTTCGAGACCCTGGGTCAACGCAACGACGCCACCCTGGTGGCCCTGGGGGCGGCGGTGGAGTTCCACGAGGCCATCGGCCCGGAGCGAATCGAAGCCCGGGTGCTGGAACTGTCCGGATGGCTGCGGGCGGGCCTTGTGGAGATCCCCGGCCTCGAGGTGGTGACCCCTTCTCACGCGGAGCTCCACCATGGGGTGGTGGTGAGCCGGATCGAGGGGGTCGAGGAGCGCGAGGTCTTCGAGTCCCTCTACCGCGACTTCGGGGTGGCGGGAGCCTCCACCGGTGGACTCCGGCTCTGTCCTCACATCTACAACACCCGGTCGGATCTGGACCGGGCTGTGGAGGGCGTGGAGGCCCTGGTGGGGCGCCTCGCCAGGGGCTGAGCCTCTCCGGCCCTCGCACGCCCTCCGGCGCAGGGCCGCACCCTCCTTTCCGATCAGCCTTCCAGAGTCCGGGCCGGAACCGCGCCCTCCCTTCGTATCACGCCCCGCAGGAGCCGGCCCAGGATATCGGAGCCGGTGACGATGCGCCGTTCGTCGCCCCAGAGCAGGAGGATGTCCTCCTCCAAGATGTCGTCATCGGTCCGGACCGGGTCCGCGCGGAATCGGGGGACCAGTCGGCCCAGGGGAATGGTGCCGTCCTCCGCCGTAATGGGCCGGTGGCAGTGACGGTACGGGTTGAACTCCTCGGGTCGGAAGAGGGCGTCCCGGAGGAATCCGTTCGCGTCCAGAACCAGGCGGGCCGCCCCCTCCGAATCGGTCAGGACGACCCAGTCCCGGTCCGCCTCGTTCACCTGACGGAGGAACGGATCGGCGGGATCGGGCTGGATCTCCGGGAACACCGGGCGCGTCCCCTCGAAGGGAAGCACGAGGACGGCCGAGGGCTCCACCGGTTCTCCCTCCGCCTCCAGGGGCAGGTCGTCCAGGTCCAGGAAGTTCAGCGCCCCGAGTCCCTCCATGCGTCCGATCTCGGTCTCGTCCGCGAGGGCGTGCAAGCGGAGGAGGTCTCGTAGATCCCGCTCCTCGAAGTACTGGATCGCCTCCTCGCCCAGCCATCGATCCAGCACCATTGCGGTGGGCTTCGCCACCGGGAAGAGGAGGATCTGATAGGCACGGATCAGCGGTGAAAGTGCTGCGGCGACCCGGATCGCGTGGTGCGAGAAGTAGGCCTGGGGAACGATCTCTCCCACGATGGTGATGACCACCGTGGAGAAGAGGAAGGCGATGACCCCGGTCATGACCGAGCCCGAAAGGAGCGCCAGCAGGACGTTTACGGCCACATTCCCCCAGAGGATCGTGACCAGGAGGAAGTTGGCGTCCTTCCTCAGATCCAGAAGCTTGCGGGCGTCCGTGTCTCCCTGCGAGGCCTCCAGCTCCAGCCGGAGCCGGCTCACACGGAACGACGCGAGGTTGAGGCCCGAAAAGGTGGCGGACTGGGAGAGGCAGAGGAGGATGCCGATCCAGGTGATCCAGATCATGGACATATTAGGTACGCCTCGTGCGTCATGGTCGGGCGTCGCTGCCGGCCGCAGCTTCAGGTGTGGGCTCCGGACCGGAACTGCGTTCCCGGCGCTTTGCGAGGGGTCCCACGTCGGGATAGGGCGTGCGGTTCCGCCAGATGATCCAGAGAGCCATCCCCATCCCCCCCACGCCCAGGAGGGCCCAACCCAGCCCCTCGCCACCGAACTCGATCTCCGCCGTGCCCAGGTAGAAGGCCAGGCCGTTGTTCAGGATATGCCACACCACGGCCGGGAAGATGGAGCCGGTCATGAGGGTCACGGCGGTGAGGATCATCCCCAGCATGGCGGTGGTGGGAATCCGGAAGAGGGCGAAGTGGAAGACGCCGAAGATGAGTCCCACCACAAGGGCCAGCCCCACCGGCCCGAATCGGCGACGGAGCCCGTGGAGGAGGACCCCCCGGAAGGTGAGTTCCTCGGTGATTCCGGGGATCAGGGCCAGGAAGATGAAGAGCTGCCAGAAGGGGATGTGCTCCGGCATGAGGCCCTGGCCGAAGGTCTCCAGCGTCTCCTGGGGCACGGGGATCACGAACTGCATCAACTGGAAGAGCGCCCCGGCCAGAAGGAGACCCGCGGGGACTCCGATGAGCACTCCGAGCCAGACGCCGGGGCGGGGCTTTCGCAGCGCCAGGGCCTCGGTGGGATCCAGGTCGAAATACCGGATCACCACGAAGGGGAAGAGGCCGAAGACGAGGCCCACGCTCACCAGCGAGATGAGGCGGAGATCCTCGAAGGGCATGTTGAAGTCCAGGAGGATCTTTCCCGCCCATAGCGCCAGGATCCAGATCAGGATCCGTTTCCGGAAGAGGGCATCCCCTCCGAAGAATTCAGCCTTCGAGGTGTCTCCGGTGATGAGCCCTTCGTCGTGAAGGGCCCTGACCGAGCGTCCGGTGACCCACGCGGCGGCGCTGGCGGTCACCGACCACGCTCCGATCGTCCACGGAAGGGACAGCTGCCCCACCAGTAGGTCCCGTACCGCCACGCTCAGGTTGGCCAGCGGCACGGCCACGACGGCCGACTGGAGCGAGATGTCCGGGAGGAGGGGTGCGAGCGCCGGGAGGGCCATGCCCAGGAGGACCGGCGTCATGTAGATCTGGGCCTCCTTGTAGCTCCGGGCATAGGCCGAGGTCAGCAGGAGCACCCCCGAGGTAAGCGCCACCACGGGAATGAAGAGGACCAGGAGGCCCAGGGCCATGGGCAGGGACACGTTCACCGCGAACCCGGCACCCGCCTCCAGGATGCCCAGCCCCAGGAAGAACCAGAGGTTCACGACCTGGATGAGGGCAATGGCGAAGCCCACGAGCATCACGGCCAGGAGCTTGCCCGTGATGATCTCGGTTCGGGAAGCCGCCGAGGTGAGCAGGGTGTTCAGGGTGCCCCGCTCCTTCTCTCCGGCCAGGGTGTCCGTGGCCAGAGCCGATCCGCCGAGGAGAAGCAGGCCGATGAGGATGAGGGTGAGAAAGCGGCCCATCCGCGCTCCCCGGACCACCTCGTCCGGCGCCACGTTCTGTGCCTCCAGTCGGGCGACTTCCCCCGGGTCGACCGGGAACCCGGCTGCCAGCGCCATGGAGTCCCGCCGGGCCTCCCGGCGCTCTTCGAGGGCCTCACGCAGGAGGGACTCACCTTCCCGGGAGGCCGTGTGGGCCGCGTGGTAGTGCACGCGGAAGATCCTGACGCCCTCATATCCCTCGGGCGTCTCCAGGTCGCTGCCGTCCCCGGCCACTGTCGCTTCCCATTCGGGAGCCGGGAAGGTCTCCAGGTGGAGGTCCAGCTCGTCGGCCGTCACGGCCTGGACTGGATCCTTGACCGAAACGAGTCGGAACCGCGCCCGATCCTCGAGACTCCGGTCCCTCGCCCGGTCTCCCGAGTTGGCCCCAGGCTCCCCCTCGTTCAGGAGCGCCCCGGACAGCAGGTCCACGGCGAAGACCGAGTCCGCCCCGGTGACGGCCAGGGTGAAGGTCCGGCGTTCGGCTCGCTCCGTCTCCCGATCCTCCACCCAGCTGGAGATGAGGAGGAGGGCCGGAATCAGGACCAGGGGAAGCCCGACTGAAAGAAACAGAGTCCGGGTGTCACGAAGGAGGGACCGGATCTCCAGCCCCACGATCGCCCGGATTGCGCCTCCCGGGATCACCTCGCCCCCTCCCTGGCCTGGGTCTGACGGAGGATGTTTTCCCGGGCCGCCCCCTCCGGACCCTCCACCTGAGCGTACTGGACGAAGATGTCCTCCAGGTAGTGCCGGCCGGTGGCCTCCCGGAGGTCGTCCAGGGTTCCGGTGGCCAGGATCTGCCCGTGGTGGATGATCGCGATCCGGTCACAGAGCTGCTCGGCTTCGCTCATGATGTGGGTGGAGAAGAGGATCGCCTTGCCGTCGTCGCGGAGCCGGCTGATGATGCCTCGGAGTTCGATGGCGTTCAGCACGTCCAGGGCCACCGTGGGCTCATCAAAGATGAGGACCGGTGGGTCGTGGGCCACGGTCCGGGCGATGGAGACCTTCTGCTTCATTCCGCTCGAGAGCTTCTCGACCCGAGTGTCCGCGTAGTCCTGGATCTTGAATCGCTCTACGAGCTCCTCGACCCTGCCTGCCACCTTCTCGGCCGGGTACCGATTGACCCGGGCGAAGAAGGCGAGGGTCTCCCGGGGGGTGATCTTCGGGTACAGCGCGGTGGAGGCCGAGTAGAAGCCCAGGCTGGCCCGGACCTGTTCCGGGGCCTCCCGAACCTCGTGCCCCATCACCCAGGCACTTCCCCTGGTGGGTCGCAGCACGGTCGAGAGCATGCGGAGGGTCGTGGTCTTGCCTGCGCCATTCGCTCCGAGGAGCCCCAGGATCTCGCCCCTCTCGCAGTGGAGGTCGACCCGGTCCACCGCCTGGACTTCGCCCCGGTTCTCATCGTAGAAGACCTTGGACAGGGATTCGGTACGCACAGGTGGCTGGGTCACGCGGCACTCCGACGATTTCTGAAGGTTCGTTTGAGGAAGTCCAGCAGCCCGCCCTCGGTGGCGCCCAGAAGCACTTCCTCCCGCCGCATCACCCACTGGGCAAAGGTCACGGCGAGGGCCACGCAGAGGGCCATCGAGAGGAGGGTCACGATTCCGGAGACGAGGGGCACGGTGCCCAGGAGCGCGTCTCGGAGGAGCAGCGAGATGTTGGCCACGGGGATCGCCGCCAGGAGGGGGGTGAACTCCAGGTCGGGCGACTGGAGGAAGATCCCCGGAAGGATGATCAGGAGGTACACCGGGGTGATCATCGACTGACCTTCCTTGAAATCCCGGGCGAAGATGGCGAACACGAGCATTCCCGCCGCCACCAGTAGTCCCAGGAGCACGGTCCCGGCTCCGATGATGGGAAGGGCGCTGAGGGGGAGGCCTGCTTCGCCCATCCCCCCGTTATCCCCCGCGATGGGGGCGATGATCCAGCGCAGGGAGAGGACCAGGGCGCCCAGATTCAGAAGCCCACCGGCGGCGCCGAAGGTGGCCACGTAGAGGTACTTCGCCGCCGCCACGTTCTCCCGGCCGGTGGCCACGGTCATGAGGGTCTCCCAGGTGTTGCGCTCCCGCTCTCCGGCCGTGGCGTCGATGGCCGGGTAGAAGGAGGCCAGCGCCACCATGATGAGGGTGAGAAGGGGCACGGTCAGGGCCAGCAGGAAGCGGATCGCGTCCTCGTCCGTGGCCAGGTTCGTGCGCACCAGGCCGAAGTCGGCCCACACCGCGTCGGAGAGCCCCAGCTCCCGCCGGGAGTCGTCGATCCAGGCCCCCCGATAGTCGTCAACGGTGGCCTCCACCCGACTCCTGGCTCTTCGACTCCGGTCACGGCTCTCGTCGAAGGAGAGGACGAGCTGGACGTTGCCCGGAAGGACCGAGGCTTCCCCCGAGGCGGGCATGACCTCCACCAGGAGATCGAGCCCGCCCTGGGCCACCTCTCGCCGGCCCTCCTCGAGATCGCCCTCCCATACCGTGACGTCGATTCGTCCCTGCGCCTCCAGGGAGTCCGCCAGGGGCTGATGGTGTTCCGGCAGTCCATGGATGGCGATCCTCGAATCCATCCGGTCGGCCTGACCTTCGATGAAGGACATGCCGGCGAAGAGGGCCCAGAGGAGGACCGGGTACATGACGATGGGGATGAGGATGCTCGTGACCAGGATGCTCCGCTCCCGCAGCGCGGAGCGGATCTCATGGTGGTAGAGCATCCAGATCTGTCGAAAGTCCATGGATCTCCGGTGATGGACCGGCGAAGCGGTGGAGTCGGGGGCGAACCAGTGGGCTGGCCCTGCTGGTGGTGTTCGTCCGAGGAAGGAGAACCCCGAAGTCGCCTCCGTGCGCCCCCCTCTACGCCAGGAGGCGTGGGAACCTTCAACCGCCGGACGTGCGAAGGGTACTCGGTTCCGCTTCATTGCGCACGGA
Organism: Gemmatimonadota bacterium; assembly: GCA_007121555.1. GTDB lineage: Bacteria > Gemmatimonadota > Gemmatimonadetes > Longimicrobiales > Gaopeijiaceae > PWLA01. The sequence goes on along the minus strand of SKKH01000250.1, from coordinate 3,281 downwards.
GGGGGGAGCGAACCCGCCGAGTTCCGAAGGGGAGGCGGCCTTGCGTTCTGCCGAGCATCAGGGGAGAATCGAGGCTTCGGCGACCCCATACGAGGAGGACCCATGTCCGTAGGACGAATCTGCAGCCGCGTGGTGGCCACCGCCTCGCCTCGGGACTCCGTGGCTCACGCTGCCACCCGGATGCGTGAGTTCGCGGTGGGATCCCTGGTCGTGGTGGACGACCACCGGAAACCCCTGGGGATCCTTACGGACCGGGACATCGTGCTGAGGGTGGTGGCCGCCGGACTGGATCCCGCCGACACCCTGGCCTCCGATGTCATGTCGGCTCCGGTGGGCGGCGTCAACGAGGCGACGCCGCTGGAGGAGGCGCTGGAGGTCATGGAGCGGCGCGGGGTTCGGCGCCTCGCGGTCACGGGAGAGGAAGGTGCGCTGACGGGGATCTTCGCAATGGACGACGCGCTGGAGTTCATGATCGGGGAGTTGAACCGGGTGCGGCGGGTACTGCAGAAGCAGGGTCGGGCCTCGGGGGGAAGTGGGGGCGAGGTGGACTCGTGACGGGGGCGGTTCGGCGAGCCCGACACTTCTGCAGAGGGCGTCCAGCGGCTATGGTGCGACTGGTCGCCCCTGACCTATCGTGCCCACCTTCACCGGACTTTCTCTCTCCATGGACGAGTGGCTTGGCCTCCTCCGCTCTCTAGCGATCTACTGGCGTCCGGGCCATCGCCGGGGACTGGTCCGCCTGTACCGGACCTTCGTGGAGCCGGGGGATCTGGTCTTCGATATCGGAGCCCACCTGGGCGATCGGACGGCGGCCTTCGCTGCTCTGGGCGCTCGCGTGGTCGCCCTGGAGCCCCACCCTCGACTCCTCCCCTGGTTGAACCGGTTGGTGGGTGGGCGGGAGGGGGTCCTGATCCGCGCCGAAGCGGTCGGGCCCGCACCCGGGAGCGCCACCCTGGCCATGAGCCGACGCACGCCCACCGTATCGACCCTGGCTCACGACTGGCGCGGTCGGATCGGTCGGACGAACCCGACCTTCGCGCGGGTGCGGTGGGAAGAGGGGGTCGAGGTCCCCCTCACGACGCTGGACGCCCTGATTCGTGAGCATGGGCTCCCCCGCTTCTGCAAGATCGACGTGGAGGGCTACGAAGCGCAGGTGCTGCAGGGGCTCAGCGTCGCCCTGCCTGCGGTGTCGATGGAGTTCGTCTCCGGGAGTCTCGGGGTGGCGAGAGAGTGCGTGGATCGCCTCCAGGAGCTGGCCGAATACGAATTCAACGCCATTCGAGGAGAGGGGCGGACCTTTCTCTTCGACGGATGGCGTTCGGCCGATCAGATCCGAGGATGGCTCGATGGGGGCGCGGGCGACGCCTCCTCGGGCGATCTCTACGCCCGACGCATTCCGGACACCCCTCGAGGACCCACTCCATGAGCGGGGAGTCGCCGACCTCGCCCCCTGAAGGGCATGGCGCCTCTCCGGTCCGGTGGTGGGGAGAGCTGACCACCCTCGAGGTCAAGCGGGTGGTGTCCCGGGATCCCGTTCTGATCCTTCCCCTGGCCGCCCTGGAGCAACATGGGCCGCACCTGCCTCTCTCCACCGACGAGATCATCGGACGAGGCCTCCTGGAGGGCGCGTTCCGAGCGCTTTCCCCTGAACTTCCGGTGTGGAGCCTCCCGGTCCAGTCGCTGGGGGCGAGCGCCGAGCACGAGGCGTTTTCGGGTACGGTGAGCCTCGACGCCGGCGAGCTGGAGCGCCTGGTCGTCTCGGTGGGCGAGGCGCTGGCCCGGGCGGGTGCACGAAGGCTCGTCCTGGCCAACAGCCATGGGGGCAATCGCCACATGATGCAGACGGCGGCCCTTCGCCTGCGGCGGGACCAGGGTCTCCTCGTGGTGACGGTAAGCTACCCACGTCTGCCTCGTCCCGGGGGGATCGACCTCCCGGAGGAGGAGTGGCGACACGGGCTTCACGGGGGGGCCCTCGAGACCGCCATGATGCTCCATCTCCGCCCCGACCTGGTCCGGAAGGACCGGCTCCGGCCGGCGCCGTCGTTGGGGGAGGAGCTGGAGACGACGCTGGAGCGCCTGGGGGCCGAGGGAGCCGCCGCCTTCGCCTGGCTGGCCGGTGACCTGCACCCGTCGGGAGTCACAGGTGACCCGACGCTGGCCACCCCCGCCATGGGCCGGGTTCTGGTGGAGCACTACGGGAACGAGCTCGCGCGAGTGGTCCGGGATGCTCGGGCCTTCCCCCTGGAGCGGCTCCGTTGACCGGGATGGCCCTGAACGAAACGGTTGCCTGGCGCCTGATCTGCAGTCTGCCAGAGAGCACCGGACCCGAGGACACGGACCTGTCCACGCCGGTGCGGATTCGAGATGTGGAGGAGCCCCAGGTCTGGCTCGAGGTTGAGGTGGGCGGATCAGGCGCGCCGGGAATCTGGCGCACGTCCCATCCCACCACTCCGGGCGCCCGGGACCTCCTGGATCTCTTCCTCCCTGTCCGGCTCTCCCGGTATGTGGTCCTGGGACAGATGGGACAGAGCCTCGACGGGAGGATCGCCACCGAGTCGGGGCACTCCCACTACGTGACGGGAGAGCAGGACCTGACCCGACTCCACCGGCTCCGGGCGCTGGTCGACGCCGTGGTGGTGGGGGCGGGGACGGTGGCTAGCGACGACCCCCGGCTCACGGTCCGGCGCGTGGAGGGAACGAACCCGGTCCGGGTCGTCATCGATCCGTCGGCCCGCCTCCCGGTGGATCGACGGGTCTTCCAGGACGGGGCGGCACCTACCGTGCTCGTGACCGGTCCCGAGATCACCCGACCATGGGTGGGTCCCGGCGTCGAACACCTCGCCCTCCCGTGGCGTGCCGGAGAGGACGACGGGCGGCGGCTGGATCCCCGAGCCGTGATCGAAGCGCTTCGGGCCAGGGGGCTGTCCAAGGTCCTGGTCGAAGGGGGTGGGCTCACCGTCTCCAGCTTCCTCGAGGCCCGGGCCCTCGACCGCCTCCACATCACCGTGGCACCCATACTCATGGGGTCGGGCCGTTCCTCGATCACCCTTCCCCCCATCGCTCGGATGGACGAGGCGATCCGGCCCGTGTCGGTTCAGACCATCCGGCTGGGGGACGACGTCCTCTTTGACCTCAACCTTCGCTGACGGGTCGGGAAGGGGAGCTCCGGGATGGCGTAGTCCGGGATGCTGCAGAGGGCGCAGGCCGCTTCGTGTCGTGGAGTCTCGATCGCCCTCTCCGCCTGGGAGCCAGTAGCACGAGGGCTCCCGGAAGGCTAGAGG
>SKKH01000261.1 GCA_007121555.1 Gemmatimonadota bacterium | reverse complement strand
GGAGAACCGCTTCGTGGTGGGGATCTCGAAGCCCTCCGTCGAGGCCGAGGTGCTTCGTGTCCTCCGGGAACGGGAGGTCCCGCGTGAGGCCGTGCTCTTCGAGGAGGCCGGGCGCATCGTCGACCTGGTCACCCTGAGGCAGCACAGCCGCCCCCTGGAAGGCGGCTTCCAGATCCAGCGTGCAGGGGGTGGAAACTGCACCCTGGGCTTCAACGCGTACTGGAACGGGTACGGCACCTTCCTGACCAACTCCCACTGCACGGCGACCCAGCTGTCCACCTCCTATTCCCTGTTCTACCAGAGCAACAACTCGATCAGCTCCCATCTGGCGGGAATGGAGATCCATGATCCTGCGGGCTGGTCCTGCGGCTTTTTCTGGCATACGCGTTGCCGGTGGAGCGACGCGGCCGTGGTGTACAAGTACAACAGCGTTCCCTGGAACCTCGGCTGGGTGGCCCGAACCAACTCCTGGGGCTTCGGGCAGGGCGACTCCGGGTCCATCCATGTGAACCCCAACAACCCCCGGATGCGCATCACCGGGGAATATTCCTACCCGACCGTGGGCGTGATGATGGACAAGATGGGCAGGACGACGGGCTGGACCTACGGGTACGTGGCCAAGACCTGCGTCGACCACAACAAGCAGGGCGGATGGCGCGCCATCTGTCAGGACTGGGTCGAGCACATGCACGCGGCCGGGGGAGACAGCGGGTCCCCGATGTTCCGCTGGCATGGGAACACCGTGACCCTGGCCGGAATCCTCTGGGGAGGCCACACCCAGGGTGGGAAGCACCACACCCTGTTCAGCGCCATGTGGAACATCCGGAGCGACGTGGGCTCCCTGTCCACCTTCTGAACCGGAGCGTCTCCATGAAGCTCACCTTCATCTCTCGATCTCTGGTTGGAGCCCGCGCACCTGCGCGGGCTCCAACCCATGTGAGGCCGCGGGCACGCCCACCTTCCTTCCTGACCCCGGGGATGTTGGCCGGTGCCGTCGTCATTGGGATGGTCGTGGCCGGATGTGGAGACCCGGACCGCGACGGGCCCAGCAGAGAGGAAGGAGGAGGCTCTTCGCCGGACCCGTCCTCGCCCCTCCACCTCCGACTCGAAATGGCCCCGGTGGTGCGCGCCTCGGAGGCAGTTCCCATGACACTCGTCCTGGAGAATCGCGGAAGCCGAACAGTCCAGGTGGAGCTGACCGGCCGGCCCCCGGCCTTTGACTTCCGGGTACTGACGGAGACCGGAACGGAGGTGTGGCGGAGACTGGACGGCGTGGCGATCTCCCTGATCCTGCAACCCGCGACCGTCGGGCCCGGAGAGACCCTGGAATTCACCGAGCACTGGGACCAGCGGGACCAGAGCGGCCGGCCGGTCGGTCCCGGAAGTTACCGGGCCCAGGCCATCCTCCCCCTGGTGGAGCCAACGGAGGGGTGGGGAACGGAATTCGTGGACTTCCGCATCGTCCCCTGATCGCGGCGCAGGGGTCCCCTCGGAGGTGGGTTCCTCCGGGCGCAGCCTCAATCCGGCCGAAGCTCTCTGGGGAGCTCCGGTAGCCACCCGGACTGGAGCACACCCCAGAGGCCGATGAGGATGGCCTCGGCCGCGTCGTGCCTGAGCGAGGTGGGGAGGGGTGCGTGCGACCAGGCGATGACCCGGCGGGCCAACTCGTCGGCCTGCTCCTTCGCCGCGCTCCCAGTGCGCCGGTCCCTGGGCAGGAGGAGCACGCTCCTCCACGCTCCGGCCTGCACCTGAGTGTGGGCCAGCCCGCGGCGCGTGGCTTCTCTGAGCCAGGGATCAGCGACCTCCCCCCCTCCTTCCACGATGAGCTTCTCTAGCCCCTCGAGGTCCTTCATCACCCCGTAGACGGCGGACCTGAGTCGCTTGCGGGAACCGAAGTTCGTGGAGCGATATTGCTCCAGGCGCCCATCGGGCCCGTACACCGCCAGACCGGCCCGCAGCCCCGCGTCGATGGCGAGGAGCCGGGAGGGAGGCGAGGGCAGACTCCCTTCCATGATCAGCGCCTCTCCTCCGCTGGGGAATCACCCTCCGCGTCGTCGTCCCCATCCGGTGGTGGGTCGGACCTCCCCGACTCCGGATCCTCCGCGTCGGACGATTCATCTGCATCGGCCAGCGCATCCGGTTCTCCATGCTCATCCGGGTCTCCCTGATCGTCCGGTGGGGAGGTGGATCCCTCCGATTCCGGAGCCAGCTCCGGGGTGAAGGCGGCATCGCGCAGCGTGCGAGGCAGTTCCAGAGCCATGGCCCAGGCCAGGCCCATGGCGAATCCGAGGGCGATGCCGGAGGGCGCCGCCCAACCCGCCACGACGGTGCCCAGCGCCACGGTACAGGTCACGAAGGTCCCCGCCCCTGCGGTGGCGACGGAGGGTGCCCACCCCCACTTACGCCCGACCACGACGGTGGTATGTACCATGAGCACTGCGGCCACCGCGACCGGTACCGAGGGATACTCGGCCCCGGGCACCAGCCCCTCGATGACGTAGCGGTCGAGGAAGTAGGCGCCCCCCCCGGCACCCGTCAGTCCGATCCCCACCCGGAAGGCCGCCGCCCACGACACCCGCCAGGCCAAAGCCGCCGACAGGGGTAGCGCGATGAGCAGCACCCCGGGCCAGTGGAAGGCGCGGAGTCCGGTGCGGGCCACCTGGACCGCCTCGTCGGTCCGGGTCTGTCCCATCCATTCCAGCACCGGAAAGTCGATGAGCGCCAGTCCGGTGACCGCCCGGGTCTGGCTCATGACGAGGCCGATCCCGCCGGCCGCGCCCATGAGCGCCATGAAGGCCAGGGTGAGGCCCAGCCCCTTTGCCACGCGAGGATCGAGCCTCCGACCCAACCAGAAGAAGAAGGGCGCCACGCGCCGGGCGATGCCTCGGGTGCCGGTGAACCTCAGGAGCAGCTTGAAGCTGGCCTGAACCCGGCGCTGATTTGTGGCGATTCGCACAGTCACCCACCGGATGACCACCGCGATCACGAAGAGGATCAGCACCAGGAAGGCGGCGGTCCCGGCCACGTCCTGCAGGAGGTCCCAGGATTCGCCCAGGGTGAAGCCCAGGATGGTCCAGGCCAGGGCCCAGACGATGGTGGCGGGCAGGTCGAAGAGGAGGTATCGCGGGTAGGGAAGTCGGGATGAGCCGGCCAGAAAGGGGACCATGATCCGGGTGGGAGTGGTCAGCCGGCCCAGCACGATGGCCCACTCGCCTCGACGCCGCATGAACTCCTGCGCCTTGTGAATGGGCGAGCCGAAGAGCTTCTGGAGGGGTGCCCACTCCAGGACCCCCGTCCCCCACCGGCGACCCAGATAGTAGCCCGTGGCATTCCCGGCCATGGTCCCGACCACCACGACACCCACCAGGGAGAGGAAGGCGACCTGCCCCCTGGACGCGAGAATTCCCCCCGCGGCCACAGCGAGCTCCCCCGGGGTGAGAAAGCCCAGGAAGAAGGCGGCCTCGGCCCAGCACAGGGCCGCGATCAGGAGATAGATGGTCGTCGGAGTGAGTCCGAGGAGAAACTCGATCAACCCCTCTGCGAGTTCACCCACGCGAGGCCGCGCCCATAGGTGCTTCTTCGTTCGTCAGGGTCCGAAGCATACGTCCGGAGGAGATAGGATGGCCTTTCTGATCGATCCGACGCGCGGAATCCAAACTGGGCACAAAGGATCCACGGGGCCAGCCCTGTCTCATGGGTGGGGTTGAGTGCATGGGGTCGGACCCGAAACATGTGGAGGGAGGGGGGGAAGGGTAGACCGATCCTTCCCCCCCTCCCTCGGATGCACCCGGCCACGTCACCTCAGACTGGGCGCAGGCTCAGGGACTCCGGGCTTCGAGAGCATCAGTCCCAGTACGGCGTGGCTCCGTAGTGCTCGTGGATTCCCCGTCCCCATGAGAAGTCGGCGAAATCCGGCCAGTTATTCTTGTCGAACCCCGGCGCGGCTTCCAGCACGTCCTGGTCGACGTCGAGGATGAAGCACTTTTCCTCGGTGTCCAGAGTGAGCGCCTCCCAGGGAACGGCGAAGAGCTTGTCACCCATCCCCATGAACCCACCGAAGGAGAGCACCGCATAGGCCACCTTGCCTCGGCCGCTGTCGAGCATGATCTCTTCGATTTTCCCCAGATCCTCTCCCTCCAGGTTCCGAACGTCGTTTCCCGTCACTGTTCCGGCCGAGACCACCTGGGGTCCCCTGCCATCCTGGGTCCTGGATTCCATCTTCATTTTCGCTTGACCTCCGCATTGGGTGAACCTCGCTGCGAACGGCCGGCCATTCCGGCCCCAACCACCCTTCCTGAACGGCTGGTGGTGTGTCCGGAAAAAGCAGGTTGCGTGCCCAACGCGGGGAACTCGAAGCCCCGAAACCGCATGAAGCCTGATCCGCATGGGCTTCCGGCTCACGTCCGGGGATCGACAGGGCATGGGTGGCGCCTGGGCCTCATGTGAAATTCCTGCAGGGGAGGTCCCGGACCGGGTAGGATTTTCTACCCGCGCCACCGCCCTTCGTCGGCAGGGCTGGCTCTCAGGCGGGGTCGGGGTGGGGAGGGGAGGGTGCCGACCGCAACGCCCACCTTTCGACGGGAGCGGACGGAGCCCCCAAGGCCCCGATTTCCGGATCAGCCCTTCGGGTCCGGTTGCGGCGGGGCCCTGCCCTTCGACACGATCCAGCGAATCAATCGCACCTGGAGCGACCAGGGTTGGACCTGCGGGGTCAGGTCCAGCGAAACCTCCGCCCGGGTCAGGGCGTCTTCCACGCAGGCGTCGTGCAGCCACCGGAAGCACAGGGGCCAGGAGAGTCGGGCCACGCCCCGG
>SKKH01000106.1 GCA_007121555.1 Gemmatimonadota bacterium | reverse complement strand
GCTCCTCTCCGCGGCCGTCCCCGATCATCCGGTCCTCCTCCGGGGACTCCACGGCTTCGCCACCTGGGCGAACGACCGGGCACTGGACGCGGCGGGTATCACCGCCGAGACCGAGGCACCCACCGGGGGGGAGATTCTCCGGGACGACGATGGGGAGCCCACCGGCGTCTTCCTGAACCGAGCTGTCACCCTCATGGACGACGCCGTCCCGGCCCTCACTCCCGAAGAGGTCCGGGCCCGGGTCGAAGCGGCCCTGGAGACCATGGCGGCCTCGGGCTACGTGGGACTCCACGACGCCGGAACCCAGGCCAATGTCATGGAGGTCCTCCACGAAATGGAGACCGAAGGAGCCCTTCCCATCCGGGTCTACTCCATGCTCAACGTGCGGGACGAGGAGCTGGCCCGATCCTGGCTCGAGCGGGGCCCCTCCGACGATCCCGAGTCCTTCCTCCGAGTTCGCTCGGTGAAGGCGTACTACGATGCGGCGCTGGGATCTCGGGGGGCCCGACTCCTGGAGGATTACAGCGATCAGCCGGGCCACCGTGGGATCAGCGGCGAGGGTTACGGCTTCAATGAAGGGCTGGTGGCCGACCTCATGCACGCCGGATTCCAGGTCGGGATCCACGCCATCGGAGACGCAGGGAACCGGGAGGTTCTGGACTTCATCGAGGGGGTCGCGAACGACGACCCGTCCGTTCTGGAGAACCGGCATCGGATCGAGCACGCACAGGTGGTACATCCCGATGATTTCTCCCGCTTCGGCGAGTTGCGCATCGTGGCGTCCATGGAGCCTCCCCACGCCGTGGAAGACAAGGCATGGGCCGAGGACCGGCTGGGACCGGACCGGATCCGGGGCGCCTACGCCTGGCGAACTCTCCGGGAGAATGGGGCCCATCTCACCTTCAACTCGGACCTTCCGGGCTCGGACTGGGACATCTTCTACGGCCTCCACGCCGGGATGACCCGGAGGGACCGGGATCAGGAGCCGCCGGAGGGCTGGTACCCGGAGGAGGCGCTCACCCCCGAGGAGACGGTGCGGGCTTATACGTCGTGGACAGCCCACGCCGCCTTTCTGGAGGAGCGCACGGGCGTGATCGCCCCCGGCCGCTGGGCCGACGTGACCGTCCTGGACCTGGATCCGTTCCAGCTCGGTCAGACGGCGACCGGGGAGATCCTGGACGGTCGGGTCCTGGCGACCATCGTAGCTGGGCGTGTGGTATGGGAGGATCGCTGACGAGGCCGCCCCACCTCCCTTCCTCGGCTTAGTGGAGGCGGCGGGGGGCCCCGAGCAAGCGGTGCCAGGTGATGACGGGCCGACGCCCCGGCGCTGATCCCCCGGAACACCGCCAGGGGAGGAAGGTACCCGGGACCAGGCAGGCTCCATCCCTCTCCTCCTGGTCTGCGTCGCCATGCCCCTGAACGTGTTCGGCACCGAACTCGACCCCTGCAGCCACGATCCCCTCACCGGATTCTATCGGGACGGCTGCTGCGACACAGGGCCCGAGGATGCGGGAGTTCACACCGTATGCGTGATCGCCACCGAGGAGTTCCTGGCGTTCAGCCGCGAGCGTGGCAACGACCTCTCGACGCCCCGTCCAGAGTTCCGATTTCCGGGGGTCCAGCCTGGCGACCGCTGGTGCCTCTGTGCCTCCCGCTGGAAAGAGGCGTGGGAGGCCGGAAAGGCCCCGCAGGTCGTCCTCACCGCCACCCATGAGGCCAGCCTCCGGTTCGTTCCCCTCGAGGTCCTGGTCAAGTTCGCCTGGCGGGAGGAGCGGGCTCCCCGCTGACGCAAGGCGGACCCTCAACAGCCTTCTAGGGCCCCATCCCGAACGCACCCCCCGTCAGGCCTTTGCGAGGAGCCGATCCTCGAAGGCGTAGTCGACGGGACGACGGGGCTGCTCGCGGTACCAGGCGAAGCTCGAGCGGAGCGCCTCGTCGAGGGGCGTCGGCTCGAGGCCCAGCACCCGGGCCGCCTTGTCCACTTTCGAGGTGAGGGGCTGCATGTCCAGGACTTCCCCGAAGTAGAGGTTGTCGCCCATGACCTGGCCACCGGCGGCCTCGATCGTGGAGCGTCGGACGGGGACCAGGGTGGGGTCATCAACCCCCCCCGCCCGGGCAAGGGCCTCCACGAAGCTACGCTGTGTGGTGGGCTCCACGTGACCCACGTTGAACGCCTCACCCGCCGCCTCCGGCACCTCGATGGCCCGCACGCAGGCCTCGGCCACATCGGAGACGTACACCCACTGCATGGGGGCATCGCCTCCGTCGGGGAGGATGACCGGCCGGTCGTCGAGCATCCGGTCCCAGAAGAACTGCTCCCTGTAGAAGGGCTGCCGGGGCCCGTGCACGAAGGGTGGCCGGATGGTGGTCACCGGGAAGCCCGACTCGCGGTGCATGGCGAAGAGGGCTCGCTCCGCCGAGGCCTTGTGCTGGATGTACGGCATCGGAAAGTCGTCGGGGGCGAGGGGATCGTCCTCACGCATGTCCAGACCTTCCCCGTACGCCGCGACACTCGAGATGAAGATGTACCGCTCGAGCCCGTCCCCGCAGCTCCGGGCCGCGGCCTCGACCTGGGCCCCGGTGGTGCCCTTCTCCCAGTCGTATGCGAAGTCGAGAACGACCTCGAACGGTTCACCCCCGAGGATCCGGGACACGGCCTCCAGGTCGCCCCGGTCCGCCATGATGTTCCGGACCACGCCGTCGCCGAAGTCGTTGTGATCGCGCCGGTGCAGCACTGCCACGTCGTGCCCGCGGGCGAGAAGACGTTCTACGGTCTCGCGACCCATGAACTGGGTGCCGCCAATCACGAGGATCTGCATGCCTGCTCCTGTTGGTGGGGGCGTAGCCTATCGGAGCATCATAGCATGCAAACTGTTTTCGGGCCCCCTCACATACCCATCGAGTTGGTCCATGCCGGGCACAGTGGCCTTGGCGGTCATGCGGGCCAGCGACACCGAGACGCATGAGCGTCGCCCCTGCCTCGATTGCCCTGCCAAGATGGCCCGCCCTATCTTCCCTTCGTACTTCGAAGGGCGTTTGGATCGCCTATCCCTGGGTCGACCGGCCCGCCCTGGAGAAGTGCTTCCAGACATCCACGACATCGAAGACCAGCGAGATCGTGGTCGCCACCGCCCAGACCACCAGAAAGGTCCGGAACCCCCCGTCCGCGCCGGGGATGGCCAGGAGCACCACGGGAAGGAGGAGGATCCACAGGACGTGCCCCAGGCCCAGGATCTTCTCCAGGCCGAAGCGGGCATAGAGCCCCATCATGAGCATGCTCGAGGCCATGAAGACGCCCAGGATCCACCGGGCGAGGGGTTCGTCCCAGAATGCGAGACTTCCCATGTTGATCATCATGAGGAGTCCCACCCAGATGGGAATCCAGGTCGGCTGCTGAAGGAGTTCCCTGAAGAAGCCCAGCGGGTTTCGCATGCTCGACCGTCCCGTCCAGTGAGGATGGTGTCCATCGAAGCAATCCGGACCCGGCCGGGCAGGTTCCCGTGGAACCCGATGTCCTCTGTACGACTTCCCCTCACCGGGGGCCCGATCTGGCTCCTGAATGCGCTCATCCTCGCCTATTTCGGGGTTCGCTGGTGGCAGAATGACCGGCGTGACCGGCCGAAGAGGCCGGCCGGCGGAGTCCGGAGGAAGGCGGATGCGGAGGGCGTAGTGTCGGATCCACCCGCGGAGAGAAAGAGCCCCATGACACGAATCCTCCCACCCCGAACCGCCGTCACAGTGGGCGTCCTGGCCGCAACCCTGGTCCTGGGCGCCTGCTCCCCTTCTTCACCCGCTCCTCCGGGAGGGATGAATGAGGGCGGACGGGCCCTCTTCCCGGACCTGGCTGACTTCACCGGGCTCGACGACGCCCCCCGGGAAGGGGCGTCCAGCGAGTTCTGGGAGTGGTGGGGTGATGGGCAGGCCGAGCTCTCGGGCTACCGTATGATGGTGGATCGCTACGGCGCGCCCCGGGAGGCGGAGCTGGCCCTCATCTACGTGACCGAACCCCACGACCGCCGAACCTGGATCAAGGACGACCGGGTGGAGGAGCCCCACCGGGTGAACGTCATGAAGCTGAACCAGAACATGGCCTTCCTCACCGGGACCTACCCTTACTCGGTCATGACCAGCGTCTTTGCGCCGGTGGACCGCTACCGGGAGGAGTCCTTCTCCCCGGTCCGCATCGTCCACTCGGTGCAGGAGTGGTGCGGGGCCTACAGCCACCTGGTTTGGCCGGGCCCAGACCGCTACCGCTCCCTCCGCCTCTCCTACTTCGCCCACGAAGGGGAGCGGATCCGGGAGGTGGAGGCGGACGCCCCTCTCCTGTACGAGGATGCGCTCCTGGTGCAGCTCCGGGAACTGGACGGTCCCTTCGCCGGGGGAGGTGACTGGGAAGGGATGCTGGTCCCCGAACTGTGGCGCCTTCGGTCGGGCCATCGGGGCACCGATCCGCTACCGGCACGGATCATCCGGGAGGAGGCCACGTGGATGGTGGAAGGCCTCGATCGGGCCGGGGATGGGGAGCCGGGCGGCGGAGGGTCGCAGGTGGAAAAGCCCGTGACTCGCTTCACCCTCCAGGCCGGGGAGTACGAACGGGTCTTCCATGTGGAGCGGGACGCACCCCGGCGGATCCTGGGGTGGACGACTTCCACCGGGGAGGAGGCAAGGCTCCTGGCCTCCGAGCGCATGGCGTACTGGGAGCTCAACCGCCCCGGTGACGAGTCGTGGCGCGAGGCGCTGGGACTCAGCCCGCGGGGGATCGTGCCTCCCGGCGCCGGCGGTGCCGCTGCCGGAGGATGTCCGTGATGGTCCGAGCAGGATCG
>SKKH01000151.1 GCA_007121555.1 Gemmatimonadota bacterium | reverse complement strand
CCCCGGGTGCCCCCATCTCTTCGCAGGAGGATCTCGGCCCCCACCGGCTCTGCGTCCATTCGGTCCAGAGACCGCTTTCGTACCCCGAGCTGGACCAGCTTCGGCGTCTCGTCTCTCCGGCCCAGGTGGGGAAGAACGGCCTGGGCGACCCGGGAGGGGTCGTGGCCCTCCACGACTCCGGCCGTCTCCTCCATGGCCTGATATTCGGGAGCCCTGAGGGCTGCGGAACAGCCGGCCACCACGATCCGGGCCTCGGGATGCTCACGCCGAACCTTCCGGATGAAGCGCCGAGCACCGGCGTCGGCCTGATTCGTCACGGTGCAGGTATTCACCACCACGACCCGGGCCTTGGCCCAATCGGCCACGGTGTCGGCCCCCCTGGCCTCCACCTCCTGGCGCATCCGCTCGGTGTCGTACTGGTTCGCCTTGCACCCGAAGGTGTGAAAGGCCACCCGCGAAGCGGTCTCCTTCACATCCCGGGGCATACGTCCCAGATCTCCGAACTACCCACCGGCCAGGCGAAGGGAGAGGGTCGTGCGCCAGTAGTCCTCAGAGAGCGCCCCGGCATCCCGACTGCCTCGCTCCAGGGAGAATTCCAGACGAGCCACGGGCATGGTCTCGGTATCGGCCAGGTTGATGCCGAAGCCTCCGGAGAGCGCCCGCTCGTCGGAGGCCTCACCCTGGAAGTGGAACGGGAGCTCCTGTATCCGATATCCGATCCGCAGGGGCATGGAACGTCCTCTGAGGCTGGCCCGACCCCATTCCAGTCCACCTCCGTAGCCCCACACGACATCCCGGGCTGCGTCGCCCCCCAGATCCGCGTCTACTCCCCCCCAATCAGCCCGGGTCATCCCCAGCGCCAGCACGAGATCCGGGGCCAGAGTGAAGCTGCCGCCCGTTCTGAGGGTGAGCGGCATGTCGTACTCTCGCTCTGCGCCCGCCGTCCCTCCGGAGGGTGCCAGCGTGAGATCGCCCGTCCACTCCAGCCCGACTCCAACTCGAAGGAAGTCCGAAGGATCCCAGTTCACTCCCACCCCTGCGGTGGGGCCCGAAACCCTCCAGCGGCCCTGGACCTGGTAGTCTTCCACGTCGGAACCCACCTGGTCGGGGTCGAGTTCCCGGGTGAACCTCCGCTCCACCGTCCCGGTCAGGGAGCCCACATTCGCCCCCAACGAGACCTGATCTCCGAACCGGGCGGCCCACCCCAGCCGCACCTGACCGATCCCACCCTGGGACGTGTAGCGGTCCACCGCGTCGACGGGTCCACCGGCCAGATCCAGCGTCCGGTTCGCCGTCACCTCCCAATCCTGGTCCAGAAAGCTCCCGAACTGGGCCACCACCACGTGGCGTCCGAAAGGATAGGACACGCCGATCACGGGAAACCGGGTTCCTCCCACCTCGGGACCGTCGGCCACCTGACTCGTCGAGGGCTGAAAGGTCGCCGTGATGGAGGGGAGGTTCAGGCCACCGGCCGCCGCCGGGTCGGTCATGAGCATATGCCAACCCTGGAGCCCGGTACCCACACCTCCCATGGCCCGACTCCTGGCGTCCAGTGGCTCCAGAAGCAGACCGAGCCCACCCGCATTGAACACGGACTGGGCTGAAGCGGCTGGAGCCAGGAGGAGGAATGCCACCAGGGGGAGGAGGAGAGAGCGGAGCAGGCCGCCGGAGCGCGATGTGATCAAGGTCATGGGAGCTGCACCCCGTCGGAGAGGGTCAGGATGAGCCGCAGGAAGGGTTCGCCCTCCTGGCCCGGCCCCACCAGGCTGGCGAATGAGAACCCGGAGGGCTCCTGCCTGGACATGAGGGCCAGGGTGGAGGAAATGGGCTCCGCACCCTCTTCCTCCTCGCCCAGGAGATCCTGCAGAAGGGCTGCGATATAGCCTGTCATGGGCAGCTCGATTCTACGGGCGCCGTCGGGGCCGAAGTCCTGTGGCGCCAGGGGCCGGGGTTCAACCGACACCGGTGAACCCAGCGGCGAACGAGGAATGCGGCTCGGAGAAAGCACCGTACGGGCATCGAGGCCCAGGGTGTCCAGAGGCATGAAGGCCTGGGGCTCCACGGGTCGTGTTCGAAGCACCAGGCCGGCGTAGACGAGACGTTCCGGAGTCACCTCGACGGGGCAGGCCGACACCCCCTGGCAGGCCCCCGAACCCTCTTCCAGGACGGTGGGAATCCCGAGCGTCAGGAAGGCTCTCCGGGCCGGACCGCCCCCAACCCGGATTTCCTGCTCCGACACCCCGGGTTCCGGGGTGTAGACCACGGTCGACCAGATGGATTCCGCGTTCGCACTCACCACCGTGTCCGGATCCACCGAGGGCCGATGATCGGCCCGGAAGATCGCCGACTGGACGCCCAGGAGAACGCCGGGCGTCCGCGACCCCAACCGCGCGCTGCGAATTGCGCCCGAGCTTCGATCGGACCATTCGGTGGCGGTCAGACTGTCCACCTGGAAGACCACCGAATCCCCTTCGGCTGGATCCCAGGTCGCGGTACCCAGACCTCGGCCTCCCCCGGCCCCGGGCTCGGCCCAGGGTGAGTCGGCGCCAAGGGTATCCACGGCCGCCATCCAGCTCGCCGTCAGGAAGTCCCACTCCTGCTCGATCACACTTGCATCCAGCTCCACCGCCGCGTCCGGCCGGAAGCGAACCGTGTCCATGCGAACGACCAACCGACCCCCGATGGGGGTGTAGGCCGAATCCGCTACCGCATCCGACTCACCGGTCGGAATAGCCTGGACCGACGCGGGCTGGGAATTGAACCGGACCAGGGTGCGGGCCTCCAGCTCCCCTTCGTACTCCAGGGCCAGCAAGGACGGAGAGATGTCCGCCCGGGACCCGAACCCCGCGAACACCTGGAACTCATCGACGAACTCCGAGAAGGGGAGGAGAATCTCCACCGTCTCAGCGTCCACCGGGATGGCCGAGGGATCCTCGAAGGTGGGCACGGCGTCGGTGCACCCAACCACCAGGAGGAGGCCAGCAAGGCCGAGTTTCGGCAGAGTTCGCAACGTCACCCGTCCATCCTTTCTTCGTGAGGCTCGTCAATAGGTCCATGGGCCGGTCCCTCGCGCTCGCCAGGCAACGGGCCGGAAAACCGGGCCGGCAGGAGCTCGTCGAGAAACCAGGTCATGCGATGACCCGAGGCCTGGGAGTGGATCTCCAGCTCCGGAGCGAACTCGGAGAGCACCTGTCGGCACGCCCCACAGGGAGGAGTAGCGAGTCGGTCCGTCGTACTGATGGCGATCCGTCGAAACGACCGCCGGCCGGCGGCCACCGCTGAGGCCAGAGCCGCCCGCTCCGCGCAGAGGGTCAGGCCGAACGATCCGTTCTCCACGTTGACTCCGGAGTACACGGTGCCGTCGTCAGCTTCCAGGGCGGCTCCCACCGGAAAGCGGGAATAGGGCGCGTAGGCCCGGTCCCGGACCTGGGCCGCGATCTCGAGGAGTTCATCCACCACGCGGGTTTCCTTCGGTCGCGCCGCGGCCGGATCCTTCGGACCAGATCCGGGGCAACCGCCGGGTAAAGCCGGTCAGGATCTCGTAGTTGTTCGTCTCTGCCAGGGAAGCCATTTCCTCGAGGGTTATGCGGTCGTCGCCGTCGGAGCCCAGAAAGGTAACCACATCTCCGGGTCGGGCGGTGGGAAGGTCGGTGATCTCTACCACGGTCATGTCCATGGAGATCCGTCCCACGATGGGAACCCGCTTTCCCCCGACGAGGACCTGGCCCCGGTTCGACAGGGCTCGACGGAGGCCATCGCCATACCCGATCCCCACCGTGGCCCATCGTTCCCGGCGTCGGGCCCGGTAGGTCGCGCCGTACCCGACCGTGGTTCCCTCCGGCACCTCCCGGACCAGTGCGATCCGGCCTCGGAGCGCCACCACCTCTTCCGGCTGGGGGAGCCCCGCGCCCGCCACTCCGCCGTAGAGGAAGATCCCTGGTCGGGTCCCTCGTCCCGCCAGGTGGGGCATCCGCAATCCCCCGGCCGAGTTGCAGAGATGAGCCATACCCCCGCGCCCAGGCGGCAGGGCCTGGAGCACCTCCTCGAAGCGCCGGACCTGTAGTTTCGAGGAGGCGTCGTCGGCGTCGTCGGCGGAGTGGAAGTGGGTGAAGGTCCCCTCCCATTGCACGCGACCGTCGAAGCCTTCCACGAGCTCATCGACGGCGGGTCCCCACTCCCCCGCGGTTCGCCAGTCCAGCCCCGCTCGTCCCATCCCCGTATCCACCTCCAGATGGACCGAGACGCGTCGATCCCGGGCCACGGCCTCCCTGGCCACCCTCTTCAGGAATGAAACGTCCGACACACAGAAGGTGAGACTCGATTCCACACCCCGGGCGACCTCCCCGGGGGCCGCGGGCGAGAACACGAGGATCGGTCGCGTCGCCTCCATCTCCCGAAGGGTCACTCCTTCAGCCACGCAGGCCACCCCCCACCCCCAGGGATCCTCACGCGACATGAGCGAGACGGCCCGAGCCATCCCCAACCCGTAGGCGTCGGCCTTCACCATGGGGATGAGGGGAGCGTCAGGACCTGCGATCGTCCGAACCCGTTGGAGGTTTCGGAGGAGGGCGGACCCGGAGACCTCGAGCCAGGCCCGGGAGGGGATTTCCGTTGACATGATCGCTGAAAGATGCGAGAAAATGAGGCTGGAGCAAGGCCGCTCGGCCCCCGGCGCTCCAGCCCCTCCGACCCAGGAGCCCCCCGTGCCTCCATCGCCATCCGAGATCGCCGACGCCGGTCCCTTCCCTCCCGTCGAAGGAATACTGGATCGGGCCCTGGCCCTGGTGGAGTACCTGAGGGAGCACTGCCCCTGGGATCGGAAGCAGACGGCCGGATCCCTCGTGCCCCACCTCCTGGAGGAGACCCACGAGGCCGTGGAGGCCATCGAAGACAACGACATGGAAGGGCTCCGCGGAGAGTTGGGGGACCTCCTCCTGAACCTGGCCTTCCAGATCGTCGTGGCCGAGGAAAGCGGACACTTCGACCGGGACGCCGTGGTTCGTCAGCTCGAAGAGAAGATGATCCGCCGTCACCCCCACCTCTTCGGCCTGGGAGAGAAGGAACCTTGGGAGGCCATCAAGGCCCGGGAGAAGTCGGACCGACACGCGGCAGCCCGGGCCGAGGCGACGGAGGACCCGGGCACCGGGACGTCGCCCGAGTCTGCCGCAGATGAGTCCCGGGTCGGGATCCTGGCAGGCCTTCCCCGGGGGCTGGATCCCCTCCTCCGGGCGTACCGCCTCCAGGAGAAGGCGGCCGGCGTCGGCTTCGACTGGGATGACCCTTCGGGTGCGGTGGCGAAGCTCCGGGAAGAACTGGAGGAGGTGGAGGAGGCGCTGGAAGGGGGAGAGGAGGAGCGCATCCAGGACGAGGTGGGGGACCTTCTCTTCTCGGCGGTGAACGTGGCCCGGTTGGCCGGCGCCCATCCGCTCGGAGCCCTTCAGAGGGCAAACGGAAAATTCCTGGCGCGCTTCGAGGCCCTGGAGGCGCTGGCCCATGCCCGAGGCATGGAGCTGACCGACTCGACGCTGGAGGAGCTGGACCGCCTCTGGGACGAGATCAAGGAGGGTGGGACCACCGAAGGAGAGTGACTCGACCCCGGACACCGTTCGGCTCTCGAACAGCGCCTCCTCCTCCCTGAAGGTCCGGCTCAATTGAAGTCCGGCTCGCTTGAGGTCCGACGTCAGTACCCCGCCTCCAGATCCACCTGGTTCAGAAGGGCCCGACCCTCGAGGTAGCGCTGGAAGTTCTCCAGGATCAGATCCAGCTCCCGACGCCAGAACCCCCGACTGACTCCTGAGACATGGGGGGTGATGAGAACGTTGGGAAGGGTCCACAGGGGCGAGTCTTCGGGGAGGGGCTCATTCCGAAACACGTCGAGGCCGGCCCCCCTCAAATGTTCGTCTCCGAGCGCCTCGACCAGGGCCTCTTCGTCGAGCACCTTGCCCCGGGCCACGTTCACCACGACGGCTCCGCGTGGAAGGGCCCGGATCCGCTCCCGGGTCAGTAGGCCCCGTGTGGCGGGGGTGTCGGGCACGGTGACCACCAGGGCCTCACTGTGCCGCAGGAGTTCCTCGAGCCCATCGTCCCCGAAGAGAAGCCGGACCCCGTTCTCGTCCACGTGGGACCCGTCGGAGCCGGGAGCCCCCCCTCCCCCCGCAGGCGGTCTGCGCTTCAGCCCCATCACCCGACTTCCCAGGGCCCGGAGCCGCCGGCCCACCTCCCGGCCGATCCCCCCGTATCCGAGGATCCCGACGGTGGCAGACGACAGCTCTCCCAGCGGACTCCCTTTTCCCCAGAACGCCTCGGGGTGCCACCGGCCTTCCTGCTGCGCCGCTACCGCCAGATCGAACCCGCGGAAGAAGTACAGGAGCATCCCCACCACCGTCTCGGCCATGGGCGGGCCGTGGATTCCCGCCGAGTTGGTGAAGAGAACGTCGCTGGAGCGCATGGCGTCATGAAGCGAACTCCCCACGCCGGCGGTCCCCGTGTGGGTCCACTCCAGGGTGCCCTTCCCCGCCTCCAGCACCTCGGGGGGGATCCCGTACCCGATATAGACCCGGGCGCCCCGCACCGCCTCCAGGACCTCGGGCACCGGGCTGCGGCGCCCGTCGCCCGAGCCGTCGGCCAGGGCCCGGGTTCGTGTCAGTGCCCAGCCGGCGGGAAGAGCTGCTCGCAGTTCCTCCACAGCCCAATCCGGGATGGCCCAGAGGGGACGTCGGTCGTTCAGATCCACCACGATGCGGTTCATGGATGAAGCTCCTCCGGCGCCCGATCAGGGCGTCAGGCGGTTCATGAGTCGAGGGAAGGGGATGAGCTCCCGGACGTGGGGACGCCCGGTGATCCATCCCACCGTGCGCTCCACCCCGAGCCCGAATCCCGAATGGATGAAGGAGCCGTAACGCCGCAGATCCAGATACCAGTCGTAGGCCTCGGCCGGAAGCTCCTCCTCCCGGATCCGCGCCTCGAGTCGAGCCAGATCGTCCTCTCGCTGACTCCCCCCGATGATCTCCCCATAGCCCTCCGGGGCCAGGAGGTCGTTGCATAGGACGGTCCGGGGGTCGTCGGGGTTCTCCTTCATATAGAAGGCCTTGGCCTGGCTGGGATAGTTGTAGATGAAGACGGGAAGCTCGTTCTCATCGGCCAGGATGGTCTCGTCGGCGCCGCCCAGATCCCGTCCCCACTCGATGTCGCTCCCTTTGGCCTGGAGGAGCTCCACCGCCTCGGTGTAGGACATGCGGGGGAAGGGAGGCCGGACCCGTTCCAGCGTCGAGGTATCGCGCTCCAGCACCTCCAGCTCCTCGGCGCAGCGGTCCAGGGCTCGCTCCACGAGGTAGCTCACGAACTCCTCCTGCAGCCTCATGTTGTCGTCGGAGTCGGCAAAGGCCACCTCGGGTTCCACCATCCAGAACTCGGTCAGGTGTCGGCGGGTCTTGGACTTCTCGGCCCGGAAGGTGGGGCCGAAGCAGTAGACCTTCCGGAAGGCCGGGCATCCGGCCTCCACATAGAGCTGGCCGGTCTGGGCCAGGTAGGCCGTGTCGCCGAAATAGTCGGTGCTGAAGAGGGTCCCCGCCGACTCCCCGATTGCGCCGGTGAGGATGGGGGTGTCGACCCGGGTGAACCCCCGGTCGTAGAAGAAGTCGTGGATCGCCTGCATGACTTCGGACCGCACCCGGAGCGCCGCCCGCTGCTGCGACGAACGGAGCCAGAGGTGGCGGTTGTCCATGAGGAACTCCACCCCGTGCTCCTTGGGCTGAATGGGGTAGGCCTCGGCCTGCTGGAGGAGCCGGAGGGCCGAAACCTTCACCTCGGCTCCCCCGGGGGCCCGGTCGTCCAGCTTCACGGTGCCCGTGATCTCCACCGTGGACTCCTGGGTGAGCCCGGTCGTGCCCGTCTCCCAGGTGGCTTCATCCAGATCCTTGCCGAGCAGGACGCACTGGACCAGCCCGGTCCCGTCCCGGACCACGACGAAGGCCACCTTCCCATGGACCCGGGTCGTCTCCACCCATCCGGCCACGGTGACCTCTTCTCCTGCGTGGTCGGGGAGGCGCTTCACTTCGACGTATCGATCCTGGAGCATGGGGGATCCGGTTCTGAAGGTGGAGACCGCCCGGCAGAAGCGCCGAACGGGATTCTGGTTTCGCGGCTCCCGGCGTGCCGGCGGGTGCCTGAGGTTGCCGTTGGACGACTCTGGCGCCGGGGCCCCCAACTGGGTGCCCTTGAGGTCCGACACGCCGCCGCCGCGGCTTCGAAGCTACGGGAGAGTTGGAAGTGGGGTCAATCGGGGAGGGGCTTGAGTGGCACTCCCGCCCTGCCGCATGGTAGGCTATCCACGGGGTCGCGACGGCTCCGGTGTGGGGGATCGCGACGGCGCCCCCGGCGACTTGCCATGGCACCACAGACGAGGAGTGAGATGGAAGAAGGGAAGTCTGGAAGGATCCCGATCCGGCCCCGTGACGGGGTCGCCGAGGCCATCCGGCGGCGCCGGTCCGTGAAGCGCTTTACGGGTCGCCCGATCCCCCGAGAGGTGATCGAGGAGCTGCTGGAGCTGGCCGTCCTCGCGCCGAATCACAGGATGACCGAGCCGTGGCGCTTCGTGGTGCTGGGGCCCTCGGCGCGCCGGGGCTTCGGCGAACTCAAGGGTCGAGAACGGGCCGCCCGGGTGGACCAGCCCCAGGCCGCCTCGCGGATCCTCGAACGGACGATCGCTCAGATGGAGGCCGTCCCCTCCATGATCGCGTTCCTCCAGCAACTCGCCGACGAGCCGGAGGTTCGCGAGGAGGATTTCGCCACCGTCTACATGGGCATGGAGAACCTGCTCCTCGCCGCCGTGGCCCGGGGGTTGGGGACTCACGTGAAGACCGGAGCGATCTTCGAGACCCCCGAGGTGCGCGAGCTCATCGGTGCCCGGGCCGAGGAGCGGGTCGTCGCCCTGGTCCATCTCGGAGAACCCGCCGAGCTTCCCGACCCCCGACCCCGTCGACCCGCCTCCCAACGGACCCGTTGGATCGACTGAACC
This sequence comes from Gemmatimonadota bacterium, assembly GCA_007121555.1. Lineage (GTDB taxonomy): Bacteria > Gemmatimonadota > Gemmatimonadetes > Longimicrobiales > Gaopeijiaceae > PWLA01. The sequence continues at coordinate 7,217 of SKKH01000151.1, read as the reverse complement.
GGGGGGCGAATTCAGCCCACAGCAGAGGAGACAGCGTGAACACCCTGACGATCGAGACCGATGAGCGTGAGGAGTTCGTGGACCTTGGACCCCGGATCCGGAAGATCCTGAAGGAGGAAGGGGTCGGGGAGGGAGTGGTGCATCTCTGGGCCCTCCACACGACCTGCGCGCTCACAGTCAACGAGAACGCCGACCCCGACGTGCCCCGGGACATGATCGGAAAGATGAACGCCCTGGTCCCGAACGTGGAGCCATACTACCAGCATGCCGAGGGAAACTCCGACTCCCACGTGAAGACGAGCCTCTTCGGCCCCGGACTCACCCTGCTCGTCCACCGCGGGGATCTGGTCCTGGGAACGTGGCAGGGCGTGTTCCTGGTGGAGTGGGACGGGCCTCGGACCCGGAGTGTGGTCGTCCGCGTGGTGCCGGACGGCTGAGGGGTCTGAGGTCCCATCTCCTTCCCTTCTCGACTTTCAGAAGGTCGTGGCGAGGGCTTCCCGGGAGACCTCCCCGAGGCGAGCGGGTCCTCGAGGAGGTGTCTCCTGGTCCGGCCGGCTGGAATCAGCGCTGCCCGTTCGCCTGGGTCGGAATCAGCAGGAAGGCTCGGGTCTGGCCGTCCAGCAGTCCGTATCCCACGATTTGACCCCCGTCGTTGATTCCGGTTGCCGCCCGAAGGTCCCAGTCCGCGGCGTCGGCCACTACCTCGTTCAGGTTCACGGCCTGGTCGCCCGTCCAGAGGAGCGCCGCCGCGGCTCCGAAGGTCGGAAAGTTATGGAATGACGAGGCCCATCCCACCACCTGCCCCGAGCTGTTCACGTCGGAGGCCCTGGAGTGGGTCAGTCCGAGCTCCTCGGGATGGAGGTCCTCGAGGCGTCCGTTCCTCCAGCGGAAGGCGTGATAGGTATTCCCCGTGATGATGGACTCGCCCACCACCTCACCTCTGGGGTTCACCCCGTAGGCCACGCTGAAATTCGTCTCCTGTCCCAGGGCTCCCAGGTCGATCATCCGGCCGTTCCTCCAGAGAAACGCGTGGGACACCCGGCTTCCGAACGATGAGATGAGGTCGGTCTGGGCCGTGCCTGCGATCAGGCCGTTGGCGGCGATGGCGTTTCCTCGGCTCGTGGCTTCGCTGGAGGAGGAGATGGCGCCGAGGTTCCGGGGTTCGTCCTCGTCCCAGAGGATCGCCCGCCCCCCGCTCACTCCCACGACCTGACCGCGGTCGTTCACATCGTTCGCAACGGCGCTGGAGAACCCTGACCGGGGAGGAAGCTCCCGGAGGGCTCCGTTCTCCCAGACGACGGCTCGGGACTCACCGCCGGGGGTGAAGGCTTCACCGACCGCGACACCCCGATTGTTCGCCCGGAACGCTCTGCTGAACGTGCTGCCCTCCAAGGTTCCCAGCGATTCCATGGTTCCTCGGTCCCAGGAGAATGCGATCTGGGGTCGGGGGCTACCGGTGGTTCGGGACGTACCCACCACCTGTCCGCGGTTGTTGAGCCCCAGGGCAAAGCTGGCGTCTCCTCCCAGGGTCCCCAGGTCCACGAGCTCGTAGCTCACCTCCGAGGCGTTCGGGGCCTGGTTGAAGAGAGCGTCATCGGGAGTGATCGGCGCGACGGGGTCGTCGCTGCAGCCGGCGACGACGGCGAGGATTGCCAGGAGAAGGGTGAGATGTGGAGCGAGTCTCAGCCACCGGAAGGAGTGGGAGCTGTGCAGTGCACTGCGGTGGGGCATTCTCTGGGTCATGAGCGAGGCTCGGAAGGAAGATTTGCAGGGCTCCGTGGGGACGGCCCTCTCAGGGGAGAGACGGGAGCGGGAGGAGTATACGGTTGTGGGTTCTCAATATCAACCACTCGCCTTCCTGGTCTGCGAGACCTCTTCCACCTTTTGCCGGAGACGCTCTCCCGCCATTCGCGCCCCCACGATGTTTCGGGCCACGGGTCCCAGCTCCATCTCCGCCAGGGGACCGGACACGTGAATTCCCTTCCCCCAGTGGAGCTCGCGGTCGGTGAGTGGTGTGCCGCAGGGACCTACGGGGAGCCCCAGGCGAGACGCCATTCCGGAGATCGAGGGTTCCCCACCGAATCCTGAGGAGAGGCCGGTGGCGAGAATGAGCGAGGAGATCTGGAGACGCTGGTCGATCGAGGTCTTTGGAGGGATCGGCGTCGAACCTCGGACCGGGGGGCCTGGCTCGACCGGTTCGGGGTCCGGTCCAAGGAGGCGGCGTTCACCCTTCTCGGCAGGCACCGGGATGGACCGGACCGAGATCACGGGGCGTGTGACCGAGGCGGGCCCGATCACTTCGACTCCAAGCAGGAGCTCGAGGGCTCCTCGGTTCGACGCCGCCCGAAGTGACCGAGCCAGCGCGGGGGGCACCGAACCCCTGTGCCGGGCCTCTCGAATCATGCGGCGGCGCCGGCTGGGACAGGATTCCTGCCAGAAGGACCTCAGGTTTCGAGGTCCCAGCCAACCGGGCTCCGAGTCGTATCGATGCTCTCGCAAGGGGTGCCGGGACAGAAAGGTGACGCAGCATCCCTCGCCGATGAAGCGGAGCGCCAGATGCCCCGCCGAGATGCCTCCTCCCACTACGGCGACCGGACGTCCGGAGCGGTGAGCTCGATCCACGATCTCCCTGAACGGAAACGATGGACCGAAGAGATGGTGCACTCGTTGGGGCCAGATCCCTTCCCGGGTCCATTCCCACTCATCGAAAGCCGGGGGTTCGGGTCCGGTGGACAGGAGGAGGTGGCGGGTGCGAAGGGGGCCTCGATCGGTATGCACCTCGAGGCCCCCTTGGACTGAGCGCACGTCTGTCAGTTGACCCCGGCGGTGACGGCTCTCCAGCCCCCAACCCTCCACGACCTGGCTTGAGAAGCGGTTGAAGACCTCGAGGGAGGGACGGCGGACCCGGCCGCGAAACGTTTCGGGGTTCCTGCGGCGGCCACCGGCCCAGCGAAACAGGTCGAAGGGTGCGAGCCCGATGTGATGAACCCCGGGAGAGCGGAGGTACCTCATCCCGGTCCGACTCGTCCACTCCTTCCAGCGGGCCAGCAGTCTCGAGTGGGGATCGAGGATCACCAGGCGGTCCCCGGGGACCCCTGCGTCCAGGAGGACCAGAGCCTGATGGGTCCCGTGGATCCCCCCACCCACGATGAGCCAGTCGATCTCGGGTTGGAATGATCCGCCGCAGGGGCCTCGAACGTGAGGTGCGCCGTGACGGGGAGATCCAGTTCGGGTCACTCGACAGCGGGCTATTTCTCTTCCCGGTAGAGCACGTGACGTCGTACTACGGGGTCGTACCGACGAAGCTCGAGTCGGCCGGGAGTGTTCCTCTTGTTCTTCGTGGTCGAGAAGATATGGGGACTCTCAATGCTCCCCATTTTGATCGTGACCCTGGGTCCACCCTTCGCCATTGTGATTCTCCCGGACTCTGTCGGACTCCGAGGCGAAGGGTCAACGGTGAACTCCGACCCAAGGACCTGCGGAAATTCCACTGGAACATTATTGATAGTGCGAGGTTATTATGGTTATGGGCAGAACCTCGCGTCAAGTCGACGGGTGATGTACGGGTCAAACCAGCGGAGGGCGAAACGGGACCCCTGCCCGGGACCGGACCCGCCTCCGAGCGATCGTCTACCTCGGTCGCTCGGGTAGGAAGGCGTTCCAACTGGAACGTTTGCGTTGCCATCCGCAGGGATTGTGCTGACTTCCGTGGACACGACCAGATCCCAGAGCCTGCGCTGACGAAAGTCGCAGAGCCGACGCCCTGCGGATCGCAGACCCGGCACGGCGCCCCAGCTTGGCGGCATGCCCCGGAGTACCCCCTCAGCAGACGCCCGCGCGAGACGCCCGCGCGAGACGCCCGCGCGGCGGAGGCCTCCGGATGCGCACCGTGAAATCGGGAGGTCTGAAGGCGGATCCAGACGTCCTGAGGCCCGAACCCGGACCCCGAACGCCCGAGGCCCCAGCCCGCAGCACGAGGTCCCGGGGCTGGAACCCGCCTACCGAAGTACCGCGGTCCGAACCCGCACCCCGAAGTCCCATCCTGCCATGGACGGATCTGAGATCCCGCAGTGGGGGAGGGCCGGGATAGGTCCGTGGCGCGGCGCTGGGCGGCCCTCCCTGCCCGCTCGGCAGCCGTCGCGCCCTCGAGCCTCACCCCGAGACCTCCGAGGCCGGCGTTTCGCTTTCAGCGGCGATCCTCGAGGCCCGACAACCCCCTCGTTATATTATATAAGCCATTGGATGTCTTGTACTTGGGAGGGGTGTCATGGGGTTTCGGGTGGCGGAGTCCAACGGGGTGTACGGGGCAGGATGTGGGACGGGGTCGGAGGCAAAGCGATCGGCGTCCACGGCCGAGGGATCCACGTCGAGGTCGGAGGCGACGTCTGACCTCGAGAACCTCCGCCTCTCGGGCCCCATCCCCGAGTCCACCGAGGAGCTGGGCCGGGAGATCCAGAGCCTGGCTCGACGGATCTCCCGGGCCACCCACCGGATGCTCGAGCTCATCGCCGCCTTCGACCGGCGGGGCGGGTGGAAGGCCGGAGGGCACCGGTCCTGCGCCCACTGGCTCCACGTGGAGACGGGGCTCTCCCTGGGGGCGGCCCGGGAGAAGGTGCGCACCGCCCGGGCCCTGACGGCCATGCCCCAGACCTCCCAGGCCATGAAGCAGGGGAAGCTGCCCTACTCCAAGGTCCGGGCCCTGAGCCGCGCGGCCGAGGACGTGGCCGACCCCCAGGCCGAGGCCCGGCTGGTGGCGCGGGCCGAGCGACAGACCACCGCCCAGGTGGAGCAGATGATCCGGGGGTTCAAGCACCTGGGCGGACGGGTGGAGGAGGCGGAGCTGGAGCGGAGGCGACACGCAGCCCGGTACCTCTCCATCCGGCCCGATGGGAACGGGATGTACCAGCTCCGGGGCACCCTGCCCGCCGAGGTGGGGGCCCTGCTCATGCGGGCGGTGGAAGCGGCCGGCGATGCCCTCTTTCGGGAGGAGTGGGCGGCGCGTTCGCAGAAGGAGGGGGCGGCGGGTTCGCAGGAGGAGGGTGCGGGAGCTGAGCAGAAGCAGAGGGCGGGAGGTTCACGGGAGGAGGGACCGGAGGGGTCGCGACCGAACCAGCCCAAGCTCACGCCCTCCCAGCGCCGGGCCGACGCCATGGGGCTCCTGGCCGAGCGGGCGCTGGCGGCAGGGTTCGGGGGTGGGGGTGCGGCGGTCGCGGCTGGGGGTACGGCGGCCGCGGCTCGGGGTGCATCGGCCGCGGCTGGGGGTGCATCGGCCGAGGACGATCCTGTCGGAGGTCGTGACGGTGGGGGTGCACATCGTGACGAGGCCGTCGCGGATCCCGACACGGCCGCTGGCGGCGCCTCGTGCTGCGCCTGCGACGCCCCGCCCCTGAGCGGGACCCGGGCCGAGCGGTACCAGGTGTTCCTCCATGTGGACCCGGGCACCCTTCAGGCCGAGGGGGAGATCGGTCGCTCCCATCTGGAGGACGGGACCCGCGTTCCAGCTGAAACATCCCGCCGTCTCACCTGTGATGCCGGGGTCGTTCAGGTCACCGCCGGCACCGACGGCTCGGTCCTCGACGTGGGGCGGCGCACCCGGACCGTCCCGCCTGCGGTTCGACGGGCCCTTCAGGTTCGCGATGGGGGCTGCCGGTTCCCGGGGTGCGGGCTCCGGTTCACCGAGGCCCATCACCTGGTCCACTGGGCCGATGGCGGGGAGACCACCCTGGACAACCTGGTGCTCCTCTGCCGCTTTCATCACCGGCGCGTCCATGAGGACGGGTTCGGGGTCCGGCGAGGGCCCGATGGGGGGGCCCGGTTCTTCGATCCCAAGGGGCGGACCATCGGTCGAGGACGGGCGGGCGCTGGATCCGGAAGGGCGGGCCATCGGTCTGGAGCGGCGGACTGTCGGTAAGGACGGGCGGACGGGCGGACGGGCGGACGGGCGGACGGGCGCTGGATCCCAAGGGGCAGGCCATCGGTTGGGGGCGGTGGGCAACCGGTTTGGAAGGGCGGCTCGACGCGTCCAGGGCAGGCGGTGCCGCCAGGGCGGCGGATTCCCCCGAGAGGGTGAGCGGGACCGGGGAGCACAGGCTTTGAGGGACCAGATCCAGAGGGAGCAGATCCAGGAAGTCTCCATCCCTCAGTAGCGGCCCGTGGCGCAGAGTTCCGCGGGGAGCGGCGCCTCGCGCTGGAGGCGCCTCGCACAGGCTGGGCTGCGTGGAGTTCAGGAAACGGGAGTCACTGAGGCCGGCAGAATGGGCCGGGCGGAATGCACAGGATTGGGGCGAGCGATCGATATTCGGGACCGGACAACGGAGTCGATGATAATAAATTCACATTATATGTGTATTCATTATAGCCTCGAGATCCGCGCCGCCCCCTCCCGCTTTCCCCTCTACTGCCTCACCTTGGGGGTACCGGTGCCCGAGCGGCCCTGCCCAATCCATCTCCTGAACCGAGTCCATGTCCGCACCCCCCTCCCCCCATGCTTCGCCGCCCTCCGAGCCCAGCGACCTCAATCACCGCTTTCAGACCTGGGGATTCATCTTCCTGTTCGGCTTCATGCTCCCGGCGATGGCGATCCATGGGCTCTTCTTCGACGAGACTCGGGGCGGAGGGCTCCTGGCGGTCCTCGCGCTCATGGGGGCGCCCGTGGCCTGGTGGCTCTTCCGGGAAGCCCGCTTCCGAATTCGGGCCACCCCCCGAGGACTGGAAATCCGGCCCTTCTGGGGGGAAGCGCAGGAGGTCTCGTGGGCCGGGGTCGTGGGCGTTCGTTATCGTCCTCGCACCCGGGTCCTGATCCTGGAACTGCGAGACCCCGCCGGAGGGAGCGAATCTGTCCACCTCCACGTAAGCCTTCTCCGGGAGAATCTTGAGGCGCTCGCCCGTTTCCTCCTCGTCCGGGTACCCCTGTCGGCGTTTGACGCGGAGGCTCGCAAGCTGTTCAAGCTGGGATAGGCGACCCCGCAAGCTCAGGTCAGGACCCCCGGCCTTCTTCCTCGGCTTCCATCAGGGAACGGCCGGATGGAATCAGGGAACAGCCGGATGGAATCAGGGAACAGCCAGATGGAATCACGGAACGGCCGGATGGAATCACGGAACGGCCGGATGGAATCGCCACTGAGCTTCGAAGTCCCGGGGAGGTGCTTCTCCGGTCACCGACGCACGAACCATCTCGATGGGCATCCGTCCGGCCCGGAGGATGTGGTCGTGGAACT
>SKKH01000091.1 GCA_007121555.1 Gemmatimonadota bacterium | reverse complement strand
CGGGGTTCAGGTCCATGATCCTCCCTTCCACCGGCACCCCGTCGATCACGAAGAGCGGATCATTGTCGGCCGAGGGGGACCGGGTCCCCCGGATCCGGATGGTCGAGGACTCCCCCGGGCTGAACCCGTTCGCCAAAACGTCCATCCCGGCGGCCATGCCCTGAAGCACGTTCTCAAGGGAGTACACCGGAAGCTCGACGATGTCGGCCTGACCGATCGATGCCACTGATCCGGTGAGGTCCCGACGCCTCTGGGTCCCGTACCCCACGACAACGAGGGCATCCAGATCGATGGGAGCGCGGCCCAGCTCCACCCTGACGTCCGCGCGCCCCTCCAACGGTACCTCCCGCCGGTCGAAGCCCATGTACGAGACGATGAGGGTAGCCGAGAGGTCCGGACCGGACGGTTCGGCCGCGACCGTGCGAAGATGGAGTAACGGGCGGGCTGCGTCTCAGCCACCTGGGTGCTGGTTGGGCCGCGTCGCCGGCGACCGGCTCCCCAGCGGTGCGCCCGCGGCGGGTCAGGCCATGGCCAGCCAGGCCAGAAAGCCGAGTCCGGCGAACCAGCAGTAGACCGAGAAGGCGGGAAACGACCGATTCCGGAGCATGCCCACGAAGATCCGGATCGCCAGGATCCCGGTGATCGCCGCAGTGACGAACGCGAGGCCGAGGGGGAGAGGAGCGACTCCGGCCGTCCCGCCCGTCAGCTCCGGAGCGTGCAGGACCGCCGCCCCGGCGATGGCGGGAATGGAGAGGAGAAAGGAGAAGGCCGCCGCCTCGATGGGGGACACCCCGAGCCAGAGGGCCGCGGTGACCGTGACTCCGGAGCGGGAGACCCCCGGAACCAGAGCCAGGCACTGGGCCACTCCGATCAGAAGCGCCGCCCGCCAACCGAACCGATCCCCCAGTTCCCGCTTCAGGGCCCAACGGGTGCTCACGAGAATGGTCCCGGTGAAGAGGAGCGCTACCCCCACCGTGACCGGAGTCTCGAAGAGCGCCTCCACCCGCGCCCTCTGAGTGAGTCCCACCACCGCCACGGGAAGGGTCGCAAGGGTCAGGAGCCCCACGTACCGCCACGCCTCTCCCTCCCGCTTCACCAGTGTCTTCCGGGCGAGGTCGAGGAGACGCTCCCGGTAGACCACGAGAACGGAGAGGAGGGTGGCCACGTGGACCACGATCTCGAAGGTGATCCCCGGAACGGAAAGGCCCAGAAGCTCCTGCCCCATGACCAGATGTCCCGAGGAGGAGACGGGCAGGAATTCGGTCGCCCCCTGCAGGAATCCCAGGAAGATGGCTTTGAGTTCGGTCACCGTCGGCGATGGTCCGGGAAAAGGGGGAGTCACCCGGGGTTTCGAAGGGATCCGGGGCTCGGCTCAGGAGAGGAGCCGGCCCGAATCCTGAGGACTCCTGATCGATTTGGCAATCCGTCTGGAGGTTCAGGGCCTCGGCGAGATCCGCCCACCGGAGGCCCACCACTCCCTGATCATCGTGGACCGCATAGAAGGCCCCGGATCCGAGACTCCCCGCGGGCGCCTGGAGTAAGGCCACCCCGTCCGTGTTCGCCACGGCCTCCCCGGCGAAGGTGCCGAGGTGGACCAGCGGGGCCCAGGAACACGACGAGGGTCGCGAGGAACCTGATCCGAGGGATAGGCATGGGGGCGATGGCGGAGGGGAGCCAGCGATCACCATGCCATCTTGATGAACACCCTCCGGCGGGGATCGCGTGGCCGCCCTGGAGCTGTTCTTCAGCGGACGGCACGTCTTCGAATACACCACGGACGATCACAGCTTGGGGTTCGAGCCCACCTGCCGCTGGACCCGGCCCTCCGTGACCCTCGCCGGCCAGGGGGACGCTTCCGGCCGGTTCCTGGAGAATTGGCAGACCGAGCCCGACATCAAGGTGCCGAACGAGCCGTGCGTCGTCGATCAGGGCCGGGACCAGTAGCTCGAGCGGGCGGTGCATGAGCTCCTCGGGATCTTGGAGGGGTGAGGAGGCCGGGATCGTGGAGGAGACCCGAAGCGTTATCCCCCCGAAATCGCCCCCAGAACCCTGAGCGGCTCCCCACCTTCCACGACCTCGGGGGGTAGCTCCGTGTCCAGCGGGTCGTGGGAGAGGTCCCGTCCGCAGGCGTAGAAGCGGAGGTAGGCCCGCCGCGCTCCGGATCCATGATCTCGCACCGTGCCCTTCAGGACCGGAAGCGCGGCCTCCAGGGCGTCTAGAGCCCCGGCCAGGGTGGGGGGATCGGCCACCTCGAGCTCCACGGGAGACTCGACCTCGGCCAGCTCCCGGAGGTGATGGGGCAGGACGATACGTATGCGGGTCATGGTCGCCTCACGGGATCATCTGCGCTTCCACCGAGAGTACCCGGGGAAGATGTTCGGCGATGGGCGTCCAGTGGTCCCCCTCATCGGACGAGGCGAAAACGCTTCCTCCGGTTGTGCCCAGGTAGAGGCCGCAGGGATCCAGGGCGTCCACGGCCAGGGCGTCCCGGAGCACGTTCTGGAAGCAGTGCTCCTGGGGGAGCCCCCGGGTCAGGGCCTCCCACTCACCCCCTCCTGTCCGACTCCGGTACACCCGAAGCTTCCCCTCGGGTGGGTAGTGCTCCGAGTCACTCTTGATCGGTACCACGTAGATCGTCTCGGGCTCGTGGGGATGCACCGCGATGGGGAAGCCGAAGTCCGAGGGAAGGTTGCCACTCACCTCGGTCCACCGGGCCCCGGCGTCGTCCGACCGGCACACATCCCAGTGCTTCTGCATGAAGACCGTGTCCGGCCGAGACGGATGCATGGCCAGTTTGTGGATGCAGTGCCCCACCGAGGCCTCGGGCTCGGGCATGTAGTTCGAACTCAGTCCATTCGTCGTCACGGTCCAGCTCCGGCCCCCGTCGTCCGTTCGGAACGCCCCCGCCGCCGAGATCGCAACGTACATCCGGCGCGGGTTGCCCGGATCGATGAGGATCGTATGAAGACACATCCCCCCGGCCCCGGGCATCCAGTCGTGCCCCGTGGAGTGGGTCCGAAGCCCCTCGAGCTCGGTCCAGGTCATACCCCCGTCGTCGGACTGGAAGAGGGCGGCGTCCTCCACCCCGGCGAAGACGGTGTCGGGGTCGCTCGGGGAGGGCTGGAGGTGCCAGACCCGCTTGAACTCCCAGGGGTGAGGGGTCCCGTCATACCACTGGTGGGTCCCGGGTTCGCCCCGATAGTCGAACCGGTTCCCCACCGGCTCCCAGGTGCGGCCCCCGTCGTCGCTTCGCTGGATGACCTGTCCGTGCCAATCCGTCCACTGCGAGGCCCAGAGACGGTTCGGATTCGCAGGGGAGCCCTGCACGTGCATGACCTCCCAGCCACCAAAGAGGGGCCCGTCCAGGGTCCAACGACTTCGGTCGCCGCTCGAGGTGAGAAGAAAGGCGCCCTTCTTCGTGCCCACCAATACGCGGATCGTGGCCATCGTTGCTCTCCCAGGGTTCGAGGGGTCATGGGGGACTGGTATCGTGCGTAGGGCCCGCCGGCTCCGGATTGGCGGCTCCGCCTCGACTGCTCCGGTCCGAGCGGTGCATGTCCGAGCCGGTCTCCCTTTCATAGGAACGATCGAAGAGGCCCAAATTCGACATTGCAGGACGTCGACCCCGAGCGAAAGGTCCGATTCGAGCTCCAAGCCGGGGTCCACCAAGGGACTCTCGAAACGCGTGGCCGCAGCCATATTATTGTGTGTGGCAAATATCTCCTATACTCTGGCAATGATATGGGGCTTCCGACTGGACCCGGCCCGACCGTGCGGCCCACGACCGCACCCTGATGCGGAGGAACGAGATGAACGAGTCTCACGACCCACGGCGGCTCACCGACGAGGTAGAGCGGATCCGTCGATTCAACCGTTTCTATACCGGCCAGATCGGGCTACTCGAAGAGAGCTTCCTCCGAAGCCCCTTCTCGCTGACCCAGGTGCGGGTGCTTCAGGCGATCGCCCGAGGATCCGAGACCACGGCGGCGGAAGTGGCCCAGGCCCTCCGCCTCGACCCGGGCTATCTGAGCCGCCTCCTGCGCAGACTTCGGAAGAAGGGACTCGTCGATGCCCGCCCCTCGGAGGCGGACGGCCGAATCGCACTTCTCACGCTCTCGGCGGAGGGGTCCCGGATCTTCCGGGAGCTCGACGAAGCCCAGAACCGTGAGGTCGAGGCGCTGCTCGAGCGCGTGCCCGCCGCGGACCGGAGCCGCCTGGTGACGGCCATGATGAGGATCCAGTGGCTCCTGGGAGATGAGCCCGATGAGCCCATTCCCTACATCCTCCGCCCCCACCGGTCGGGCGAGCTCGGGTGGGTCGTCCACCGGCACGGGGTTCTCTACACGGCCGAATACGGGTGGGGAGATCGGTTCGAGGGCCTGGTGGCCCGGGTCGTGGCCGGCTTCGTGGAGGGCTTCGATCCGACCCGGGAACGCTGCTGGATCGCCGAACGTCAAGGCGAGCCCGTGGGATCCGTCTTCCTGGTGCGCCATCCCGACCGTCCCGGGGTGGCCCGCCTCCGCCTCCTCCTGGTGGAACCCCGGGCCCGAGGGCTCGGGATCGGGGCCGGACTGGTGCGGGAGTGCTCCCACTTCGCCCGGCAAGCGGGCTACCGACGAATCACCCTCTGGACGAACCGCGTCCTCCACTCGGCGCGCCGAATCTACGAGGCCGAAGGATACCGGCTGGTTTGCGAAGCGCCTCACCAGCACTTCGGAGAGGGGCTCGTGGGACAGGACTGGGAGATGGAGCTCTGAGGTCGACGTGGGGCGCGCTTCGGCCACGGCCCTCGATCACCTGGCGCTGCCCTGCTCCGGACGGTTGTCCGCATGACTCGCCAGCCGTCCTCTCCTCTCGCCCTCACACCGCTTCCGCCTGCTTGCTCGTCCAGCGCGTGCACCTGCACCACGACCGGACCTG
>SKKH01000089.1 GCA_007121555.1 Gemmatimonadota bacterium | reverse complement strand
TGACGGAAGAGCGACATGGAGAGGGCTCCTGAGGGGATGGATTCAACACTTCCCCTCGATCTTCGCTACGCCCTGTCACCCCCAACCGCCCGTCGTGGGAGCCTCCGGTACCGGTCAGGTATCGATGGGATGACAGGCCCGGCGGCCCACCCCCATCTCGCTCTGGAGGAAGGCTACACGCCCGCCTCCTCGAAGGCTGCCCCCACCACCTCCCTGGCCTCTTCCACGATCCGAGCCAGGTGATCCTCTCCCTGGAAGCTCTCCGCGTAGATCTTGTAGATCTCCTCCGTGCCCGACGGGCGGGCGGCGAACCAGCCTTCCTCCGAGACCACCTTGAGCCCCCCGATGGGGGCGTCGTTGCCCGGGGCCCGGGTCAGCCGGCGAGTGATGGGCGACCCGGCCAGCGTTCTCGCTGAAACCATCTCCGGCGAGAGCGCGTTGAGCGCAGCCTTCTGCTTCGGGGTCGCCGGCGCCTGGGTCCGGGTGTAGACGGGACTCCCGTGGCGGGCCTCCAGATCCGCGTAGTGCTCGCCCGGATCCTTCCCCGTTCGGGCCGTGATCTCTGCAGCCAGGAGGGCGAGGAGGATCCCGTCCTTGTCGGTGGTCCAGGGAGTGCCGTCTCTCCTGAGGAAGCTCGCGCCGGCGCTCTCTTCGCCCCCGAAAGCAATGGTGCCGTCCAGGAGCCCCTCCACGAACCACTTGAAACCCACCGGCACCTCCACCACCGTCCGTTCGAGCTCTCCCGCCACCCGGTCGATCATGGAGCTGGACACCAGCGTCTTCCCGATCCCGACCGTCTCGCTCCAACCCTCCCGGTGCTTGAAGAGGTAGTCCACGGCCACGGCCAGGTAGTGGTTGGGGTTCATGAGCCCGGCGCCCGGGGTCACGATCCCGTGTCGGTCCACATCGGGGTCGTTGCCGAAGGCGATGTCGAACCGGTCCTTCAATTCGATGAGCCCCGTCATGGCCCACGGCGACGAGCAGTCCATCCGGACGACCCCGTCCTGGTCCAGGGGCATGAAGGCGAAGGAGGGATCCACGACGTTGTTCACCACTTCCAGCGCGACGCCATGGCGCTCGGCGATGGCCTCGAGGTGCCGGATTCCCGCCCCCCCCATGGGATCAGCGCCGATCCGGATTCCGCTCCCGGCAATGGCCTCCATGTCCAGGACCTGGGCCAGGTCGTCCACATAGGGGGTCACGAGGTCGCGCCGATGGGTGGTGGCCGCCCCTCGCGCTCGGTCCAGCGGGACCCGGCGAACCTCCCGGAGTCCTTCCTGGAGGAGCTGGTTCGCCCGGTCCTGGATCCACCGGGTCACCGAACCTCCCGCCGGTCCCCCGGAGGGCGGGTTGTACTTGAACCCTCCGTCCTCCGGTGGGTTGTGCGACGGGGTCAAGATCACCCCGTCGGCCCGCCCCCCGTCACCCCTTCGGTTGTGGACGAGGATGGCGTGGGAGATCACAGGGGTGGGGGTGTAGCCGCCGTCGGCGTCGAGGATCACGTCGACCTCGTGAGCGGCGAAGACCTCCATCGCCGTGTCCAGGGCGGGACCGGAGAGGGCGTGGGTGTCCCGGCCCAGGAAGAGGGGGCCGTCGATCCCCTCTTCCGCCCGGTGCTCCACGACCGCCTGGGCAATGGCCAGGATGTGGTCCTCGTTGAAGCTCCCGGTAAGCGAGGACCCCCGGTGCCCCGACGTGCCGAAGCTCACCCGGTGAAGGGGGTCGGCGGGGTTCGGATGGAGCTGGGAGTAGGCCTGGAGGAGTGGCTCCGGATCCATCAGGCTGTCGGAGGGTTGGGCCTTGCCGGCCAGAGGGTGGATCGTCATGGCGAAGGGGTCAGAGAGGTCCAGACAATGCGCGAGAGGTCTGCCATGGTGGTGGATCCCGTGTCCTTGTCGTGGTAGCCTTCGGTGAGGATCACCAGCAGGTACGGCGCCCGGTCGGGGGGCCGCACGATGGCGCCGTCGTGGAGGATCCCGGTGATGGAGCCGGTCTTGTTTCCGACCCGTGTGCCCTGGGCGAAGGCCTCGTCGGGGATGCCGGCTGGAATCTCACTGGTGAATTCCTGACCCTGGAGGATCTCCATCATCTCCCGACAGGCTTCCGTGGAGGTGATCTCGCACCGGGCGATGACCTCGAGGGTCCGGAGGTAGCTGTGGGCGGTGGTCCTGTTGCTGAGCCCGGCTTCGAAGGCGGGGATGTCCGAGACGCCCCTCAGCACCTCCATACCCTCGGCTCCGATGGTGCGCATGGTGGCCTGGACCGAATCCGGGGTGAGAAGCTCCAGGAGGATGTTGGTGCCCAGGTTCGAGGAGACCTGGATCATCCCGGCGGCGATCCGTCGGGCGGGGAGTTCTCCGTCCAGCGCGGAGATGAGGCCGGTGTCCCGGTCGTCCTCGAGGGTAAAGGAACTCCCGTCATGAATGCTGCGGAAGGTATTGGTGACCGGAACCTCCGCCTCCACGGAGCGTCCCCCGGTCTCGGCCTGCCGGTAGAGCTCCAGGAGGACCGGGACCTTCATGGTGGAGGCCGCGTGGTAGGGCCGGTGCGCGTCGATCTCCACCCGGAGACCGGACTCCAGGTCCAGAAGGCCCACGGAGATCCGGATTGTGTCGCCCTCCTGGTCGATCCGGTCCCGGAGTCGGGTCTCGAGCTCCTCCGCGTGCCTGGGGTCCGACCCGGGAGACCCGGAAAGCTTGGCTGCCTCGGAGAGTTCGGGAGGCGCGCTTCCAGGGTCTCCCTCCGGCTCCGGTGCCCGGTCGCAGCCCACGGGAGGAAGGAGCACGAGCAGGACCAGGGGTGCGAGGGCGCGAGGAGGGGGCCGGGAACGAGGACGCATAACGATCAGTCTCGCTCGTCTTCCGAGACCCGGCGCCACCCCTCGGAGTAGAGCCTGCTTCGGATCGCCAGGTACCCGGGGTAGTCCTGACGAGCCTGGAGGACCCGGCCCTTCTCGAGGGGGACCACGACCAGGGTGTCCACACTCTCCGCCAGCACCTCGCCATCGGGTCCGACGGCCAGGGAGGCTCCCCCCAGCGAGACACCGGGCTCGGGGCCCGGCCGGTTCACCGAGATCACGTAGCACCCGGAGGTGACCGCGTTGGCCCGAAGCACGAGTCGCCAGCGCGCCCAGGTCTCTCCGGGGGTGGCCCGGGGAGCCAGGATCGCGAGGGCTCCCATGGCGCCCAGCAGATGGCAGACCTGGGGCCGGTTCATGTCGGAGCAGAGCTGGATGCCCACCGGAAACCCCTCCACGTCCACCGGGCGGGGAAGGGTTTCACCGGGATCGTAGTGGTCCGCCTCCCAGAATCCCTCCTCCTGGGGAAGGTGGAGCTTCCGGTACCGGTGCACGATCTGGCCCGACGAATCCACCAGGATGGCCTCGTTGTGACGTCGGTCGGTGTGTGGATCCCGTACGATGATGCCCCCGAGGAGCCAGACGCCCGAATCCCGAGCGGCTCGGGTCTGGGCCTCCTCCCGGGCGCCACCCGGGGGTTCAGCATCCGACTCCCGGGGGATCCGCTCTGCCGGAGCCCAGGAGTTCAGCGGCAGCTCCGGGAGGACGGCCAGCCCGGCCCCCTGAGCCCTCGCCTCCTTCAGGCGCCGGGTCAGGCGGGCGGGTCCCTCCTCATCGAAGAACGTCTCGGTGATCAGGGCCGTCTTGAGCGTGTCGGACGCCATCTGGACTCCAGCGAAGTTCGGGGGCCTCGAACCGGTGGCTCGAACCCGTGGGATGGAGGGAACTCCACGGTGGACCGCAGGGAGCCCCACCGTAGAGCAGGGGAAGGGGAGAGGCAAGGGGGTTCGGCTCCTCCTGGCAGATGCGTTCCCGGCCACCGGGCCCTATCCTCATCCCAATTCACGGGAAGGGTGGTCCCCTGACCGAACCCCCGAA
This sequence comes from Gemmatimonadota bacterium, assembly GCA_007121555.1. GTDB lineage: Bacteria > Gemmatimonadota > Gemmatimonadetes > Longimicrobiales > Gaopeijiaceae > PWLA01. The sequence continues at coordinate 1,030 of SKKH01000089.1, read as the reverse complement.
TCCCCAGAACATGAGGGTGCATCCATGAGATTTCCTGTCCGAGGAGGGCTCCTCCTCCTTCTGATCCTTTCCACGACCTGGCTCCTCCCGACCGGGCTCCACGCTCAGGACGCCGAGGAGGGCGATGCGACGGTGGTCCGGGCGGGCCAGCTCTTTGACGGGACGTCCGAGACCCTCAGGTCAGATGTCACCATCCTGATCCGCGACGGCACCATCGTCGAAGTGGGCGAGAACGTGTCCGTGCCCTCGGGTGCCACCGAGGTCGATCTCTCGGAGTGGACCGTCCTTCCCGGGTTCTTCGACCTCCATACCCACATCACCTCCGACCCCGCCGACGGGTTCGCCGAGGGCCGGTTCCGGCAGTATCCGGGCACCGCCGCCCTGGTGGGTGCCCGAAACGCCCGCACCACCCTCCTGGCCGGGTTCACCACCATCCGCAACGCCGGAGCGGGCGAACACGCCGACATCGCTCTGAGGAACGCGATCAACGACGGCATGCTTCCGGGGCCGCGGATCTACACGGCGGGGAAGGGGATCGGAATCACCGGAGGGCACTGCGACCAGACCGGATTCCGCCCCGACCTCTTTCCAGAGACCGGCATCGAGGACGGGATCTTCAACGGACCGGAGGAGGCCCGGGCCGCCGTTCGCTACCAGATCAAGTACGGGGCTGACCTGATCAAGACCTGCGCCACGGCCGGAGTTCTCTCGGCGGGCACGGAGATCGGTCCGGCCCAGGTGACCCCGGCCGAATTCGAGGCCATGGTGGAGACGGCCCACATGCTGGACCGGCGGGTCATGGCCCACGCCCACGGTATCGAGGGGATCCGGAACGCCGTTCGGGCCGGGGTGCACTCCATCGACCACGGCGCGGAGCTCGACGACGAGATCATGGCCGAGATGCGGGAGCGCGGGACCTACCTGGTGCCCACCATCATGGCCTTCGAGTACGTCTACCAGGCAGCGGAGGACGGGACCCTGGCGCCCTGGTCGGCGGTGAAGGCCCGGGAGATCACGCCCATCGCCAGGG
>SKKH01000016.1 GCA_007121555.1 Gemmatimonadota bacterium | reverse complement strand
TCGGTCTGCTCGGGGCCTGCAGCGGAGATAACGGGTCCCAGCTTCGGGGGTCCATCCTTACAGGGGCCGGGGCCACCTTCGCCATGCCCCTGATCACCCTGTGGGCCAGCGAATACCAGGCGGCCGAGGGCGCAAGGGTCAACTACAACTCCATCGGCTCCGGAGGGGGGATCCGGGCGCACACCGACCGGACGGTGGACTTCGGAGCCAGCGAGGCTCCGCTGACGGTGGAGCAGTTCGAGCGCGCTCCGGGCACCCTCCACCTCCCCTTCACCATCGGGACGGTGGCCATGGCCTACAACGTCCCTGGGGTTGAGGAGCTCCGCCTCTCGGGGGAGGCCCTGGCCGGGATCTTCCTGGGCGAGATCACCCGGTGGAACGACCCGGTGCTCCGGGAGCTGAACCCCGACGAGTCGCTTCCGGACCAGAGAATCACGGTCGTACACCGGTCCGACGGCTCGGGCACCACCTACGTCTTCACCGAATACCTCACCAAGATCAGCGATGCCTGGGCCGACAGGGTGGGCTACTCCACTTCAGTGGCCTGGCCTGTGGGCATCGGTGGAAACGGGAATGAAGGCGTGGCCGGGGCCATCCGAAACAACCCCGGATCCCTGGGCTACGTTGAGCTCTCCTACGTGGAGAGTCTGGGCCTTCCGGCTGCCTCGGTCCTGAACCGGGAAGGAAACTTCGTCCTCCCCAGCCTCGAAGGTGGGACCGCGGCCGCCGCTGAGGTGGTGAACGATCTGCCGGCGGGCCACGAGCCCTGGCACGAGGTGAGCTTCACCGACGCCCCAGGGCCGGACTCCTATCCCATCTCCTCGTTTTCCTACTTCCTGGTCTACGAGAACCTGGATGTCCTGGGCGGCCAGATGACCCGGGAGCGTGCGGAGCGGATCGTACGGTGGATCGAGTGGACGGTCACGGAGGGGCAGGAATACAACAACGCGGTGAGGAACGCCGCCCTTCCCGAACAGCTTCGGGCGTTGAACCTCGAGACCCTGTCTCGGATCCGGTTCGATGGCGAGCAGGTGAAGACCTGGTGAGTCGGGAGGACCTGGCTCAGCAGGAGGGTCTTCTTACCGGTGCTCCGGGGAGGTCGGTGCTACCGGACCGCCGGGGAGCGCCTGGAGGCGTGGTGGGGACCGCGCCCACTCCGCCCCAGCGTCCGCCACTCCAGCCGCGGACGGGGCGTGAGCGATGGGCCGACGAATTCCGACGACGGTGGTTCAGGTACGCGACCGGGGTCCTGGCCGCCCTCGTCGTCGCCACGGCCCTCGCCATCCTCTGGGAGCTCTGGGACGGGTCCGGCCCGGCCTGGAGTGAGTGGGGCCTCAGCTTCGTCTGGCGGACCGAATGGAATCCCGTCACCGGCCAGTTCGGCGCCCTCCCCTTCGTGGTGGGTACCTTGCTCACCAGCGCCATGGCCCTGGCCATCGCCCTCCCCGTGAGCCTGGGGATCGCCATTCTCCTCACCGAGTATGCGCCGCGGAGGCTCAAGGACCCCCTGATCTTCGTGGTGGAACTCCTGGCCGCCGTTCCATCCGTGGTCTTCGGACTGTGGGGGATCTTCGTTCTGGCCCCCCTGGTCCAGCGGCACGTAATCCCCTTTCTCGCGGCGACCCCGTTGGGACTCCTCCCCATCTTCGGGGAGCCCGGATCGGGCTACACCCTTCTCACGGCCAGCCTCATCCTCGCGATCATGATCATTCCGATCATCGCATCGCTCAGCCGGGAAGTCCTCATGGCCGTGCCCCGTGACCAGAAGGAGGGAGCGCTGGCGCTGGGATGCACCCGCTGGGAGTCCATGCGGTACGTGGTGCTCTCGTACGGGCGGGCCGGCATCTTCAGCGCCGCCGTGCTGGGGCTGGGCCGGGCCCTTGGAGAGACCATGGCCACGACCATGACCATCGGAAACCGGCTGGGGCTCACCTTCGACTACTTCGAGGCGGGCAACTCCATGACCGCCATCATCGCCAACGAGCTGAGGGAGGCCGCCAGCGAGATCCATGTGGCCTCGCTCGTCGCCATCGGCCTCATCCTCTTCGTCCTTTCGTTCGTCCTCAACACTCTCGGACGCCTCATCATCATGCGCGTGCACACGAGGGATACATGAGCAGCCGCGTGGAGCAGGCGCCCCTTCGTCTCCGGGTTCGACTCGCTCGGGACCGGCTCCTGGTGGGTCTCTGCGTGGTGGCCCTGGCCCTGGCCATCATTCCCCTGATCTGGGTCCTCTGGGAGGTGGTGGCGGTGGGGACGTCCCACCTCTCCGTGGAGTTCTTCACGACCCTCCCCGAGCCCCCGACCCGGGGTGGGGGAGGATGGGCTCACGCCATGGTCGGGTCGGCCGTCGTGGTGGGCATCGCCGTGGCCATGGGGATCCCGGTAGGCGTCGGCACGGGAATCTACATGAGCGAGTATGGGAACAACCCCCTTGGGCGGACCACTCGTTTTCTCTGCGAGGTCATGGCGGGGCTTCCCTCCATCGTGGCCGGGATCGTGGCCTACGGGCTTATCGTGGTCACCATGGGCCGGTTCAGTGCGTTCGCCGGTGGGGTGGCCCTGGCGGTGCTCTTCGTACCCATCGTGGCCATCACGACCCAGGAAGCCCTCCAGATGATCCCCCGGCATCAGAGAGAGGCGTCGCTGGCGTTGGGAGTTGCCGAGGCTCCCACGACGCTCCGGGTGATCCTCCCCGCCGCCATGGGGAACGTGCTCACCGGGATCATGATCGCCACCGCCCGAGTGGCCGGCGAGACCGCACCCCTCCTCTTCACGGCCTTCAACAGCCGCTACTGGATGGAGGGGATCGACCAGCCCACCGCTACGATCCCGGTGAACATCTACGCCTACGCCATCAGCCCCTTCGAGCACTGGCACGCCCAGGCGTGGGCCGGCGCGCTGGTCCTGGTGGCCGCGGTCCTGCTGCTGAACGTGGCGGCTCGGACCCTGTGGGCCCGTCGGGCCCGCTTCATGGCCGGCGGCTGAGCCGGCCCGGTCCAACTACCCCATCGATTCGATTCGGAGAGCATCGTGGCCGAGAAGATGAGCACCCGCGGACTCAGGGTCTCCTTCGGGAAGACCGAGGCCGTGAAGGGCGTGGACATGGAGATTCAGGCCGGCGCCGTCACCGCCATCATCGGGCCCAGTGGGTGTGGGAAGACCACCTACCTCCGGTCGCTGAACCGGATGCACGACTACACGCGGATCGCGAAGGTGACGGGCGAGGTGTTCCTGGGCGACCGAAACATCTACGATGAGAATCTCAGTCCGGTGGAGCTCCGGACCCGGGTGGGGATGGTGTTCCAGCGCCCCAACCCCTTTCCCACCATGAGCATCCGCGACAACATCACCTTCGCTCCCAAGCGGCACGGACTGGCCCGGGGCAGGGAGCTCGAGGAGATCGTGGAACGAACCCTGGTGCAGTCGGCCCTCTGGGACGAGGTGAAGGACCGTCTGGACGATCCCGCCACCGGCCTCTCCGGCGGTCAGCAGCAGCGCCTCTGCATCGCCCGGGCCCTGGCGGTTCGCCCCGAGGTCCTCCTCATGGACGAGCCCGCCAGCGCCCTGGATCCCTCGGCCACGCAGCGCATCGAGGACCTGATCTACGAGCTGAAGAAGGACTACACCATCGCCATCGTGACCCACAACATGCAGCAGGCCGCCCGGGTGTCCGACTACACGGCCTTCTTCTACATGGGAAACCTCGTGGAATTCGGTAAGACGGATACGCTCTTCACGAACCCGAAGGAGGAGCAGACCGAGGCCTACATCACAGGACGGTTCGGATGAGCATGAGCACCGGGCACGAAGCCAGGCACTTCCACGAAGAGCTGGGACGCCTTCGAAACCAGCTCCTGGAGATGGCCTCCATGGCGGAGGATCTGCTCCGACTGTCGGTGGAGGCCTTCCTCGAGAACGACCCGGCCAAGGCCGATTCGGTGATCCTTGGAGACCGGGAGCTGGACGCCATGGAGGTGGAGATGGACGAAGCGTGCATCAACCTCCTGGCGCTCCATCAGCCCTTCGCGAAAGACCTTCGCCTGGTGACCATGATCATGCGGATCTCCAACGATCTGGAGCGGGTGGGGGACCACTCGGTGAACATCGCCGAGACGGTGCAACACCTGGAGAGCCGTCCTCCTCTGGACCGCTTTCCGCAGCTCGAGGAGATGGCCCGCATTGCGAGGGAGATGCTTTCGGACGCGCTGGACAGCTTCGTTCGGGGAGACTCCGTGGAGGCCAGGAAGGTCTGCCGGCGAGATGACCGTGTCGACGCCCTCCACGATTCCACCTTCCGGAGTCTGCTGACGCACATGATGGAGGATCCTCGCCGGATCGGACCATCCATGTCGCTGATCCTGGTGAGCAGGAACCTGGAGCGGGTCGCGGACCTGGCTACCAACGTGGCCGAGGACGTGGTGTTCCTCGTGGAAGGAAGGAGCATCAAGCACAGCGGGGGAAGGTCGCATAGCTGAAGGGCTTCGGAAGAAGGACCGAGCGAGCCCCCGGGGGTGTGCGTCGAGCGGATAACGGGCAGGTAAAGCCCCTGTCACAAAAGGCCGGAGCCGCGTCTTCGTGCCTCAGGGGTGAGGCCTTTCCGGGTAGATTTCATTCTGGCCCGACCTGACGGCCCGATCCTTCACGCCATCTCCGGAGTTCCCCAGTCCATGCGAGCCCGCCCGCGCTTCGGTACAGTCCGTACCACCCTGTTCTCCGCCCTTCTGCTTCCCCTGATCCTCCTCGCCGGATGTACGGGAACCGAGCGCCCGGGATCCGACGCCGAGGAAGCGTCAGGCGAACTTTCCGAGACCGACGGCGACCCCGGTGAGGCGACCCTCCTCGTCTACGTGGTGGTGGATCAGTTGAGGGCGGACCTCCTGGATCGATACGACACCGTGTTCACCGGGGGGTTGGCCCGCCTCCGGGCGGAGGGGCACCGGTGGGAGAACGCCACCTTCG
>SKKH01000062.1 GCA_007121555.1 Gemmatimonadota bacterium | reverse complement strand
GGGATGGTGGCCTCGGCCCACCCCCTGGCCACCCGGATCGGAGTCCAGGTCCTGGAGCACGGCGGCAACGCCGTGGACGCCGCGGTGGCCACGGCCTTTGCAGTGGGCGTGGTGGAGCCCATGATGGCGGGTCTCGGGGGAAGCGGCGGCATGTTGATCTGGCTGGCCGACGAGGGGCGTGCGGAGTATCTGGACTTCTACGCGGTGGCTCCGGCGGACCCCGACACCACCTTCCCCCACTACGACGGCCCCAACCACACGCCACGGGGGGTGGCGGTTCCCGGCACCGTGGCGGGGCTCCTGGAGGCGCTGGAACGCCACGGGACCATGGATCCAAACCAGGTCCTGGAACCGGCCATCAGGCAGGCCCGGGAGGGCTTCCCCGTGTCGCCCCTCCTGGCCCGGGCCATCGAGGGGGATTCGGTGAAGCTCAGCCAGTCCCACAGGGCCAGGGAGATCTTCTGGCCCGAACACCGTCCCCTCCGGGCGGGTGAGCGGCTGGTCCAGCCCGAGTTGGCCGAGACCATGGAGCGGATCGCGGAGGAGGGTCGGGACGGCTTCCATCGGGGTCCGGTGGCCAGGGAGATCATCCGGGTTCTGTCCGACGGGGGCAATCCCATGACCGAGGCCGACCTGGCCGGCTTCACCCCCCGGTGGCGGCGGCCGGTCTGCGGACTCTACCGAGGGCGGGAGGTCCTGTCCGCGCCCCCTCCCCAGTCGGGCATGCAGATCATCCAGACCCTGAATCTCCTGGGGCCGTATGAACTGTCGGAGCTGGGGCTGCCCATCCACTCACCTGCGGCCCTGCACACCCTGGCCGCGGCGATCCGGACGGCCGCATGGGACCGTCGAAGCTTTCTGGACGACCCGGACCAGGCGGCGGTTCCGGCCCGGGCCCTGACCTCTGCCGGATTCGCGGGAGAGCGGGGGGTGCTTGTGGACCCGGAGGGCTTCGGTCTTCCCACGCGGGTCCCTGACGCCAACCCCTGGGCCTGGGAGGAGACCGCTCCACCCCCGGGCTGTGCGCCGCTGGATCCCTTCCCACCGTCCGACCCCATCCTTCGCCCGTCCGGCCCTGGGGGGGATGATCTCGAGTCAGGACCCTCGGGAGGGCCTGCGCTGGGCGAACCCGAACCGGAGGCCACCCGCTCGGACCCGTCGGAGGACGGGGAGACGACCCACCTCTCCGTGGTGGATGACCGGGGCAACGCTGTCGCCCTGACCTTCACCCAGGGGGTCTACTTCGGCACGGGGGCCTGGGCGGCGGGCACCTTCCTGAACTCGGGGCTCTTCATCTTCTCCACCGAGGGGCCGAACCGGATCGCCCCGGGCCGGGCTCCGGCCTCCACCACCACCCCCACCATCCTCCTCCGCAACGGCGCCGCCGAGATGGTGGTGGGGTCCCCCGGTGGCGGCCGGATCCCTCCTGCGGTGATCCAGTCCATCGTCTACGTCCTGGACTACGGGATGAACCCGGCCGCCGCCCTGGCCATGCCCCGGATCAATCCCCAGTTCACCACCCCGATCCTGGAATTCGAGCAGGGGATCCCCGGTGAGACGCTGGCGGGGGTCAGGGAACGAGGGTGGGATCCACGGGTCTTCCCTCCCCGAAGCCTTCACTTCGGAGGCGTCCAGATGCTCTGGCACGACGGGGAGGGCTGGCTGGGCGCCGCCGATCCCCGGCGCGACGGGCACGTAGCTGCCACCGGAAGAACTCGGCGGTGAGGTCGGACTCCCGAACGGCTCCCAGACGAACGAGCGAATGCGAATCCTCTACATCTTCCCCCATCCCGATGACGAGTCCTTCGGACCCGCCCTTGCGATCTCCAGACAGCGCCGGGAAGGGCACGACGTCCACCTCCTCACCCTGACCCGGGGGGAGGCCACGAGTCAGCGGGACCGGATGGGGCTCACCAAGGAGGAGATGGGACGAGTTCGGGTGGGGGAGATGGAATGCGTCCGGGGTGTACTGGGGCTGGCCGGCCTGACGGTCCTGACCTTCCCCGACGCCCAGCTGGCCCATCTGGATCCCCGTGACCTGGAGAACGCGGTCGCCCGTCACATCCGCCGGGTTCGGCCCCATGTCGTCGTGACCTACGCCGTCCATGGGATCAGCCGCTTCCCCGATCACCTGGTGACCCATGCGGTGGTCAAGCGGGTCTTCTGTGAGATGCGAGACGAAGAGCCGGGTCTGGCTCCCCGGCGACTGGCCCTCTTCACCCTTTCGGAACAGGAGGAGGCCGATGAGGGCCCCTTCCCCCTGGCCACCTCACCCGCCGAGGACATCGATGTGGCCGAGACGGTCAGCGAAGAGGACCTCCAGACGGCGCGGGAGGCTCTGAACTGCCACCAGAGCTACCAGGACGTGATCGAGACCGCGGCCCCCCTGGAGCGGACCGGCACCACGGTGTATTTCGAGCTCTTCCAGGAATCCCACGTCCCCAGGCTCACCTCCATCGTCTCGGGGCTGTAGTCGGGCAGGCGGTCGAAGCGCCGAGGTGACCGCCGCGGCTGGGTCGTTCGGCCCGGGGCGACGGGCACCGACGAAGGCTCAGGGCTTCGTCTCGTCCCGAGTCCCCCTTTCCGATCGGCCTTCTAGAAGGCTGTTGAAGAAGTACAGCACCTCTTCGAGCCACCGGGCCGGGGCTTCCAGATGTACCGTGTGGCCCACCCGGGCGACGGATCGATGCCGGGCATCGGGGAGAGCCCGGGCCATCTGCCGGGCCAGGGCCTCGTACTTTCGGTCCAGCTCGCCGGTGAGGAGAAGTGCGGGGGCGCGGACCGAGGGCAACCTGGGCCAGAACGATGGCTGGCTTCCGGTGCCCAGCGCCCGGAGGGCTGCGGCGAGGCCCTCGGGGTGGTTCTCCAGTCGTCGCCGACGATTCGCCGCCTGGATTGGGGCGGGAAGCGCCCTCTGGCTCGCGAAGAGGGGAAGCGAGAGCCACCGGTCCACGAACCACTCCATTCCCCGCGACTCGATGGCTCGGGCGAGCATCTCGTCTCTCTGGCGGCGCTCCTCACGAGCCCGGCCGGTCTCGAGCCCCGGTGAAGCCCCTTCCAGCACCAGCCCCGCGACTCGCTCAGGAACGAGTACGCCGGCGGCCAGGGCGACCCGTCCCCCCATGGAGTACCCCACCCACCAGGCGCGCACCGCGTCCTCCCCGTCGAGGAGGGCGGTGAGTCGCCGGATCAGCCCCGTCATCCCCTCGGATGATGGAGCGCTTCGGCCATGTCCGGGAAGATCCACTGCCAGGACCGGATGATGCCGCGCCAGCTCCTCCACCAGCTCGGTCCCCCAGGCGCTCCCCGATCCGGTGAACCCATGCAGAAGGAGGATCGGCCGACCGCTCCGTCGGCCCCATCGCCGCAGATGGAGACCCGAGACATCGAGCGAGATCATCGTTCGATGGCCTCGGTCAGTCCCGGACCCGCTCGAAGGTGACGATACGGGTGTAGTTGGCCGGGTACAGTCCCACCTGCAACAAGATGGGACGGAGCGTCCAGTGCACGTGGAGGCGATCCACCTCGCCGTCATGGTCCCGGGTGAACCACACGAACTTCTCTCGCTGCGCCGGATTCACCCAGGAACCGCGGAAGGTGTCGTGATGCCAGTGTTCCAGCTCGAGGACCTGGCTCTCGTCTCCCCAGAAGGTGATGGAGAGGTCGTCGCCGTCGAGCTCGACGCGCACATCGGCGTAAAGGGAGTCATAGAACACTCCGGTCGTGGCCTCCAGAGGCATCGAGGGCGAGGTGCCCTCCTGCCGGGCCGCATGCACTGAGTCCCGCCCCGCCGAGACCCGCTCGTAGGCCGCCAGGTAGGACTCCCGGACTCTGCGGTCCCAATCCCGGTCCTCGATCTCCAGGAACCGATCCAGGACCCGGTTCGCCACGGCGGCCATGAACGAATTGTGGAGGTTCGTGGTGACGACGACGCCCAGATTCTCTTCGGGCACCAGGACCAGGGTGGTGTTCATCCCGTCGGTGGATCCCCCATGCTGGGAGATCCGGCGTCCCTCGTAGTAGCTCAGCCGCCAGCCCATCCCGTAGCTGGCCAGATCTCCAGGAGGTCCGGCGTCGGGAATATGACTCTGCGCGCGGTGCAGCTCGCGAGCCACCTCCTCGGAGAAGAGCCGGACCCCATCCACCTCTCCAGGGGTCCCCAGGTGGAGGCGCATCCAAGTGGTGAGTTCAAAGACCGAGGTGTTGATCGATGCCGACGGTCCCACATTGTCGAAGTTCCGTCGGGGTATGGCCACGACCTCACCTTCGATCTCCTGGTGGGGCCAGGCGGCGTTGTCACCCTCGCCGATGGCGGTCACCGAGGTATTGCTCCGCTCCATCCCCAGCGGCGTGAAGATCCGCTCCATGACGAAGTCATCCCACGTCTGGCCGGAGGCCGCCTCCACCACCAGGCCGGCCACCATGTACATGACGTTGGAGTAGACGTATCCCTGGCGGAAGGGCTGCTCCGGCTCCAGGTGCCGCATCCGGTGCATGAGCTCCGTCCTCTCTCGCGCCGGCAACCACTGGATCCGGTTCCCCGTCATCCGGCCCACGCCGACCCGGTGGGACAGGAGATCCCGAACGGTGGCCGTCCGGGTTGCGTACGGATCGTGGAGCTGGAAGTCGGGAAGGTGTTTCGTGACCGGATCATCCCAGTGGACCAGCCCCTCGTCCACCAGGATCCCGATCGCCGCTCCGGTGAAGGCCTTGGATACCGAGGCCACCCCGAAGAGGGTGTGTTCGTCGACGGGGTCGGATTCGCCCTGACGCCACACCCCGTACCCCTGGGCGTGGACCACCTGATCTCCACGGACCACGGCCACGGCCAATCCCGGAATGCCCCATTCGGTCATCCCCGCTTCGATGAAGTCGTCGAGGCCCTGGAGGGGAGCTTCCTGGGCTTCGAGCGGGGTCAGTCCCCCGCCCAGAAGGAGCAGCAGAAGAAGGAGCGTGGGCAGTGGTCTCTGTCTGGGGCGGCGTCTGAGTCCGGTCATGATGCCCTGTGGGGTCGCGTGGGGATGGTGGAAGTGAAGCCTTCCAAAAGATACAGCCTGAAGATGGCTTCAGGGCAAGGCAACGGCCCCGGGAGGCATAACCTCCCGGGGCCGTTGGGTCGCTCAGTGGAAGAGCGAGCTCTTCCCGATCGTGCGGGTCAGGTGCTGGAGAGGCGGAAGACCGCCTCTCGATCCAGATTCAACCCGTTCATGTCACCGCGCATCTCGAACCGATTCGACAGCTCGCCGGTGAACTCCACCGTCTGGCCCTGGAATCCCTGGAGGGTGAACTGAACCGACCCATCCTGATTCGAGCCGTTGATGACCGCTCCGGTGACACCTCCCTGACGCCAGGAGCCGGAAAAGGTGCCATCGGCGTCGGCAGGGTTGAACATGAGGATCACCCCACCAGTCTCGGCCTGAAGAGCGCCCACACTGTCCCAGCGGCCCTCCAAGGTCACCGCGCCCAGATCGGTCACCGTGTCGCAGGCCGCCATGCTGGCGACCACGAAGAGGGTCAACGCACCCAGGAGACTCTTACGCAACATGTCCCACCTTCCTTCCCAGGGTCTGTTCGAGAGGTCGGAGGCCCCCACAGGAGTCTCCACCGAAGATCGATACCGTGAAGTGTAACTTCCAGCCTCCTGACTGTCCACGCCGAGAGATCTTCCCCGTTAAAGGGAAGGACTTTCCGGACCCGGCCTGGAGTCGGGTCCGTCCAGGACCCGGCTCATGGCTCCATGTCCCAACGCCCCGATGCAGAAGAGAATCGTGCCCAGGATCAGGAGGTCCTCCACCAGGATCCGCTGGGTGCCCCCGACGAAGGACACGACGAGCACGACCGGAAGGGCGAGCCCCAGCCCGTAGCGGATGGCTCGATAGGCCAGACTCCCGGCGGTGGGCGTGAGGAGGAGCGCCACAGGGGCCGCCACCGCGCCGGAGAGTGCGAACCCCAGGGTACCCATCTCTGTGCCCAGGGGGAACGCTCCGGAGAGGATCGCACCGCCCCCCGCCCCCACCGCGCTTTCCACCAGAAGGCGGGTGGGGGTGCGCTCCATGAGGTCCCCCAGGGTGGGACGAGGAAGCTCCTCCTGGACCGGATCTCGTTCAGGATCGTCGATCATACCGGAGTCTCCGGGGATATCCGATGCGTGGCAAGGGGGGGTGGAGATGCGACCTGCCCAGTGGCGGTCCCTCAAAAAGCTGGAAGGCTGTTGAAGAACTGGCGCTCCCATGGGGGGCCAGTTCTTCAACAGCCTTCCAGGGCTCCGAGGAGCTCCTCCATCATCTCCGGGGTCTGGACGGGGAAGTTGGCGACCCGAATGTGCCGCCCCTTCCACGGTCCGTATCCGTCGCCCACCAGGAGGCCGCGAGCCCCGAGGCGGTTCCGCAGGGCGTCCGAACCCCCGTCCACCTCTACGACCAGGACGGTCCTGGAGCGGATCCGTTCATCGCTGACGAAGGGTCGAAGTCCCTCTGCCGACTCGATCCCGGCCCAGAAGCGCCCCCCCTTCTCCAGGGCCCCCTGCGCCAGCGCTTCCCGCCCGGTTCGGGCATAGGCATCGGCGACGAGGCGGAGGAGGTGGATGGCCAGCATGTTGGGGGTGGCCCGGGTCTCGCTTTTCTCCGCGGCGGCGGCGAGGGCCGGCAGACCGAAGTATCCCCCCACCGAAACCCCCCTGCCCCGGAGAGTCCGGGCCCGTTCCAGCAACTCGGGGCTGCACACCATGACCCCGAGGCCAGCGGGCAGACCGAATCCCTTCTGGACGGAAAAATATCCACAGTCGATCCGAGCCGGGTCCACGCCTTCGGTCGGCCATCCCGTGACCAGATCCACCGCCACCGCCAGGCCCCGCGCCCGGGCCCGGTGGGCCAGGACGTGCACCCGGTCCGGGGGGATCCGGGCTCCGGTGCTCGTCTCGTTCTGGGTCATGGCCAGGAGTTCGGGGCCCTCCGGGTCGGGCCCGCATCGAAGGGGATCAACGGGATCGGAACTCTCGTCCCCTGGGAGGAGCCACTGGCCCCCCGGGCCGGCCTTCGCCAGGAGGCGATCCTCGTCGAAGCTGGCGCCGTCCTGCACCTCCACACTCCAGGCCTCCCGACCCAGATTCCCGGCCACGTCGCGCATCCGCCGCGCGAAGGCACCGTTCACGAGGTGGATGCTCCGGTGCTCCACCGCTCCCTGGATGATCCGCTCCATGGCCTCGCTGGCCGACCCCACCAGGAGGATCCTGTACTCCGGGGGAATTCCCAGGAGTTCCCGGAGCGCCTCGTTCATGGCCTGGACGCATCGGCGGAATCGAGGACTCCGGTGACTCTCACTCAGGAGCCCCTCCGCCTCCGCAGCCCTCATTCCCGGCCCCACGAGAGGGTGGAGGGCCGTCGGGCCCGGCAGAAAGACTCGGGGACGGGTCCGGGCGCTCAATACAGGACCCTCACCCGCATGGTCCGGGGAATGGCTTCGAGTTCCTGGACCACGGCGGCATCGTAGTCCCGGCCCACATCGGTGATCACGTACCCGAGCCGGTCATTGGTCTTCAGGTACTGTCCGCTGACGTTCATGTCGCGGCGGGCCAGAACCTGGTTGATCTGGGCCAGGATCCCCGGGACGTTCTCATGGATGTGCGCGACCCGGTGAGCCCCCCGAAGTTCGGGAAGCTGGAGGTTGGGAAAATTCACCGAGAGGTTGGTGGATCCCATCTCGAGGTAGTTGAGGATCTTGTCGGGAACGAAGGCGCCGATGTTCTCCTGGGCCTCCTCGGTGCTTCCCCCGATGTGGGGGGTGAGGAGGACCTGGTCCATCCCGCGGAGGGGGGAGTGGAACGCTTCTCCGTCCCGGCGCGGCTCCACAGGAAACACATCCACGGCGGCGCTCCGGAGCTTCCCACTCTCCAGCGCCTCGCGAAGGGCCTCCAGATCCACCACGAATCCCCGACTCAGGTTGATGAATACGGCCCCGTCCTTCATGGCCCCGAACTCCCGAGTTCCAAAGAGCTCCCGATTGCGAGGCCGACCATCCACGTGAACGGACACCACGTCGGCTCGGGCCAGCAGTTCGTCCAGCGTCCGGCAGGGTCGTGCGTTTCCCAGCGCCAGCTTCTCTTCTACATCGTAGTAGCAGACCTCCATCCCCAACGCCTCGGCCAGGACGGAGAGCTGGGCCCCGATGTTCCCGTATCCCACGATTCCCAGACACTTTCCCCGGACCTCACGGGCCGTCCCCGAGCTCTTGTACCACTCCCCCCGATGCAGCAGTGAACTCTTCTGCAGTACGTTCCGGAGAAGGATGATGATCTGACCCAGGGCCAGCTCCACCACGCTCCGGGTGTTGGAGTAGGGGGCGTTGAACACGGGGATGGCCCGGTCCAGGCAGGCTCCCAGGTCGACCTGGTTCGTGCCGATACAGAAGGTCCCGACCACGGCCAGATCTTCGGCGGCCTCGATGACCTTGCGCGTGAGCTGGGTCTTGGACCGGATTCCCAGCACCGACACGCCTTCCAGGCGCTCCACCAGTTCCTCTTCGGACAGGGAGCCGGGAAGCAGGTCCACCTCGAGCCCTCCGGACCGGAGTCGCTCGACGGCCAGGGGATGGATGCCCTCCAGAAGAAGGGCTCGGGCGGGCGGTGGATTCAATTCAGCCATGAAAGTCCATGGAGCGATGGGAATAAATTAGAATCATAATTCTGATTATGTTTGTGATCTTTCGGCTCCACCGGCTCCATCCAGGGTGGGCAGCTCCATCAGGGACTGTAGCACCTCGTCCGCTCCTGCCACGACTTCGGGACGGCGTCGGTTTTCGACGAAGGCGAAGAAGCGGTCGGCCAATCCCAGCTTCCGGAGTTCCAGGTCGGTGGCGCCGTCGCCGATGACCCAGAGGGGCCGGGGGATCCTCGCCTCCCGGATCGCCTCGGGCTTCCCACCCCGGGCCAGCGCCGTCGTGGGGTCCACCCCCGCCACCCGACCCGAGTCGCTCCACCTCAGCCGGTGGGCCCGAACCCGCTCCGGATCGAGCTGCAGCGCCTCCACCACCGGTAGAATGAGCTCTTCGAACCCCCCGGAGACGATCCAGATCCGGTGGGACTGTCGGGCCAGGCGCATCCGGGCATCCAGGACCGAGGGCGTGAGATGGTCGACCAGCGCTCGACCGACCTCGGACACCTCGGCCCGTGTCGCCGTCAGGAGGGCCATGCGAGCCCGTAGCGATTCCTCGTAGCTGATCTCACCGGCCATGCCCCGGTCGGTGATGTCCCGGAACCGGGATACCCGCTCCTCGCGGTCCGGAGCTCCCGCCAGCGTCCGGGCAAAGAGCTCGTCGGCCCCTTCCACCGTGACCAGAGTCGAGTCGAAGTCGAAGACCAGGCTCGGTTCTCCTTCCTCCTCTCGCATTGAATTCCCTATCATGCCGGAAAGGATCGCCCCACCCGGAGGATTGGTAAAGGGACGGGGAGTCCTTCCGAAATCAGGAAGCTGGCCCTTCCAGGGGAGCCCTCCCAGGTTGTCCAGAGCCTCCTGGCCGATCTCCCCATGGATCGCCGCCTACGTCCCCCATCCGAATGGAGCGCCATCATGACCGATCCCTCCGATTCTCCATCTCCTCTGGGCGGCACCCTTCCCCTGATCCACGGAGGCCCCATCCCTCGCCTGGGCCTGGGCCTGTTCCGCAGCAAGGGCTCCAAGGCCGAGAACGCGGTGCTCTGGGCTCTGGAGGCGGGCTACCGACACCTGGACACCGCGACGATGTACGGGAACGAGGACGAGGTGGGAGAGGCGATCCGGATGAGCGGCACGTCGCGGGAGGAGATCTTCGTGACCAGCAAGCTCTGGAATGACGATCACGGCTACGATCAGGCCCGGAAGGCCCTGGAGCTTTCTCTGGAGAGGCTGGGGCTGGATCACCTGGACCTGTACCTGATCCACTTCCCGGTTCCCGAGCTCCGGAAGGAGAGCTGGCGGGCACTGGAGGACGCATACGACGAAGGTCTCGTGCGTGCCATCGGGGTGAGCAACTACATGACCCAGCACCTTGCCGAACTCCTGAGCCACGCACGCGTCCCGCCGGCGGTGAACCAGATTGAACTGCATCCCTTCAACTTCCGCACCCGAAGTGAAGTGGTCGAACTCTGCGAGAAGGAGCAGATCGTGGTGGAAGCCTACAGTCCCCTGACCAAGGCCCGTCGCCTCAACGACCCCGTCGTAGTCCGCGCGGCCCGGGAATACGGAAAGTCTCCTGCCCAGATCCTGATCCGGTACGGGATCGAGAAGGGCTGGGTCACCCTGCCCAAGTCATCCAATCGGGAGCGGATCCGGGAGAACGCCCAGGTCTTCGACTTCGCTCTCACCGCAAAGACGCTGGAGGCCCTGGACCAGCTGGACGAGGGTCTGGCGGTGAGTTGGGATCCCACCGACGCCCCCTGAGGCCCGCGCTGGCTGCGTGTCCGGCCTCGGCGTCCTCCTCCGACCGATCGGGGCCAGAGTCTGGACGGGAGATTCGGGCGACGACCGGTTGCTCAGCTGGAGGGCCGAAACCGAACCCGGGTGCCCAGGTCCTCCCGCCACCGCGCCGCATCCTCGCCTCCCATGTCCAGACTCCTGGGGCTGAAGGCCATCATGGGTCGAGCCACCCGGAGCTGGAGCGATGCCAGCCCGGCCATGCGTTGGAAGGGATTGGCCGTGGTCTCGAGCACCTGCAGTCGGTCGGTGCGAAGGAAGGAGGTGCGGCGGTTCAGGACCCCTTCCCGGACCACGATGTAATCACCCAGGTCCGCCCAACCCAACCCCCGGTACGCCCCCTCGGCCAGCGCCATCCCCGGCAGGATCACGGCCCCGAACACCCCAATCACCCACTCCCAGGCCAGAGGGTCGCCCCGGAAACGCAGGACGGCCAGGACCACCCCCGCGACCAGGAGAGCCGCCACCAGCGCCCGAATGTAGCGTCGGCTGCGGGCCCGCCAGGGCATGCGTCGGAGCTCAGGGGGACCCTCCCCCTCCACTCCGACCACATCCCGGGCCAGGCTGTAGATCTCGTCGCGGTTTCCGATGGGAAGGAGCAGGTCGGTCCCCTCGTTGCCCCCTGCGTCGATACGCCCTGCCACGACCACGCGAACCAGCCCCAGCCCCAGGATGCGGCGAACCAGGTTCTCCTCGACGAGCACCGCCTGGATGCGGCGATACGGTACCGTGTCCCGATGCTCGGTGAAGAGCCCCCGGCGAACCGCCAGCGTGTCCGGGCCTTCGGAGAGGGTGAAATCCCAATGGGTGAAGACCGTGCCCACCACCGAGAGGAAGAACCCTGCGAGGAGAGCGAAGAGGGCCAGCACCAGGAGCACCCGAAGCCCGACGATGGAGGTGGGGTCGGGCCCGGACTCGAGGACCATTCCCAACCCGTCGGTCCACCACGCTTCTGGAATGCTCTGGAAGAGAAAGCCGACGATGGCGGCAGCGATCCCGACCCGGCCCCCGGTGAGGCCGGCGGTCACGAGTCGCTCCACGGGCACGACGGTCCGGACCTGCTCGAGCCCGGAGGAGGTTGTCCCTCCCCCTGAGACGCCCGCGAGCTCCTCCGCTCCCTCACCCGCTCCACCTTCCCCAGGCTCGCTATCCCCGGCGCCGTCTACTCCGTCGGCTACCCCGACCGCGGCCGAGCGCGATGTGCTTCGGCTTCGACCCGGCGCCTTCGCAAGGAGGACCGACCGGATCTCGTCGGCAAGGGCGGGGGCCACGGCGTCCAGCTTCCCCTCCGTGCCTCCGGCTCCGATGGCCTCGATCCTCACCTCCACCACCCCGAAGATCCGGTGGGGAATTCCACGCTCCAGGTCCACCGACTGGATCCGCTCCCTGCGGATGACGCGCCGCTTGCGTATGAGCAACCCCTCATCGATGACCAGAGCGTCGGGCTCGAGTCGCCACCGGAATCGCAGATAACGGGTGCCCGCGGTCAGTGCCACGAAGCCCAGGAAGAGGAACGCCACCGGAAGGGCGATGAAGGTGAGGACCACCAGGGGAAGCAGACTCTGGAGAAGCCACACCCCCAGGACGGCGGGGTGAAGCCGGGCCGGTTCTCCCTCGAGGGGTCCCCGGCGCCCAGGAAGCTCAGATGGGTTCGTCATCGGTGGGCTCGAGGTGGGCGAGTCGCTCCCTGAGAGTCTCGGCCTCTCGGGCATCCAGCCCCGGAACCCGACCCGACGTACCCGGCGCTGCCGTGTGTACCACGAGTTCGGCCAGTCCGAAGAGGCGGGCGATGGGACCCTGGGCGGTATCGACGAACTGGAGACGCCGGTAGGGAATCACGCTCACCGAGCGTACCAGGATGCCCCGACGAATCCAGAGATCCCCCTCCCGGAGGGCGAACCGCCAGCGCTCGTAGGCGATGGGCGGGACGAGGATCGTCCAGATCAAGGCCACCCCTCCCACGATCCCGGCCCCCAGACCCCGGGGCCACCCCCCAGGGAGGAGGCGGGGCATGCCAAGGCCCAGATCGGCCATGAGGAAGACCCCGGTGATCAGGGTGGCTGTGATCGCCCCCCGGACCCACCAGTAGGTTCGAACCCGGGGATCCAGTCGTCGGGGTTCGCCGTCGGGGACCACCTCTTCGGGTCCCCCCTCGGTCAATCCGCCTCCAACTCCTCGAACCGACCCGTCCGGCGGTTCTTCTTCACCCGGTTCCACGGGAACCAGCGGCCGTTCATCGCCACGTAGATCCCCGGGGGAAGCACCTGGGCGAACGACAGCGCGCTCCCCAGATTGAAGAGGCCGTCCGAGCTCCCGAAGGCGTAGGGGATCATCGCCCCCGTCAGCACCACCGTCCGATCCGTCACCTTGTCGGCGAGAACCCGGGCCGTCTCCACCAGGGTATCCGTCCCGTGGGTGATCACGATCCGGGTCTCCGCCACCCGAAGGCAGTTCTCGGCGATCATCTCGCGGTCGGCCTCGGTCATCTCCAGGGAGTCCACCATCATGAGCGTCCGGAGCTCCAGAGTCAGACCGCATCGGCCCCGCTCCAGCATCTCGGGGAGGTGGGTATCGCCGAAGGATAGCCGGCCCCTGATCTCATCATATTCCTTGTCGAAGGTGCCACCGGTGACGAACACTCGTATGACCAAGGGAGCCTCTCGGAGGTGGTGGGGGAAATTTCACACCGTTGAAGCGTATTCACCCTTTTGGCCGTCCGATGTCCCGTCGCTCGAAATCGAACGGGACGATGGCGCGACCATCCACCCGAGCACCCCCCGCGGGAATACGGCCCGGACCCGTGGACGCACTTCTCTCAACCAGGAGCCACCGGATGAAGTCCCGCTTACTCTTCATTACCCTCTTTGGGTTCATTCTACTCCTGGGCGTCAGCGACCGCGCGGCGGCCCAGGTCGGCGTCTCAACCGACGCCAGGCTGGGCATCACCTTTCCCGTGGGGGACCTCTCCTCCGACACGGAGGGCGGGGTCGTGCTGGGTGCCAACGTGGCCGTCGATGTTCTCCCCCGTCTCAGCGTGTACGCGGGGGTGAACCGTCATACATTCCGCTGTTCGGGAGATTGCGGCCAGCTGGGTGCCGACCCTCGCAGCACTGGGGTGGGGGCCGGACTCCGCTTCGATTTTCCCAGTCCCCAGGAAGCCGTGTGGTGGGGCAGGGCAGGGATCGTGGGCCACCAGTTCAGCTCCGACCTGGTGACCGGTGACCGGGAGGTGGGTCTGGAGTTGGGAGCGGGCGTGGACATGCCTGTGCGTGGAGGGGTGAAGGTGAGTCCCATGGTGGGTCTCATCAACCACGCCGTGGCTCCCAGCCTGAGCGCCCGATACCTCACCTTCGGGGTGGGGCTGAGCTACCGGTTCCGTTGAGTCCGGCGCCCGGCCCCTTCCCCGTCCGGTCTCAGTCTCCCGGTCGATTCACGAAGACCGGAACGGTGCCGCCTCGGATCACCTTGTCGGCCACACTTCCCATGACGAGACGAGCCACCCCTCCTCGACCGCGGGTGGACATGGCGATGAGGTCGGCGCCCACCTCTTCCTGATGCTCCAGGATCGCCCGTGCCGGGCTCTCGTTGAGCTGAACCCGGGTATCGACCTGGAGCCCGTCGGACCGGCACTCGACCGCCACCTCCTCCAGATGGGCACGGAGTTCCTCCAGGGCCTTCTCCCTTTCCTCTTCCTCCTGGGCCGCGTGGGGCATGTAGGTCGATCCCAGGTGGATTCCATGATCCACGACGCTCAGGAGGTAGAGCCGAGCCTCCATACGATGAGCCAGCTCCCGGGCATGGGGGACGACCGAAGCCGAGTCGTCGGACCCGTCCAGGGGGACGAGGATCCGCTTCACCTCGAGGGGCGGGCGCTGATCCTCGTCCTCGGGGCGCCAGAGGAGGATGGGACAGGGCCCACTCCGGATGAGCCCGTCGGCCACGCTCCCCAGCCACATCTGCGCCAGGCGCCCCCGTCCGTGGGTGGTCATGACCACGAGATCCGCTCCGATCTTTTCGATCCGCTCCTGGAGGGAGGGGACCACGGGGCCGGTGAGGACCCGGGTGTGGAGAGGCGCCGAAACCCCTTCCTTCTCGAGGCGCTCCACCACGTTCTTGAGATAGCGTGTCCCGCGACTCCTCTCCTCCTCGAACCATCCCTTCACGGGTCCTTCTCCGTCCCCGGAGCCCGGCCGCACCGCAGGCAGGGGTGCCACCACAGTGGTCAGGTGGAGTTCGCCTCCACGACTCTTCACCAGGGCCTTGGCCAGAGGAAGTGCCGCCTCGGCAAAGGGGGAACCATCCAGAGGAACCAGGATCTTCCGGTACATCGCAACTCCGTGGTTGAGGTGGCCACCCATCCTCCTGAAGGGGTGGGGCTCCGAGGCTCGAAACCCCTTTCCGCGGATCCCCGGGTCGGTGTGGCCGATCATGACGACCCGGAGAGGATCCTTAGTCTGCATTCTCGGCGTTGGACGGGAAAGGGGTCACGCCCCTGGATCCCAGCTCGATGGACTGGGGGGTGCCCGTGAAATCAGGTGATCTGACGCCAGGGTTGGGGTCGATGGACTGGCTGGCCGTGTGGGTTCAGGCGCCGGCGCCGGGTCGGCTGCACCTTCTGGCCCACGCCCTGCGAGCCGCGGGCGGACGGGGTCTCGAGAGCGATGACGGAGGCAACCGCGTCGTCGCCTACTTTCCACCGCCCATCCAGCGGACCCCCTTCATGGCGGAGCTCCTGGCGGCGATCCGCAGCGCCACCGGCGAGCCGGATCCCTGGCTCGAGGCCCGGTGGCTTTCGGAGGACGAGCTGAGCGGGCGATGGCGCGCGGGGCTGGGTTCTCGAAGGGTTTCCTCACGCATCCAGATCGTTCCAGACGACGGAAAGGTAGCCCCCGCCGAAGGGAGCCCGACCGAAGATGAGATCCGGATCCGCCTGACGCCCGGTCCAGCCTTCGGACAGGGAGACCACCCCACTACCCGCCTGGCACTCTCCCTTCTGGACGGGACGCTGACCCCGGGAGAGCGGGTGCTGGACCTGGGCACAGGGTCGGGGATCCTGGCCATCGCGGCCGCCAGACTGGGGGCTCGCCAGGTCCTCGCCGTGGAATCGGATGGACCCTCGGTGGTCCACGCTCGACGAAACGTGGAGCTCAATGAGCTGGCCGCAGTCGTGGAGATCCGGGAACTCCTGGCCACCCCTCATCGGCTCCGGGCCCTGGTTTCGCCGAGCCGTCGGCTCCAGGAGGACCACGACGGGGGTCTGCTGGACGGGGTGATGGCCAACCTGGAGCCCCAGGTCCTCGACTCGCTCCTGCCTGCGGCTGCAGGGGTTCTGCGGCGGGGCGGCTGGCTTCTCGTTACCGGCGTCCCCCGGGGCGACCTGTCCGGACTCCGGAGCCGGATCGACGAGCTCGGTTTGGAGGTGTACCGGGAGCGGGAGGAGGGGGGCTGGTGGGCCGGCCTCCTCGACACGGGGCGAGGGCACTCCCGACCCTGTCCCTGAAGAGCCCTGTCCCGGGACCACCGACCTCAGCTGCCGCCTTCAGGAGCAATCAGTCCGGCAAAGACCTCCAGCGTGGACGAATCGTAGAGCACGAACCGGATGAGCCGGACCAATTCCAGCCCGTCCGCCTCGCCCATCACGGTATCCACGGCGACGCGGGCCGCCTCTTCCAGCGGATAGCCGAAGGCTCCGGTGGAGATGGCGGGAAAGGCCACCGAACCGAGCTCCGCCTCTTCAGCGAGCTCGAGGGCCCTCCGATAACACGAGGCCAGGAGCTCCTCCGCCGGCTCATCCTGTCCGTAGATCGGCCCAAGGCAGTGAATGACATGGGCATTGGGCAGATCGTGACCCGAGGTGATCACCGCCTCGCCCGGTGCGATGGGTGCCAGGGGCCGGCACTCCCGGGCCAGGCCGGGACCGGCCGCCCGATGCAGCGCACCGGCCACACCCCCACCCGTCTGCAGCTGGGCGTTCGCGGCGTTCACCACGGCGTCGAACCCCTCCTGCCCGGCGATGTCACCCCGGACCGCTTCGATCCGGACGCCGTTGACGCTCCGTCGGACCGGGTCGTTCTCGTGAGACTGGTTCATGGATATGTCTACCGATCTCGACGCCCTACGATCCGGTGACTCTCTTCTCTGGAGCAGCTGCGTCGGGGCTGCGCACCGAGCCGCTCGGCCCAACGCCGCCATGAAGGCCCATGGTCCGAACGACCGTCGGCCCGGGTGGCCCGGTCCGCCACATGGGCCATCTCGTGCTTCACCGTCTCCCACGCGATGTCCTCCAGACCCGGACGGAGAATTCGGGCCGAGAGGCTGACGCGACTGCGGCCGTGTCGGACCGTGAATGTACCCAGCGACCGGGTCATTCTGAGGGACACCCGATACTCCACCTCGGCGGGCAGCTCCTCCGTCCAGGCCGGGCTCTTCATGACCCGATCGACCATGGCCCCGAGAAGGGCCCGCTCCTCCCGGGTCCCCTCGCAGCGAAGGGGCGCAGGAGGAAGCTCCGCCGATTCGCGGAGTTCTCCCTCCGCCTGCTGGGCCAACCGGCGAAGCATCTCTCCGCTCTCCGGGATTCCCTCCAGCGCGGGAGCCACATGCCACCAGGCGGGCTCGCCCGCCCTCATCACGGACCGGGCCAGATTCAGGGCCCGTCCCCGCCGTGTGAGTCGTCCCAGGGAGGCCAGACGATGCACGTTGGGGCGCGCCACCACCCGGGTCACCGGAGGAAGGCGGACACGACTGGAGTCGTAGACCTCGAGGATCCGCGTCTGTACGGTCGGTGGAAGAGCCACGGCAGTTGGAAGGCTGTTGAAGAAGTGGAGTGCGGGCCCGTTGGGAGCGCCGGGTCGCCAGAACCAGGGCGGGTCACCCGCAGCAACACGGTGGCATCGGTGAAGCGCCTGTGCGAACTTCCGGGGCCGGACCACCCCTCTCCCGGTTCAGGTCGGATATATTTCCTCATATGAGCGCTCTTCACCACCCCCCGGGAGATCCCGTCACCGTCTTCGCCCCGGCCACCGTCGGAAACGTGGCCTGCGGCTTCGATGTGCTGGGGCTGGCCCTGGAGGCCCCAGGCGACCGGGTCAGGGCGTGGACCTGTCCCGAGCCGGGGCTCCGGATCCGGTCCATCACAGGCGATGGAGGCCAGCTTCCCCGGCAGGCCCATCAGAACACCGCCGGGCTCGCGGCCCTGGCCGTCCTCGATCTGGCCCGGGAGCGAGGTGCGCAGGTGCCCGGTGTCGAACTGGATCTAATCAAGGGGCTCCCCCAGGCCGGAGGAATGGGAGGAAGCGCCGCCAGCGCCGTGGCTGGCGCAGTCGCCGTGGACTCCATCCTGGGGCTGAGGCTTCCCCGTTCCATCCTTCTCCAGTGCGCCGGCCGAGGCGAGGCGGAGGGAGCGGGGGCGGCCCATCTGGACAACGCCGCTCCCGCTCTCTACGGGGGGATCTGCCTGGTGCTCCCTCCCGCCGATTCAGGTCCTCCCACAGTCGTCGAGCTTCCCGTGCCCCCGGGGCTCCATGTCGCCCTGGTGAATCCCGCCCTCCGTATCCCCACCGCGGACGCCCGAGCCGCGCTGGGCGACTCGGTTCCGATGGCGGCTGCCATCTCCCAGTGGGGGAACACCGCTGGATTCGTGGCCGCCCTCTTCCGGGGGGACATGGAGCTCCTGGCCCGGACCGCTTTGGACCACGTGGCCGAGCCCGTTCGAGCCGCCCTCATCCCGGGCTTCCAGCGGATCCGGGCCGAGGCGCTCCGGGCCGGAGCCCTGGCCGCCTCGATCTCCGGCGCCGGCCCCTCCCTCTTCGCGCTCTGCCCCGATGCCCCCACCGCAGCGAACGCGGCCCAGGCGATGGTGCACGCCTTTCGAGGCGAAGGTGTGGAAGCGGAGGGCCATGTTTCACCGGTGGCCCACCGCGGGGCCCATGTGGTGACGGTAGACCCCGATCCCAGTGCCTCCGGGGATGGACCCTTCTCCGAAACGGCCTCCCGGTGAGATTCACCTCCACCGGTGGCTCCGGTGCGGAATCCGACCTGACCACCGCCCTCCACTCGGGTCTGGCACCGGATGGAGGGCTCTACCATCCCACCTTCCTTCCCCCCTTCCCACCTGGATTCCTGGAGGAGCTGGGTGGGGATCCGGCGAAGGTCGGCGGAGCAGTCCTGACACATCTCCTGGCCGACGAGCCCCGCCTCCCCTCCTCCACCCTCGACCAGGTGACGCGGGAGGCGCTGGACTTCCCACTCCCTCTCCGCACTCTCGGGGGATCGTGGGACGACCTCTGGCTCCTGGAGCTCTTCCACGGTCCGACCCTGGCCTTCAAGGACGTCGGTGCCAGGGTCATGGCCCGACTCCTGGAACATCTTCCGAGTCGGGCAGGCCCCCTGACATCCGACGAAGGAGAACCGGGCGGCGCCCCCCCTCCCTCGACCGTCCTCACCGCCACCTCCGGGGACACGGGAGGTGCGGTGGCGGCGGCCTTCCACGGGCTCCCCGGCACCCGGGTCGTCGTCCTCTTTCCCCGCGAAGGGGTGAGCCGGGAGCAGCGAGCCCAGTTCACGACCCTGGGTCCCGGGACCCAGGCGCTGGGGGTGGAGGGGACCTTCGACGACTGCCAGCGGCTGGCCAAGGCCGCCTTCCAGGACCCGGACCTCCGAACGCGGCACGCCCTCACCTCGGCCAACTCCATCAATGTGGGTCGGCTCCTCCCTCAGATCATCTACTATGTGCATGCATGGCGTCAGCTTCCCTCCGGCAGCCCGCCTCCCGTGATCTCCGTGCCCTCGGGCAACCTGGGAAACCTCACCGCCGGAATCATGGCCCAACGGATGGGGCTTCCCGTGGAGGGGTTCGTGGCCGCCTGCAACGCCAACGACACCTTCCCCCGCTACCTGGCCACGGGCCGGTTCGAGCCCCGCCGCGGCACCCCGACCATCTCGTCGGCGATGGACGTGGGCGACCCCAGCAACCTGCCGCGCCTCCAGGCCCTGCTGGGCGAGGCGCCCACCGTGAGGCGGACGATTCGGGCCTCGAGCTGGAGCGACGAGGCGACCCGGGATTGCATCCGCAGGGTCTACCGGGAGACCGGGACGATCCTGGACCCCCACACCGCGGTGGGGCTCCTGGCCCTGGAGGCCCTGGATGGGGACGAGGAGCCTGCAGGGCACCAGCTCGATCGGGGTCCGCGCCCGAGGATCCTCCTCGCCACCGCCCACCCGGCCAAGTTCCGAAGCGAGGTCGAGCCCCTCATCGGCGAGTCCGTCCCCCTCCCCCCCTCTCTGGCCGACCGGCTCGAACTCGAGGAACGGATCACGCCCATCGGGCCCACGCTGGAGGCGCTGAAAGCGGCGCTGGAGAGGGCTTGATTCCTTCGGGAAGGACTCACCAGACTCCCTCGCGGGCCATGACTGCGGCCGGCCGCGTGGCTTCCGGCGGCCTACCCCTCCCCCCAGGGACTCACGTACTCCTCGGCCCGCCGCCGCCCCCGTCCCTGATCCACGAAGGCCCCCACTCCCAGGGCGATCGCGAACAGGACCGCGCAGAACAGGATCGCCGACTGGAGCCCGAACCAGCTCTGTAGGATTCCAAGGCCCAGCACCCCGAACACCGCCGCCAGCTTGGCCGCCAATCCCCAGAACCCGAAGAACTCAGCGGCCTTCTCCTCGGGGGACAGGATGGCCACCAGCGCCCGGCCGGCTGACTGGCTGGAACCCAGGCTCAGCCCAGCCAGGAGCCCCGCGAAGAGGAAGACGTACTGGGCCTCCCAGCTCACCCCCAGGAGCGCCTCGGCCCCGGCGGCCAGTCCCGGCGTGCCCCAGATGGCCGCGATGGCCACGATCCAGAGGAATAGGGTGAAGAGGTAGGTGGGCTTGGCCCCCACCCGGTCCTGGATGAGCCCGAAGCCCAGCGCCCCCGCTGCCGCGGTGATCTGAACCACGACGAACATGAGTTGACGCACCCCTTCGTCCCACCCGATCACCTGGGCGCCGTAGATGAAGGCGAAGGTGATGACGATGTAGATTCCCGCCATGGTGAAGAAGATGGAGACCAGGAGTATGGCCAGGTCCCGGAACGAGGCCAGCTCGCTGCCCGTGCGACGCAGCCGCTCGATCCCCACCGAGACGTAGCCTCGACCCGAGGGAAGGGGCCTGCGGGCTCCCTTCTCCTTCAGCCAGAGGAAGGTGGGGATGGCCGCCAGGAGGAAGAAGAGGGCGGCGAACGGGCCTACCCACCGGACCCGATCGAAGTTCTCCGCACTCACCTCCCCCAGGAACACCAGCACGAAGCCGGCGGCCACCAGTCCGCCGACGTATCCGAGTCCCCAACCGAACCCGGAGATCTTTCCCAGATCCTCGGGCGGCCCGAGTCCAGGGAGAAAGGAGGCGATGAAGGACTCACCTGTGGCGTAGGCGAAGTTCGAGACGATGAGCAGGATCACCCCGAGCGCGACGTAGCCAGGGGCCACGAAGTAGAGGAGCGCCGTGGCCCCTACGGTCAGGAGGTAGCTGGCGAAGAGGAACCGCTTCCGGGAGGCCGAGAAGTCCATGATCGCCCCCAGGAGAGGGGCCGTCAGGACGACCATGAGATAACTGGTCGAGAGTCCCAGGCTCCAGAGCAGGTTGCCCAGGCGGTAGTCGTCGCCCCGGTCCCCGACGATGACCCGGGTGAAGAGATCCCCGAAGACCACCGTGATGATCAGGAGGGTGTAAGCCTGGTTCGCGAAGTCGAACATGGCCCACCCGAAGATCTCCTTCCGGGAGGCCCGCTTCCGGGGAGGGCGGGGCGGTGGGGTCAGGGCGAACTCGAGCTCGGAGCTGGGGTCGGGCTTCCGGGAGTGTGAGGACATGGCGGAGAGGATGGGGCGGAGCGGAGCCATGCGCTAGAAGGCTGTTGGAGAAGTAGAGGGCCCGTAGGCACCCCGCCCCGTGCGCCGTCCTTGAACGTGGACGTGCGGTCCCGGGTGACCCTTCCTACCTTGAGGGTATGAGAACTTTCAATCTGACGGTCCCAGCCCTCCTCCTTCTTCCACTCCTCCTCGCCGGCTGTGGAGGTGATCCGCCCGCCGAGATGGACGCCACCGAAGCCACGGAGGCCGAAGAGGTCATGGCGCCCGGAGAACTCCCCCCCGAGCAGGAAGCCTTCTGGGGTCGCCTCGTCGACCACTGCGGCGACAGCTTCGAAGGCCGAATCGACGACGTCACCCCCTACTACGAGGGCTCGACCCAGTACGAGACCATCGTGGCCCACTTCCGGGAGTGCGACGACGAGCGGATCCACATCCCCATGCACATGGACGAGGATCGCTCGAGGAACTGGATCCTGACCCGGGAAGAGGGTACGATCCTCCTGAAGCATGACCACCGGAACGAGGACGGCACAGAAGAAGAGATCACCCAGTACGGCGGCTACGCCCCCGTCCCCGGTCTCGCCCATCGCCAGATCTTCTGGGCCGACGACCACACCGCCGGCATCCTGCCCGAGCGCTGGGACAACTTCTGGTTCATGGACTTCATGGACGACGAGACGTTCGCCTATGGTGTCCACTGGCCCGAGCAGGGCCACTCCATCCGGATCCACTTCGACCTGACCCGGACCGTGGAGACGCCGCCCGACCCCTGGGGATATTGAGCGGCCGGCGCCTCCGGGTGCGGTCCGGGTCCAAGGTCATCCGGGCCAGGTCATCCCCGGTTCATCCCATCTGAGTCGGACCACACTACCGATCACTGGTCCCGTCGGCATCGGCGTCCGCGGCGGCCTGCGGCGCGTTCTTCACGTACTCGTCGAACCAGGACATCATCTCGTAGAGGGTGTGGAAGATCGATTCCCGAGCCCCGTATCCGTGGTCCTCGTAGTCCAGCATCACGAGCCGGGATACCTTCCCCATCCCCTTCATGGCGTGGAACATCCTCTCCGACTGAATCGGGAAGGTCCCCGGATTAGGGTCGTCGGCTCCATGGAGCATCAGCATCGGCGCCTCGATGCGGTGGGCGTTCATGAACGGTGACATGTCCATGTAGACATCCGGGGCCTCCCAGAGGGTACGCCGCTCGTTCTGGAACCCGAAGGGCGTCAGGGTCCGGTTGTGGGCGGCGCTCCGGGCGATCCCCGCCTGGAACAGGTCCGAGTGGGCCAGGAGGTTCGCCGTCATGAACCCGCCATACGAGTGCCCCCCCACGCCGATCCGGTTCCGGTCCGCGATACCCGCCTCCACGATGGCGTCCACGGCCGCCGCGGTGCTGGACACCAACTGCTCCACGTACGTGTCGTTGGCCGTGGCGCCGCCCAGGATCGCGATGGACGGACCGTCGAAGATGGCGTAGCCCTCCAGGAGGAAGAACATGTGGGTCGCGCCGTCCAGCCGGGTGAAGCGGTTGTTCTGGCCGGGGACCTGAGCCGCGGCATCGGGAGAGACGAACTCCCGGGGATAGGCCCAGAGGACCGTCGGAAGCCGGGTCTCACCGTCCCAGCCCGGAGGCGTGTAGACCACCCCGGCCAGGCGGATCCCATCCTCCCGCTCGTAGGTCAGCACGCGCCGTTCCACTCCCTGTAGCTGGGGCGCCGGGTCCTCCTGATAGGTCAGGGCCCGGGCCTCGCTTCCGTCCGCTACATAGTGGTAGTTCGGGGGGTCGGTGGGGGATTCGCTCCGCACGATGAGGCGCTCGTGGCTCCCGCCCACCAGGTCCGTGGCCACCTCGTATCGGTCCGCGTCGCTCTCCCAGAGCCGCTCGGTCTCGAGCGTCTCCAGATTCATCCGGTCCAGGAAGGGCTGCTCCCCTTCCGGGGTCACTCCGTCACCGCGCAGGTAGATCCAGTCCCCCTGGCCCAGGAGCCTCACCCCCGCCGTGATCGGGGTTCCGGGGTCGCCGTACCGCTCCTCGGCGCTCCGGTCCCAGATGTTCCGCGGATCCGCATCCAGATCGCCCGTGTCCACCAGCCAGCTCCGGGTCCAACTCGCCGCTCGGAGGGGATAGCGATCCACTTCGGTGATCAGGCCTCGGCCGTCCGCCGTCCACGCCATCTGGCTGAATCGGTCCTCCAGATCCATCACCACCGCCGGCTCGGACTCATGGGGCGTGGCCATGCGGAAGACCCGCTCCCGAGCCCCGTCCACCTGCCCCGCCACGTCTTCGACCCAGACCAGCGCCGCGTCCTCGCCGGGCTGCCACGCCACGCCTCGGGGGCCGGAACGGACGTCATCCACCGCCACGTTCTCCTCCAGTGGAAGGGAGGCGATGCTCCGAACGACCTCCCCGCTCCGGTTCCAGATCTCCATCTCCCGGGGGAACCAGTCGTTGATCCGCCACCGGTCTGGCACGATGAAGGAGAAGGGGCGCACCGTTCTCGATACGAAGAGGTAGTCCCGGCTGGGTGCAGCCAGAACCTCATCGAAGATGGCCGGCTCCCCCACCGGCGTCATCGTGCCACCCTCCACCTCCACGTAGGCCAACTGACTCGTGAAGTAGTGCTCGAAGAGATTGGCGTCATGCCCGTCCTGGAGGAGGTCCTGGAAGGTCCGGGCCGGGGCGGGTTCCCCGTCCGACACCTGGATGCCCGGCCCCTCGGGTACCTCGGGACGCTCGGGCGCCGGACCCCGATTGGCAGGGATGGTGCGGCAGAGCAGCTCTTCGGCCGAAAGCCAGCTGCAGGGATTTCCATGCGCCGCGTTCAGATGTCCGTCCATCACCCTCGACGGCCGGCTCTCTCCAGTGGGCACGGTCCAGAGCTCGTAGCCGGCATCCGCGACCAGAGCGAAGGAGATCCGCTCGCCCCCGGGCGCCCAGGACACGTATTCGAGCTGGGCTCCGGCCGGGAGCTCCACCCGAACGCGCTCCTCACTGCCCAGGCGCAGGAACTCCAGTCCCTCCACCCGGGGCTGTCGGGCCATGGCTGGACCGTTGGTCCGGGGGTTCAGCCGATACCCCGCCAGGTGCAGCCGGGGCTCGGCGATGTCCCGTAGCGCCAGCATGCTCGGGCGCTCGATGAGCACCGCCCACTCTCCGTCCGATGACACGCTCAGACCGGGAAGCGGCGGCGCCTCCAGGATGTCCTGGATCTCCTGTGACGGCACCTCGTACGTGGTCTGGGCGTGCAGAACCGGAGGAGCCGCGAGGAATAGGAAGACGACGAGGAGGAGGGCTGAACCCAGGCCTGCCCTCGAAGTCGGGGACGCGCAGGAGAAAATGGTCGTGTTCACAGTGCTGTGCCTCGGCGTTGAAAACGGTTCGGGGGAACGACCAAAGATAGACCCGACGAGGGGGTATTCCGCAATCCTTTCCCATGGCGGCGAACCAATCCCCTTGATTTATGGCCGGGATTGCTACGAGGTTGTCACGGATTCGTAACAGACCCTTCCTTCCTCGAGCCGCTCCGACCCCAGTTGAGCTTGTGAGCGAAACGCTGAGTCTGGCCTTCCCCATGGCCCTGGCGGTCATCGGAGGGCTCGGCATCTTCATGCTGGGCATGAAGTACATGTCCGAAGGCATGCAGGCGGTGGCGGGCAATTCGCTCCGGCGGATGATCAGCCTCGTCACCACGAACCGATTCTCGGCCACGGGGGCCGGAACCGCCGTCACCCTCCTCGTCCAGTCCTCGACGATCACCACGGTCATCGTGGTCGGGCTGGTCAACGCGGGCCTCATGCAGCTCCCCCAGGCCATGGGGGTCATCATGGGGGCCAACATCGGGACCACCATCACCGGGTGGATCCTCATCCTCAAGATCGGCGAGTACGGCCTTCCCATCCTTGGGGCCGCCGCTCTGGTCTACCTCTTCAGCAAGAAGGACCGCCCCCGGTTCATCGCCATGGCCATCATGGGGCTGGGGATGATCTTCTTCGGTCTCGAACTCATGAAGGAAGGGTTCGCGCCCATGCGGGACATCCCGGCCTTCGTGGACGCCTTCGCCTGGTTCGAAGCCTCGACCTACCTGGGGGTCCTCAAGTGCGTGGTCCTCGGGGCCGTGCTCACCTTCCTGGTCCAGAGCTCCAGCGCCACCCTGGGCATCACCATTGGACTGGCGGCGACCGGGGTGATCCCCTTCACCACCGCCGCAGCCCTGGTCCTGGGCGAGAACATCGGCACCACCATCACCGTCATGATCGCCTCGGTGGGGGCCAACACCGCTGCGAAGCGTGCCGCCTACGCCCACGTCCTCTTCAACCTGTTCGGGGTGTTCTGGATTACCCTGATCTTCGCCTGGTACATCCGGCTCGTGGGCGGGATCGTGGAGGGCGTCCACGGCGCCAATCCCCTGACCATGACCCTTACCGAAGGGATCGACCCGATCCAGTTCGGAGCCGTCATGACGGCGGGGATCGCCCTTACCCACACTCTCTTCAACGTGACCAACACGGCGCTCTTCCTGCCCTTCCTGGGTCCCTTCGCGAAGCTGCTCAGGCAGGTCGTGCCGGACCCGGGAATCAAGGAAGTCCGGCATCTCAAGCACCTGGACTCCAGAGGCGTGGACGCGCCTGTCCTGGGGGTGGAGCAGAGCCGGGGCGAGGTGGTCCAGATGGGACTCGGCACGGTGAAGATGATCGACTGGATCCGGCAGCTCGCCTTCAACGGGCCCCAGGACGAGCGCCTCATCCAGAAGACCTTCCACCGGGAGGAGGTGCTGGACAACGTCCAGCAGGAGATCATGACCTTCCTCACCGACCTCCTGGACGCCACGGTGCCCCACTCCATCGCCGAGGAGGCGAAGCAGCAGCTCCGGATCGCCCACGAGTACGAATCCATGAGCGACCGTCTGGCCAGCGTGCTCCGGGCCTTCCTGAAGCTCAAGAAGAAGCGTCTGGAACTCCCGGCCGAGCAACAGGGGGCGCTCCTCGAACTTCATGACATGGTGGCGGATTTCCTTCGGGTCGTGACCGATGCCTACCAGCAGCGCACGCCCGTGGACGACGCCACCGCCCACACGCTCAGCACGTCGATCACGAAGCGTGTGAAGGAGCTTCGCAACGACCACCTGCAGCGGATGACCGAGAGCCCGGTGGACCCGACCCTGAGCCTTCTGGTCGCTGGGATCCTCACGGACTACCGCCGCATTCGGGCCCATACCATGAACATCCACGAGGCCAGCGCAGGCGTGCCTGCCGGAGTCTGACTAGAAGGCCGCCGCGGGGTCAGCCGGCCTCGTATCCCTCCAGGAGCGCCTCCCAGCAGCGGGCCCACTCCGCCGCCTTCCATCGCTCCCGCCCGAGGATCTTGGCCGCCGATCTGCGAATCCGGTCCAGGTTCCGGTCCGCCCAGTTCCCCGGCGACCGGATCCGGCCCCGATCGAAGTCGATCAGGTGGATCCGGGTCTCGTGCACCAGGATGTTGCCGGCCGAGAGGTCGGCGTGATCCACCCCCGCCCGGTGAAACCGGAGGAGGGTGGCGCCGATCCGGTGCCAATCTCCTGGCTGGGCCACCCCTTCCTCCAGCAGTCGAGCCAGCGGCCGTCCCGGGACCCTGAGGGTGAGGATATCGCCCCGGTAGGCCGGCCCACGCCTCCAGACCGCCCCCGCCACCGGGCCGGGGACAGGCAGACCTTCTCCCTCGAGACGGGCCAGGAGGCGAAGCTCCCGAAAGGGCCGGGACCGCTCCCACCCGGTCCAGAGGTAGCGGTCCCGAATGAAGGATCCGGGGAGGCCGCCGCGGCGCAGGTGCCGGAGGACCCACTCTTCATCATCGCCGGCCTCCACCACATACACGGTGCCCCGTCCTCGATGGGTCCCCACGATGCGATCCTCCGATCGCCAGAACCCCGGATCGAAGATTCTCACTCCGGGCTCGGAAACCCGATCGGGGTGGAAGAGCAGCCTGCCCCCCTCCATCTCCCTCGCGATCAGTGGCCCCGGATCCGAGGACTCACCGGCCATCGGTCCCTGCCTGGCCACTCCCCTCGCCGCGAACGACCTCGACGCCGTCTCCACCGCCCTCCTCCGTGCCCGGCACGTTGCCCTTCCGGCCCTTCTGGGCATGGCGGATCCTGTAGAAGCTCGGCACCTCCACCGGCTCGCCCTGAGTGCCGAGGAGCCAACGGAAGGCCCGGTCCTCATAGGACTTCTGCCACTGGCGCACGGGCTCCTGGTAGAAGGGGATGGAGTTGCAGTATCCCACCGCCCGAGCCACATCGCCCCGGAGGACCTGGAATCCGCCCACCGCCCGATCCCTGACCTCCGGCTCGAACTCCAGGTCCTCGATCTCGAGCACCCCCGGCACGCCTTCCATCTCCCGAAAGATCGTGTGGTCGGGGGGGAGGAGGGGAGACACCTGGTGGACCCGGGGAAAAACGAGGACGTCCTGGGCGTCCCTGACCGCATCGGTCAGGGCATCCAGGGAGCCGGGGCCGAAGAGGATGTCGCAGTCGGTGAACCAGATCCAGTCGGCGGAGGTGGACAGAGCCGCCAGATTGCGTCCGATCGCCCGGCGAAAGAGGCGCTCTCTGGGGAGGGAGCGAGGATTCCACTCCACTCCCGGGACCTCTAGGGCCTGGAAGTACCGGACCGCCGCCTCCGTCGCCTCATCTTCAGGAGAGTAGAAGACCGTCATGCGGACCGCGGACCGGGAGGGTGGGTTTCGAACCAGTGAGCTGAGTTGATATTTCAGGAGACGGGTGTACTGCCAGCAGTGGCACACGATCTCGAGCCGAAGTGGCTCCTGGGGCTCGGGAGCGGGGTGGGGCGGAGGCTGGGGGGAGGCGAAGAGGGGACGCAAAGGAGGAAGGCTCGCCACCAGGCGGTAGAAATTCTCCTTGATCGTCTTTCCTGCTCGCATACGCCGGGCCATTTCACGGTGATGTGACTCCCCGGTCAACGGTAGGGCATTCACCCCGGTGGTAGAAGTGGGGTGACGTCGCACCCTTGTCCAGGAGGGCACGCCTGGACGTCGCTCACGACGGTTCCTGATGCGCCTTCCTGTAGAAGGTTGTTGATGAGGTAGATGGAACCCAGCGTCCTGGATTCGGTCAGAATGCAAGCGGGCGGGGAAGTCCGGGGCACCGCCGGCGCTCCTACTACGCCCTGTTCCGCGTCCGCCCACCTCAGAGAAGGAACCCCGAGGAGATGCATCCCATCCACTCCAGACCCTCGAGACCCCGTCAGGGACATCGCACCTTCAGACCGCTCCTCTCTCTCCTCCTGTCCGGCTTCCTTCTCGTGGCTTGCAGTGACAGTCCCATGAACGATGAATGGGACGACGACATCATCCAGGGTCTGGCCGTGGAGCTGCTGGACCGAGCGACGGGTGAACGCCTGGCCCGGGCCGATCCCCTCGGCTCGGAGGCCGAGTGGGAGGGGAGCCTGCCCGACCTGGAGGCCGGCCAGGAACTCGTGCTGGACGTCCTCTGGTTCGACATCGAAGGGGACGTGATTCCCGCCGGGGCGGGACGGTGGGTCGATGCACGTCTCACCGAGGACTCGGGCTCGGAGGTCTTGAGTCTCACGACACCGGGTGAGACGGTGGAGATCCTGGCGATGGAGGCCGGCGAGGCCCAGGTCGCCTTCTACCTCATGGAAGGAGACGGCGAGCTGGTGGGCAGTCCTCCCATAGGGCTGCGCGTCCTCGACTGACCCGGCCTCGGTCTATTTGGCTCGTTATCCCCAGGGCCCCCTGAGTACCGCAGCCGGCGAAGCGATGGAGAGCAGCAACGGGAGACGAAGCTCCCGCTCACCGGCGCGGCCGATCACCGGGGCGAAGCCGGCCTCGGCCAGCTCCTGAACCTCCCCCGGCGCCAGCAGGACCTCGGTCGGTGGAAGCACCGACGCCCCCCGGTCGCCCTGATGGATGACGGGACCCAGCCCCTCGAGTTCAGCCGCAGCTCCGGGGCGAAAGGACCATCCCCGCTGACTAAAACGATGGCCCAGGTGCATGAGCGCCAGGAAGCCCGGATGACCCCAGAGGAGGTGGGCCAACTCCGGGTCCTCGCCGAACTCCAGTTCCTCGAAATCCAGGGTCTCGCAGGGATTTTCCTCCGCACCGTAGGGCGGCCTCAGCAGGAATCTCGGAAGAAGAAGAGACAGGTAACGAGCCCCCTCCTGACTCCTGATCTCCTGCCAGGGGAGGGCGCCTCCCTCGCCGGCGTCCGTGCCGCGTGCCTCAAGGAGCGAGGGATCCACTTCGGCAAGGAAGGGAGTCCCCACTTCGGCTCCGGTCCTCGCCACGCCCTCCAGCGCCTCCATGTCCTCCGGTTCGGAGGAGAAGGACTGGTGGAGAAGGACCACGGACCAGCCCGTTCCCACCCCCGCCTTCTTCGCGGTGCTGGCCAGGACTCTGGCCAGATCGCCCCCTCGGGCCGCATCCACCACCTCCCGGCGGGTGGCCTGGAGCAGGAACACCTTCAGTCGGGGACCGGTCTCCAGGCGCCGGACCAGGTAGTGTACACCCCGCCAGAGGGCTTCGAGGGTCTGCAGGCGGGGGTGCCGCAGGATGCGCCGGAGTTGCTTCGTGGTGATCTCGTCCAGCGCCTCCAGCCTGCGGCGCTGACCCTCGCCCGGCTCGTCGACCAGGTGGGGCCGGGTGATCTTCCGCAGGAACTCCTCGAGCTCCCGGGGCAGGCCGTTGTCCTGGTGCCCCAGTTCGGGTTCTCGGGTCCGACCCTCGGATCCGTTGCTCCGCCCGCTTCCGGCGGTCCGGGAGACGATTTCGTCGAGGAGACCCGCTCCCGAAGCCGGATCGGTGGATGCCTGCGTCTCCTCACCCCTCGGCTCCTCGGTCTGGCCCTCTTCAACCCCGCTCCTGACCCTCTCCTTCATCTCGCGGATGGCCTGGAAGAAGGGAAGCCGGGCCAACAGGCGGTCGGGGTGAAAGTCTTCCAGCGAGCGGAAGGACACCCTCAGTGGCGGTCCATCCTCCTCCACCGGGAGCTCGATCCCGGCCGCCACGGCGGCCAGCACAGCATCCAGGTCGTCCCGGTCCACCTGTCGGGGTTCTCGGTCGGCGAGGGGACGAAACGCGGTCTGCCCCCCCATCTCGAGCCCCGCCAGATCGGCCATGATGAGAGCGTGGAACGACGGTTCGGGGATCTCCACAACGATGGTCGCCTCCTGGTTTCGTACACGGACCCACCCTTCATTTCCATGCACAATAGGCCCGCCGGGAGAAAAGGGCGAGAAGCTCCCGAATCGGAACCACGATCCGCTGGATTCGGTACAGAAGAGTTGGCTTCGGGGGGAGGGTTCAGATTGTGAGCCCTGATCGCTCCGAAACGGATCCGGATGCTCCGCCCCAGCGGGGTTCCAATGGACCGACCGACGAATTCAGAGGAGGCCGTTCAATGAAAAGATGGATTGAATCCGTTACGCGGAAGGCGTGGGCCCTTCCCCTGCTGACCATGGCGACGCTGGGTGTCACGGCGGAGCTGAATGGACAGCACGTCCATGAGATCAGCACCGAATACCAGTCGCTGACGGTGGAGCGGGTAGCCGGCGACCTGGAACAGCCCTGGGCCATCGGCTTCCTTCCCGAGGGTGACCTCCTGGTGAGCGAGCGCCCCGGAAGACTCCAGCTCGTCTCCGGCTCCTCCGTGACCGAGGTGTCCGGGCTCCCCCCGATCCATGCCCAGGGTCAGGGTGGGATGATGGACGTGGTGGTCCACCCCGACTACCAGGAGACCGGGTGGATCTACCTCACCTACTCGAAGGGCGATGAAGAAGAGACGGTACCCGCGCTCATCCGGGCCCGGCTGGACGGGAGTCAACTCGTAGACGTGGAGGAGCTTTTCGAGTCCAACACCCCCACCTCCCCCGGCCGGCACTACGGGAGCCGCGTCGTCTTCATGGGTGACGGCACCCTTCTCATGTCCATCGGGGACCGGGGTGCCCAGCCCGATCGGGCTCAGGACACCCGTGACCACTCGGGCACCGTCGTTCGCCTGAACGAAGACGGTACCGTACCGTCCGACAATCCCTTGGTGGGGAACGACGCGTACGCGCCTGAGATCTACTCGTACGGGCACCGCAACATCCAGGGAATGATCCTTCATCCCACGACCGGAGAGGTCTGGGCCACGGAGCACGGACCGCGCGGGGGCGACGAGTTGAACCTGATCCTCCCGGGTCAGGATTACGGCTGGCCCGATGTCGGAAAGGGCCGGGAGTACGGCACCCAGGAACCGTATGGTGAGGACCGAACCGCCCCACAGGTCATGGACCCGGTCTTCGAGTTCCTTCCCACCCTGGCGCCCTCGGGGCTCGCCGTCGTGGGGAACGGAACCTTCGATGAGACGTGGGAAGGGAACCTCCTGGCCGGGGGACTCCGCTCCGAACGCATCCTCCGGCTGGTCATCGAAGACCAGGTGGTGGTCCACGCCGAGGAGATCATCAACGGCGAACTGGGACGCATCCGGGACGTCCGCCTGGGTCCGGACGGAGCAATCTACGTGGCCACCGGCGAGGATGACGGCGCCATCTACCGGATCACCCCCGACAGCTGACGCTGCTCGGGGTCACGGCTGACCCGGAGGCGGCCCCTGGCCGGCGAGCTGTTCCAGTAGTGCTTCGCCCTCCGCGGTCCAGGTCGGCGGATCCGGGGTGTCGGCCATCCGGTGGGCCATGAGGAAGGCCAGCCGGGCGATCCGGGCGGCCTTGTCCTCGTCGGCCCGATCGGGGGTGTCCGAAGGGAGGTGGTAGTCGTCATGAAGCCAGGTCGTGAGCATGAGGGCCGGGATCCCCTGCTCCACGAAGCTGAAGTGGTCGCTTCTCAGGAAGGCCTGCTCCTCGGGCTCGGGGTCCGGGGCTACCACCAGCCCCAGCTCCGGATGGTCCCGGGCGACTTCGTGGGCCAGGCGACCGATCGTGGAATACTCCTCGCCGATGGCGTGGACGGTGTCCGGTGCGTTCCGTGACACCATGTCCATGTTCAGAGCCGCCACCATCCCTTCGGCGGGGATCGTGGGGTTCTGGGCGAACCAAGCCGAGCCCAGCAGGCCCTTCTCCTCGCCACTGACCGCCAGGAAGAGTACGGAGCGGGCCGGGGCCTCCAGGAGCGAGGCCATGGCGCCGGCCACCTCCAGAAGGGCCGCCGTTCCCGAGGCGTTGTCATCGGCGCCGCTGTAGATGGAGTCGCCGCGCTCGTCGGAGGGTCCCACCCCCACATGATCGAAGTGGGCCGTGAGGACGATGTACTCGTCGGCCAACTCCGGATCCGAACCCCGCACCATCCCCACCACATTGGGAACTTCGTGGACCTCCGGTTCGAAGGTGGACTGGAAGGAGACGACGAGGTTCTCCATCACTCGGACCTCTCCGGGCCCGGCCTCCAGACCCGCCGATGTAAGGAGCTCCTGGCCCACGTCATGACGGAGGCCGATGATGGGGAACGGCATCTCTCCGGCGATGCCCCCTTCCAGCGCTGCGGCCAGCTGGAAGGTGGCCGAGGCATCGGTCTCCTCGTCCATGAGGAGCACCACACCCGCGGCGCCCGCCTGCATCCCCGCCTGGATCGCCAGACCGAAATCCGGGCCCAGTCCCTCGGGGAGTCCTACGACCAGGGGTGCCCCCGCCACTTCAGCGGGAAGTCCCTGCGCCGCCGTGGCGGGGTCGGGCGCATAGACCGGCACCCCTTCCACCTGCCCGGGAAGGGACGGAATGGCGAAGTACTCCTCCGCGTAGCGCCACTCCCGCCGGTCGCCGTCCACCTCCATGAGCGCCCGACTCTCTGCCCGGTTCAACGAGAGAACCTCGAAGGGCCAACGCTGGATGAACCCCCCCTCCTCGCCCGCGGGCTCCACACCCAGCTCCTGGAATCGGGCCACCAGGTAGTCTGCCGCGTCCTCCAACTCCGGACTCGGGGTGTCCCTGCCCCGCATCTCGTCGGAAGCCAGGTAGTCCAGATGGTCCCGGATGGTCTCCGAGAGAATCCGGCGCTCGGCCACCTCCGAAAGGGCGGCGGCATCGACGACGGCGGGGGCGGGAGCCGGACCCGGGGTCGGAGACGGAGCGCATGCGGGCGCCATCCCGAACAGCAGGAGACTGAGAAGTACAAGGTGGGTTCGCATCGGAGGCCCCTGGGGGGAGACGTGGAAAGTGGCTTGTCGACCTACCGGAGCAGAGCCCTCCTGCCCTCGGGCGACCCGAGAAAGATCCTCTACCGTTCCGGGCACCGCAACCCCCATTCTCGGTGCGGACGAGACGGCCGGATTACACGCAAATCATTGATCTGAAACATCTTACAAGCGCTCCGCGGCGGATCCTTCCACCGCGTCTCCCGTAGTAGAAGGGGCAACCACATTGAACGTCGCCTGGTTCCCGACTGCCGCGGAGCCGGGCTTCAACGAAGCTTTCGCTCCTTCAGAATCCTCGGGAGAAATCGATGCGTCCAGGAACGCTGCCCGCCCTCGCCCTCGCTCTCGCCCTTCTCATTCCCGGTATGGGACAGGCTCAGGAGATGCCACCCGAACAGCCCGGGGCCGTGGATGACAACAATCTGGTCAACGTGCTGCAGGAGGCCGGGGAGTATCAGACGCTCCTCACGGCTCTGGAAGCCACAGGGTTGACCCAGCCGCTGGCGGTGGATGGGCCCTTCACCCTCTTCGCCCCCACGGACGCTGCCTTTGACGCCCTCCCCGAGGGACAGTTGGACGAGCTCATGCAGGACCCCGAGTCCCTGCAGGCCGTGCTCGCGTATCACATCGTGCCCGGCGAGGTGACCTCGGCTGAACTCTCCGGAATGGAGAGCGCCGAGACAGCCTTCGGACTTCCGCTCCAGATCCAGTCCGAGGGCGGTGGAATTCAGGTCGAGGGAGCCAACGTCGTCAATGCGGACATGGACGCGGCCAACGGCGTGATTCACTCCGTGGATCAGGTCATGACCCCGCCCACGAACTGACGACCCGACAGGCCAGATCGAAAAAGAAGGGGCGCTCCGTCGAGGGAGCGCCCCTTCTTTCCATTCAGCGCATGATCCGGGCCGGCAGAGGCACGGGCTCCATGAGCTTGTAGATGGGAAGGATGGGTGGATCTCCCCCCTCCTCCAGAGCCGCCAGGGGAAGCCACCGGCTCATGGTTCCCCAGTAGATCAGGTTGTCGTCGGACTCGGGCTCCAGGAGATGGCTGGCAATTCGGCCCATCATCTGCCCGGTGGGCACGACGTAGGTGCCCTTGGGGAAGCCCTCCTGAAGGGTACGCACATTCCCGACCTCCACCTTCGTGGCCGCCTGGTGGTTGTAGATGGCCTCGTACGAGACTCCGGTAAGCTCGTACCCGTCGACCTGCAGATCCACCGAGTCCGTGAGAACCTCCACGGTGATGTTGTGCCGGCGCAGGAGCTCCACCGCGTCCACCGCGTCGCGGGGAAGCAGATACGCATAGGGTCGGGGTCGGCTGAGGGTCGCGACGGGGCGCTTGTAGATCGGCGCATTCGTGATCTCGACGATCTCACCCTCGTCGTCCCCGATGAGGTAGCTGCCTCGTTCGTCTTCGGGCTCGACGTCCATCTGGACCGCCACCTCACCCGACGGCTCACTCCCCAGGAGGATGGCATCTCGGCGAGCCTCGTTCACGGTGTTCATGACGAGCTCGGGGTTGTCCTGCAAAAACTCCAGGGTGGCCATGTAGGCCAGATATCCGGAGCGCACGCCGGGCTCCATCTCCTGCCAGCCGGGCGACTCGAAGAGGATCCCGATGGAGTTGGCGAAGCCGGCATAGTTGCGAGAGATTCGACCGTCGGTCTGCCCCCCGTGCCACCCGTCCTCGTCCCCTCTAGCCCAGAAGAAGGAACGATAGTCCTCCGCCTCCAGGCGCGCATCCACGGCGGGGAAGATTCCCTCATCGCAGAGCTGGGTGATGCGCTGGTCCGGGTCGGCATGGCCGGGGCACTGGTACTTGATGTTGTAGGGGAACTGACCCCCGTTGTGACCATCCACGAAGACGTGGGGGTTCCACTCGTGCAGGACGTTCTGGACCCAGTTCTGGATGGCGGGCTGCTCCAGCTTCATGTAGTCCCGATTCATGTCGATGCCCCAGGCGTTGCCCCGCGTGCCGCCCGCCGTGGCCTCGAAACCGTCGGGATTGATCTGGGGCGAGACGATGATGACCAGGTCATCCAGGAGGTCGTTCTCGGGAGTCCCGGGGGTGGCCAGATTCCGGACCATGATGAGGAGGGACTCTCTGAGCGTCCGCTCTCCGCCATGGACGTTGGCGTGGAGCTCCACGACCGGCTTGCCCAGCGCGGCGGCCTCCCACCCCCGGGTCACGGCCGGACGGCTGAAGACGAGATAGGGCAGGTCTCGCCCCTCCCAGGTCTGACCGTAGATGCCCATCCTGAACTCGGAGGAGGAGGCCCGGAGCTCGGCCAGATAATCCATCATCTCACCGTGCGAGGTATACTCGGTGAAGTTCGAGGTCTCCGCCGGCGTCCGCAGGTCGGCGGGGCTCTGCGCCTGTGCGTCCAGGGTCGGCGCAGTGGCGGCGAACGCCGTGACCAGCAGCAGCCCCGCGAGAATCCGACCCGGAAGACTTCCCGGGCTTCGCATCGGATGGATGATCTTCTTTGCTCGCTTCACTCTGTTTCGCTCCTGTCGTTCTGGATGGGTCGTGGAGGGTCCGCAGACGAACCCAGCTCAGGATTTCCCTGGCCTCCACCATACCGTGAGCGGTCCTCCCTGACCAGCCGCCGGAGCCGAGGCGAGAAGGGAATCCCGGGGGGGGAGGAGTGGCTTCGCCGCGGAGCTCCTTCCGCCTGAGCAGTCTCTGCCCGACCCCCGCGAAAATCCTTCGGGTCGGCAGAATGGACGGCCTCGGTTCGAGACTCTCAACGCCGAGGTACCAGCGAGCCTATATCACTTTGCAACATTGACTTGAAGCGCATCGTGATCATTCCTGGCATGCCCCTTCCATATCGGTCGTCTCGTCTAGCGGTCCACCGTCGCCAAATGGCGGCGGAGTGGCCGCGTTCCAATCGACTCCAGACCGGATGTGACCTCATGACCGAA
The DNA here is from genome assembly GCA_007121555.1 of Gemmatimonadota bacterium. Taxonomy (GTDB): domain Bacteria; phylum Gemmatimonadota; class Gemmatimonadetes; order Longimicrobiales; family Gaopeijiaceae; genus PWLA01. Next base: position 5,318 of record SKKH01000062.1, on the reverse strand, counting down.
CGTTCATTATCGAGATTCTGCCGGAGCTTCTGGGTGCCGGCCCTCCTCCTTGCACTCCCTCTTACCGCCTGTGGTGAAGACGACCTGACCGGGCCCACCGCCCATGAAGGAACGCTGGAGGCGTTGATCCAGGACCGGACACCCGCCGAGTCACCCGCGGCGGTCATGGGGGTCGACGGCCAGGGCCACAACGTCGAAGGGGAATTCCGCGGCGACCTTCGCTTTCAGGTCCACGTCGACGGAGACTGGATCGATCTTGCTGGTATGACAGAAGTTACGGCCTCTACCGAACTCCAGTCCGGTGAACGCCGGAGTGCCGCTACCGCACAGGTCGAGGCCCAGACCTTTGAGCGCGCCCGAGTCGTGGTGACCAACGCCGAAACCCAGTTGGAGGCCGGTTCGGTGATCGGCACCGAAATCATCGACGCCCTGGTCTCGCTCTCCATTGGCGGCGGCGGCGAATTGGTGGTCGAACTCTCCGCTCCCCTGACGGTGGAGGCGGACGCAACCACCCAGGTCGTGCTCGAGCTGAACTCCCGCGGTTGGCTCACAGGGAGTTCCGCTGAGGCGGGTGCCGTGTCCGCGACGGCCTTCGAGACGGCAGCGGAGCTCTGGGTCGATTGAGCGGCCTTTGAGAGCGGAGGGGGGAAGAGGTGCGCGGCACCGCCTGATGGGTTACTCGTCATCCGTACACTGCCTGCACCCCAGCGGAGCTCGCCTACCCATGGTCCGTCGCCTCTTTCCCGCCCCCACCGTCCTGGCCGTGATCACCTGCCTGGCCTTCGGCGGATCCCTCCTGGCCCAGTCCCCGGTCGCGGCCCCTCCATCCCAAGGAGCACTCGGAGGTGGCGCGTCCGAATCCGTCTCGGTCCCAGGACTCGACGCACCGGTGGAAATCCTGGTGGATCACTGGGGAATCCCCCACATCTACGCGGAGACCGAACGAGATCTCTTCTTCGCCCAGGGCTACAACGCCGCCCGGGACCGCCTCTTCCAGCTGGAGATCTGGCGACGTCAGGCCACGGGGACCATGGCCGAGCTCCTGGGGCCCCGAGAGATCCCCCGGGACCACGGTGCCCGGCTCCTCCGTTTCCGAGGTGACATGGACGAGGAGATGCGCCACTACCACCCCAGGGGGCACGAGATCATTCCGGCCTTCGTCGATGGGATCAACGCCTACGTCCAGGCGACCCGGGACGACCCCGGCCTCCTTCCTCTGGAATTTCGACTCCTGGACACCCGGCCGGGTCTGTGGACGCCGGAGGTGGTCGTATCCCGCCACCAGGGACTCCTGGGGAACGCGGGCGCCCAGCTCTCCCGGGGCAGGGCGGTCCACCTGGTGGGCCCCGACGTGGTTCGACGTGTGCTCTACTTCCACCCCCACCCGACCCCTCCGGAGATCGATCTCGACAGCGCGGTGGACGGGGACCACCTCCTGGATCACGATATCCTGGAGCTCTACCGTGCCTACCGGAGTTCGGTGGACTTCCGGCCCGAGGACATCGTGCCCGAGTACCGGGCGGACGCCTCCTCCTACACACGACTGGCCCAGGTGCTGGACGCAGAGCAGAGGACCGTGGAAGCGATGGAACAGCAGGACCTGGGGAGCAACAACTGGGTCGTGAGCGGACGCCTGGCCCAGGACGACTACCCTCTCATGGCCAACGACCCCCACCGGGTTCAACAGGCTCCCGCGCTCCGGTACTGGGCCCACCTCCACGCCCCTGGCTGGAACGTGGTCGGGGGAGGCGAGCCGGCCATTCCAGGGATCTCCATCGGCCACAATGGGATGGGCGCCTGGGGGCTGACGATCTTCCGGATGGACCACGAGGACCTGTTCGTGTATGAGACCAACCCCGACGACCCGAACCAGTATCGGTACCAGGGGGAGTGGGTGGACATGGATGTGCTCGTGGACACGATCCTGATCCGGGGCGGAGAGCCCATGGAGGTGGAACTCCCCTTCAGCCGTCATGGCCCGGTGGTCTATGAAGACCGGGAGGCGAACATCGCCTACGGGCTGGGCGCCGCCTGGCTCGAGCCCGGAGGCGCCCCCTACCTGGCTTCGCTCCGGATGAATCAGGCCCAGAACTGGGAGGAGTTCAGGGAGGCGGTCTTCTACAACCACATCCCGGCCGAGAACATGGTATGGGCCGACCGGGAGGGGACCATCGGCTGGCAACCCGGTGGCATCGCCCCCATCCGACGCAACTTCAGCGGCCTGGTCCCCATTCCCGGAGATGGCCGCTTCGAGTGGGACGGATTCCTCCCCATCGAGGAGCTCCCCTGGGTCGTGAATCCTCCGGAAGGATACTTCGGGACGGCCAACGCCAACGTCACCTCACCTTTCGACTACAACCACCTGGACGACGTCGTCTACTACGAGTGGGCAGACCCCTTCCGACAGGCCCGGGTGAACGAACTCCTCTCTTCGGGACGCCGCTTCAACCTCATGGACATGGTGGAGATCCAGCACGACTACCTCTCCATCCCCGCCCGGACGCTGGTGCCCCTTCTTCGGCCCCTGTCGTCGGAGGACTCCCGGGTGGAGGCGGCCCGTCAGCTGCTCCAGGACTGGGACTTCAAGCTCGATCCCGAGTCGGTTGAGGCGGGCATCTACGTCGCCTTCGAACGACGCCTCCGAGCCAACGCCGAGGACCGCTTCGTTCCGCCGGTGGCACAGGACCACATCTCCCTGGGGTTGAAGCGTCTCATCGACTTCCTGATTGCTCCCCCCGAGGAGTTCGGTGATCGGGAGCGGGGGATCGACCCGGTCCAGGGCCGGGATGAGTTCCTCGTGGAGGCGCTTCAGGAGGCGGTGGAGGAATTGAGCGAGCGCCTGGGACCGGACCTGGAGGGATGGCACTACGGCCAGACCGCCTACAAGCACGCCCTCATTCGGCACCCCCTCTCTCCGGCGGTGAGCTCGGAACTGCGGGAGCGGCTGGATGTGGGCCCGGCGCCGCGCGGGGGCTATTCGTTCACGGTGGGCAATACCGGATACGGGAACAACCAGACCTCCGGAGCCTCCTTCAGGATCTTCGTGGACACCCGGGATTGGGACTCCACCCTCGGGATGAGTACGCCCGGCCAGTCCGGCGATCCGGACAGCCCCTTCTATGACAACCTCTTCGAACTGTGGGCCGCCGACCGGGTCTTTCCGGTCTTCTATTCCCGGGACCGGGTCGAGGGAGTGACGGCGGAACGAATCGAACTCATGCCCGGATCCTGACGGGCCGTTGAAGCTGCAGGGGACCGAGAAGATCCTTCCAGGCCACTGCAGAAAATTCCGGGTGGGGGCCCGGCAGCCGACGTTTCGGAGGCGTGGGCGGTGCAGGGAGGCAGTGGCACGCTTTCTGCGACTTATATGACCTGCGGTCCTCGCTTTCGGCCTGGGCCGCAGCAATGCAGGACAGGAACGACGTATCCTCGGGACTCAGGAGGTCCTCTTATGCTTGGCTGGGCTTTGATGTTTCTGATTCTGGCCCTGGTGGCCGGATTCTTCGGATTTTCCGGAGTGGCTGGAGCCTCGGCGGGGATCGCGCAGATCCTCTTCGTGATCTTTCTCATACTCCTCGTGATCTCCTTCCTGGCTCGCGCGCTGCGAGGGCAACCTCCGGTCTGACGTCAAGGAGGCCGACCCATCCCCTCCCGCCAAGCGCCCCGTCCCCCGATCGGGGGGCGGGGCGTCGGTCCGTCCCCCGGCACCATCTCCTCCGAAGGGAACCCTCCGTGCTCTTTGCCAGTAGCTCATGAGCACTCCACGTTGCTTGACATTGACCTTCGGCTCCAGTTGTCCTCTGCAGCGGTGCAGGGACGACCACCCCCTTTCGACCCGTGCTAAGCCCATGATCCTGGCTCCTCTCCATTCCGGCACCTCCCGGTCGCTGATCGCGACCCGGTCGTCCGGCCTTCTGCGACCCGACCTCCTCACGGGCCTCGCGCTTCTCCCCGTCCTCCTCCTCCTGAGCGTGGGGTCCCTTCAGGCTCAGGTGTTCGACTCCGAGCTCCACGACTACCGGGTCGTGACGGTGGTGGAGGATCTTCAGGATCCCTGGTCCATGGCCTTCCTGCCCAACGGCGACATGCTGGTGACCGAACGGATCGGCCAGCTCCGGATCGTCCGGGACGGGGCGCTGGACCCGGAGCCCATCACAGGGGTGCCCGAGGTCCGATTTCAGGGCCAGGGAGGGCTTCTGGACGTGGTCCTGCACCCCGACTTCGAGTCGAACCAGCTCCTGTACCTGAGCTTCTCGAAGCCCAACGAAGATCTCTCCGAGGGGACCACCGCGGTGGTGAGGGCCCGGTTCGACGGATCAGCGCTCCACGATGTGGAGGAGATCTTCGAGGCGGTGGCCTGGGGCCAGGGTGGAAGCCACTACGGTTCGAGGCTGGCCTTCGACGCTGGGGGCTACCTCTTCGTGACCATCGGGGATCGAGGCGGTCGACCCGATCCCGACCATCTGGGAGACTGGCCCTCCCAGGATCTGACGAACCACATCGGCACCATCGTCCGGCTCCATGACGACGGTCGCGTCCCCGAGGACAACCCCTTCGTGGACCACGCCGACGCACTTCCTGAAATCTGGAGCTACGGACACCGAAATCCCCAGGGACTGGCGATCCACCCCGAGACCGGCGACGTCTGGCAGACCGAGCACGGTCCCCAGGGTGGGGACGAGCTGAACCTGATCCTCCCTGGGCTCAACTACGGCTGGCCGGTGATCGGATACGGCGTTCAGTACGGAGGCGAGCGAATCCACGAGGGGACGCATCGCGAGGGAATGGAGCAGCCCGTGCAGTACTGGACCCCGTCCATCGCCACCTCCGGGCTCATGGTGTATTCGGGCGATGCCTTCCCCGAATGGCAGGGCCATCTGTTCGTGGGCGGCCTGGCAGGGCAGCAGCTACACCGCGTCGGGCTCCGGCATGGCGACGAGGGCTACGAGGTGACGCGCCTCGAGCGCCGTCCCCTTCTCTTCGGGCTGGGCCGGATCCGGGACGTGCGTCAGGGGCCGGACGGCTTCATCTACGTGGCCTTCGACGATCGGCAGGGTGGAGGCACCACCCCGATCATCCGGATGGAGCCGGTGAACTGACGTCCCGCTCCCCCGGGCTCGTCTCACCGGGGCTGCGCGTCGGGTTCGCGCAGGGAGGGAACCGATCACGCGGCGCTCCCTCCCGCCTCCTTCTGAGCTCCGAAGTGCCAGTCGAAGAGTAGGGGGACCACGATCATGTTCAGAAGGGTGGCCGAGACGAGGCCGCCCAGGATGACCGCGGCCATGGGTCCCTGGATCTCATTCCCGGGCCGACTTGCG
>SKKH01000176.1 GCA_007121555.1 Gemmatimonadota bacterium | reverse complement strand
CTTCGGCGGGTGCGGGTCTGGGAGAGCGACACCCTGGCGGGAGAGGTGGAGGGCTGAGCTGGTCGGCTTGCCTCCCCCGGGGCGTGCCCTGCACCTTGCCATAGCCTTCTCGGCTCCTCCAACCGACGGCCCATGCCCCAGGACCCCTCCGAAGGATCCGATGCCCCGGACGATCCGGGTCGCCCTCGCCCTCCCAGGCCCGTTCGGGCGGGGGACGCGCCCGCAGGCATGCCCACTCCGGTTCGGGACCTCATGGGGGCGCCCGAGGTCGAACCGCCTGAGCCGTCGCTCACCGGAGCGGAGCGCTCGCTGGAGGCCGAGGGGGAGACCTGGTTCGTGCGGAGCGGGGGAAGAACCCGAAGCGGAACCTCCCCTGATTCGGGTGCGCCCCTCCTCCTCCTCCTCTTCTACAGGGTGGAGGGCGGCGACGACACTCCCGAGGGGGATCCGGACCGGGAGGCGTGGGCCGTGGCCGCCTCGCTGGCCGATCTCTCCGACACCCAGCTCCGTCTGTACCTGAGCCGGTCCCGGCCCTCCTGAAACCGTGTCGATTCGACACGGGCACCCGTATCACATCGACACGAACCCCTTCGGGAGACTCCGGCCTGTGGGGGCCAGGAGTGGGGTGATAGCGCCATAAAAAATTGCCTGACAGCGACTTACGTATGACTGGGCTCTCGGTGGACGCTCGGCACGCCCCTTGCGATTGCATGGAACTGAAGCACAAGCGTGACGAATTCGTAGTGGTGGGCAGGTGCCCCCACCCTTCTGATAAAGGAAGTCTCCGATGAAGCTCAACAAGAAACGGACGGTACAGGTCCGGGACGACCGGGAGTCCAATTGCCGCGACGTGCCGGGGATCGTGATCGCCGACGGCGGCCTCGCCTCCCGGCTTTCCGGAAAGAACCCCCGGGTCGAGGCGTTCGTCTACGGGGAGCGGATCCCCGTCGTCCCAACCCTTCCCTTCGGTCGCTGGAAGGTCATGTCCTGACTTTCCCCGGCCCATGGCCCGAGTCTCCACGGCCCCTGGTGGGCCGGGTCGAGATTCATGCCGGTCCGGCGCTTCGGCGCCCGGGCCGGTTTTTCTTTACCCCCGGAATCCGCATCCGCACCCCGGCGGGCAGGGGCGCTCTGAAGAGTTTCCGGGTCGACTCTCGTAGGAAGAGGAGAGGAGGCGATCCGATCCGCGTGGGGGACCCTCGGGCTCCTGTGCGCGAGGTTTCAGGGGAGCACCATCCGTCCAGCGAATCCGGGGCCACGACCAGGGGAGAGACATGCAGAGATCCGACGCAGGCGAGGTGATCCGGACCCGGGCGCTCACCAAGCACTATCGATTGGGTTCGGAGCTGGTCCGAGCCCTGGACGGCGTGGACCTGGCCATCGGACAGGGCGAATTCGTGGCCGTGATGGGACCGTCCGGGTCGGGGAAGTCCACCATGATGAACCTCATCGGGTGCCTGGATACTCCGACCTCGGGAGAGTACTTCCTGAACGATCAGAATGTGAGCCAGCTCTCCGAGGCTCGTCTGGCCGGAATCCGAAATCGGGACATCGGCTTCGTCTTCCAGACCTTCAACCTCCTTCCTCGAGCCACCGCCCTCCACAACGTCGAGCTCCCCCTCATCTACGCCGGCGTCCCGGCAGCCGAGCGCCGGGAGCTGGCCCGGGCCAAGCTCCAGATGGTGGGCTTGGCCGACCGGATGGAGCACAAGCCCCCTGAGCTCTCCGGAGGGCAGCGGCAGCGCGTGGCCGTAGCCCGGGCCCTGGCCAACGATCCGGCCCTCCTCCTGGCCGACGAGCCCACCGGAAACCTGGACTCCCGGACCAGCCAGGAGATCATGGACATCCTGGTGCGGCTGAACGACGCCGGCCAGACCATCGTGCTCGTGACCCACGAACATGACATCGCCGAGTTCGCCAGGCGCCAGATCCACCTCCGCGACGGTCGGATCGAGCGGGATTTCCTGAACGAGGTTCGGAGGGTTCCCGAGCTGTCCGGCGCCGGACCGGAGAGGGTCAGCCCCCGAAACTGAGGAGTCGCTCCTCTCCCTCGCGCACGATCCGCACCGGGACGGGCGGGGACCGGTAGCCCCTGGCCAGCGCACGCCGGACCTCCGCGATCGAGGAGACCTCCTCGCCGTCCACCTCGACGAGGACGTCGCCGGCCTCGAGGCCGGCCAGCGCCGCAGGGGTCCCCTCCAGGACCTCCAGGACGAGGACACCCCGATCCACCTGGAAGTACGAGCCCAGGGCAGGAGAGAGGGTCACGAGTTCGGCTCCTCCTACCACCCGCTGACCCGCGATGAACGGGGCGGGTGGGCGCTCCCGGATGCGGACCCTGGAGCGATCCGGGCCCCAGGGGACGACCGGGGCCCGCCATTGGGGGCCGACCCCGGCGGAGAAGGGCCGTGGCTCGGCCTGCACGGTGAACTCGAGGGTCTCGCCCCCACGGTCCAGGACCAGGTCCACCCGGGTCCCCGCACGGAGGCCACGCACCAGCCTTTCCAGCTCCCCCTCGGTGGCGTCGGCGCCCCCGATCCGGAGGATGCGGTCGCCTGGCCGGATCCCCGCGGATTCCGCCGGCCCGCCCCCGAACACCCCCCGCACCTCCAGCTCGACGCCTGAAGCCGACACCTCCAGCTCGAGGCCGAGCCAGCCCGGGGGGGAGCCCTGACCCCTCGCCTCACCGGGAGACAGGACCAGGGCCATGCCCGTCACCAGGGCCATCGCCGTCAGGAGACGCAGGGCGCGAGCCATCCCCGCGCCCCCGGGTTGGGGCCTCAGTACCATTGGCTTCGCGCCGGACGGACCATCCCCTCCCGGGAGGCCTCGCGCTCCACCTGCACGTTCAGCAGGAGGCCGTTCAGGAAGGGATCGGTGGGAGCCTGTCGGAGCGCCGCCTGCCCAGCCTCCATGAGGGCTTCGATGGCCGCATGGCGGGTCTCCGGATCGGGACCGGCACCGGGGTCTCCCGTGGGGGTCTGACCCAGGGAGGCCAGCTGGTCGCGGTACTGCATGAGAGCCAGCCGGTGCCAGTCCTCGGTGATCTCGACCCACTCCCGGGCCTCGTCCAGCGAAAGGGCCTCCGCCTCCACACCGGGAAGCTGACCGGCGGCGAACTCGGAACCTGGACTCGACGCCGGCTCCGGGAGGAGCATCCCGACTCCGACGCCCAGGAGGAGGAGGACGAGGCTCGCCGCGATCTGCAACACCGGCCTTCCGATCCAGCCTTCGGACGAGCCCCGTTCGGCCGAGAGCAGTCCTTCGGACGCCAGGCGCCCCTCCAGCTCGCTCCACGAGTCCGGGGGTGGACGCAGCGCGGGGAGCAGGGCCAGCTCGCCCCGCTGGCGCTCCATCCAGGTGAGTTCGGCCCGACATCCGGCACACCCGTCCAGATGGAGGGCCTCCTCGGAGGTCGGATCCTCGTCCACGAGGCGGGCAAGCTCTTCGAGCGTCAGGTGTCGTTTCATGCCCTCATTCCTCCGAATCCAGTCGATTCGTCATGGTGCGGTTCACCGCTCGAGCTTCGCAGGATCTGCCGCATCCTCGCCCGAGCCTTGAAGAGCTGGGACTTGGAGGTCCCGGAACTGATCCCCAGGAGTTCGGCGATCTCCTCGTGGGTGTATTCCTCCACATCGTGGAGGACCAGAACCTTCCTCATCCCCGGGGGAACCCGGTCCAGCGCCTCTTCGAGGCGCTGAGCCAGGAGCGGGTCCCGCTCAGGGGCGGGGGCCGGGAGGCTGTCGGGGACGGGAGACTCCCGGTCTCCCCGCCTTTCCCGGGACCGGGTCTCCTGGAGAGCCGTGTTCACCCCGATCCGGTGGATCCAGGTGCCGAAGCGGGCGTCTCCTCGGAAGGTGGGGAGGGCGCGGAAGGCCCGGATCCAGGCCTCCTGGGCACAATCGTGGGCCAGGTCGTCATCTCCGGCGATGCGCCGCACGACGGCGAACACCCGGGGAGCATAGCGTTCATAGAGCCTCCGGGCGGCACCCGGATCTCCTCGGGAGGCCGCTTCGATCAGTCGTCGCTCGCTGGGTCCGGTCATCGACTCTCCCAGAGTCCCGAGACCCCGACGCGGGGTCGCTCCAGTCCTTCAACAGCCGTCTGGTATTCATGAGATGACCCCGGGCCCCGAAAGGGTTGCCCGCGGCCTCCAGCAACGGAGCGCCCCTCCGCCGGCCTCCAGCCCCATCGGATAGGGGACGATACGTCTTGTGGGCTCCTCGCTCCTGGGTTAGCCTCGTCCGGCGTCCGGGGAACGAGGATCAGGGCTCGAGAGGACCGATGGCACTCAAGCGGGGATCGAAGTCGAAGGGGACGCTGCCGTCGCCCGGGGGAGTGGTGGCCCTCCTCCTGGTGGTCGCGGTCCTCTTCCTCGGCGGGGCCTTCCCCCTCCACGCCCTCCTCGGAGAGGGAGGTTTGATCCTGGCCCAGATCCTCTTCCTGGCCGTTCCACCCCTGGTATACGTCGCGGTCCGCCGACACGATCCGGTCCGGACCTTCTCCCTTCGCCTTCCCACGCCCCGAGCCACGCTGGGCGGGGTGCTCCTCATCGCCGCGGGGACACCCCTTGCATGGTTTCTGGCCTGGCTTCAGGGCCAGTTCCTCCCCATCCCCGTGGAGTATCTGGAGGCCATGGCCGAGATGCTCACGGCCGACTCCATTCCCCGGTACCTGTGGCTCCTGCTCATGGTGGCGGTGACCCCGGCCATCTGTGAGGAGATCCTCTTCCGGGGAGCGATCCTCGCCGGGCTTCGGAACGGCCTGCCCGTGGTGGTGGCCGTCATCCTCAGCGGGCTCGTCTTCGGTCTCTTCCATCTCTCCCCGCAGACGGGATTCCGGATCCTTCCCACCGCCTGGCTGGGGATCCTCCTCGCCTGGGCGGTGGTCGCCAGCGGATCGCTTCCCCTGGCGGTCCTTCTCCACTTCCTGAACAACGGCGCGATTCTGACCCTGGCGGCCATCCCGGTGACCCGGGAGCTGGTGAGCTCCGCCGAAGAGGCGCCTCCCCTCCTTCTCCTCCCGGTGGCGCTGATCGTGCTGGCGGTGGCGCTTCGCTTGCTGGGGATGCCTGAGAAGCCAGGGGCCCTGCCGCACGGGTCCGGCAGGGCCCGTCCCACGGAAGGGCTCCCCGGACCTTCAGAGGGGGCGGAGGGGTCAGGAGACAGGCCGGGCTCTTGAGTCGATGGGGGCCGGTGGTTCTCTTATTTCAACCGAAAGTGTCGCCCGGACCCCTTCGAGTCGAACGACGGAGCGAACCATGTTGGGCACCCTCTTCTTCCTGATGGCCGCCGTGGTCCTGGTGGGCGGTTTCCTGATACGAAGCCGCGTGCGACGGACCGTCGAGGGAGAGGATCCCATGACCGACGACCCGGTCCTGCGTGACATCCTGGCGCAACAGGACTTCACTGCCCCGGAGGATCCTCCCCTGGACGAGGAAGAGGCCCGGGAGGCGGAGGACCGATTCTGGGCCGACCAGTGGGATCGGCCCGAGGACTGGCGGGGATGAGTCGGCGGTCAGGGCGACCAACCGAACCGGTAGTAGGCACCGGGGATGGGGACGATAGCCCGATTCGGAGGGGTGTCGTCCTCCGGGTCCAGCCGATTCACCATGAGCGCCCGATTCATGGCCACTTCGAGCCCCCCGTGGTGGCCGCCGGTGATGTTCCAGTCCACCGCGAAGGGAGCCCGGAGGAGGAGGATGGACCCGCTTCCGTCTTCAGTCCACGCCGTGAGGCTCCACAGCCCCAGTCCCACGGCGGGCCTGAAGCTTCCCTCCGCAAAATAGCGCTTGCCCGAGGCCGCCACCGCGATCTCCCGGAAGGAGATCGTGCCCAGGGTCAGCTCCCCCGACCAGTCGCCTCTCCGGTACTCTCCCACCACCCCCAGAAACCCGGTGCCGCCCAGGGTCAGCCCGACTCGAACCTCTCCTCGGTCCGGGGTCTGGGCCGAGAGCTGTCCATCGGTGGAGCCCGGACCGGTAAGATGGTCGGCGAATCCCGGAAGGGCCAACGTCAGGACCAGGGTGAGCGTCATGGCGAAGGCCCTGGAGGGCCGCGGGCGATCCAGGGCCAGGGGCGGGGCGGGGCGGAGGGACTCGTCCATTCCTCGGGGGGATACAGGCGGCGGAGGACCCGATCTGCAGGGGTCCGAAGGTGGAAGCGACTCCGAAAGCTAACACTCCCCCGGTGGGGCGGCACAACGGGTTCTTCCCTGATTCGCGCATTGTGGATCGTTCCCCTCCTTCTCCTGGTTCTTGCGGGGTGCGAGCCCCCGGACCGGCCTCCAGTGCTCAACCCGGGCCTGCCGAGCACTGCGGCCGAATATCTGGTCCCGGATCGGGTGAAAACCTTCCATCTCGATCCGGGGGTCGTGTACCGGGAGGTGCGCAGCGGAGCCGAACCCTGGGTCGTCCATCTCATGGAGGTGGACCTGGCCCGGTGTGACCTGGGGCTGAAGGTGGCCGGCAGCTGGGATGATCCCGGCAGGGTGCCGGTCACGACGCTGGCCCGTCGTGCCGGAGCGGGCATGGTGGCGGCCATCAATGGGGACTTCTTCACGCCCGAAGACGAGCCCCTCGGGCTCGAGGCCAGCGGAGGCGAGATCCGGGGGCGCAGCAGTCGACCCGTCATCGCCTGGCGTCCCGGTGCCGACCCCTGGATCGGACCGGTGGGATGGGAGGGCGATTCCCTCAGGGTTGGACCGTGGTCCCTCTCCACCGACCTGCCTGCCCGGGACCTGGAGATCCTGGGAGGCTATCCTGCGCTCCTCCGGGGCGGCCGGTGGGTCGGAGACCTCCTGCAGAGCGATCGGCCCGCCTTCTCGAGCCAGCGCCATCCCCGGACCGCGGTGGGGTTCGACCCGGACCGGAGCCGGCTCTGGCTGGTGGTCGTGGATGGGCGTCACGGCGGATCGGAGGGCATGACTCTCCCCGAGCTCGCGGACCTCTTCCGCTCTCTCGGCGTGCGCGACGCCCTGAATCTGGACGGCGGAGGCTCCTCGGTCATGGTGGTTCGGGGCGAAACGGTGAATCGCCCGTCGGACCCCCAGGGGGAGCGAGCCGTGGTCAACGCACTCGTGGTCATCCGGGATATTCAGTACTGTGCCACCCCGAGTCCACCCCCCGGCACGCGAAGAATGATTGATGCGGGAACCTTTGACATGTGAAGGGTAAGTGCCCAGGGTGAGGGCGGAGACACATCCCGCCCTCCGCCATCTGCGTATCTGCCCATGAACGCGACCGCCCTTACGGGCGGCTGCGCTTGAAGACCTGGAGGTCCCCATATGTCAGTTTTCGTTCCCCGCCGGTTCCAGAAAGCTGGACGACCCGCCCCCACCCGACACTCCATCCATCCGCTCCTGGCCGCCCGCTGGAGCCCGCGGGCCTTCGCCCCCGACGAGACGGTGTCCAGCGATCAGCTCCACTCCATCCTGGAGGCCGCCCGCTGGGCCCCCTCGTCCTTCAACGAGCAGCCCTGGAGGTTCGTGGTCGGGACCCGGGAGGAACCGGAGTTCCTGAGCGCCCTGCAGGATCTCCTGATGGAGGGGAACAGCTGGGCCCGGGCCGCCCCCGTCCTCATCCTCTCGGCCTACACCCCCACGAGTGGACGGGATGGATCCAGGAACCGGGTGGCGCTGCGAGATCTGGGGGCGGCCGAGGAGAACCTGGTCCTCCAGGCCTTCGATCTGGGTCTCGTGACCCACCAGATGGGGGGCTTCGACGTAGAGCGGGCCCGGAACCTGCTTCCCGGCGACCTGGAGCCCGGCAGCATGATCGCCGTGGGTCCGCCCGGGGATGCGGAGGAGCTGCCCGATCGGCTGAAGGAGCGTGAGGAGCGGCCTCGCCGCCGCCGGCCCCTGGATACCATGGTGTCGCTGGGACATTGGGATGACTTCCGGGATCCCGACGACGGCTGACGGCGCGTCAAGGGGGCCGTGACCTCCGTCAGGCGGCTCCACCTCCTCGGGAGCCGCCTGACGAGGCCGCGGCCCTCACTCCTTCTCTGCCACGCCCTCCCAGCTCTCTCCCTCCCAGCACATGTCCCAGAAGCGCAGCTCGTAGCGGGACGAGAGGAGGAAGATCTCCCGGAGCCGCTCCTCCTTCTCGGGAGTGGCGCCCCGGGCCTCCCGGTCCAGCTCGGCCCGGAGCCACTCGCCGGCCTCTCCGAACTCCTCCGAGGCGTAGAGTTCGATCCAGTCCCGGTAGCGCTGGTCGTCGGGGAGCTCCTCGGCGGCCAACGCCCGCCCGATGTGGATGTAGCCCCAGGCGCAGGGAAGGAGGGCGGCCAGGAGATCCATCATGTCGCCGTCGGCCGCGGTCCTCACCAGGAAGTCGGTGTACGCCCGGGTGGTGGGCCACATGGGTGCGTTCTCCATCTCCTCCCGCGAGATTCCGAAGCGGGCGGCGTAGCTCCGGTGAAGGTCCATCTCGGTGTTCAGGGTCATGTCCAGCACCCTGGCGTACCAGCCCATGCTGTCCAGACGCTGGGCCTTGGCCACCGCCCACGCGAAGATCCTGGAGAACTCCTTCAGGTAGCCGTAGTCCTGGACCACCCAGCGCTGAAAGACTTCGGGGTCCAGGGTCCCATCACCGATCCCCCGGACGAAAGGGTGGTCCAACTGGGCGTCCCAGATGGGGCGGGCGGCGGCATGGAGGCGTTCGGTCACCGACATCTCAACTCTCCTTCCCACGCGGCGCGTGGTCCATGTGAGACCATGCCGACTCGGGCCTGGCCTCGGGGTCGGGATTCCAGGCGGGTCCTCCGGAGTCCGGCGCCAGGTCGTTCTCCACCCCGGGCCAGCCCTCTCCGGCCGCGGCCATCTCCCAGAAGGCCACCTCGTAGAGGAGGGTGAGTCGGTAGAGCTCGGCCATCCGCTCCCGTTCGGCCGATCCGGCCCCTTCCGCCAGGGCTTCCAGCTCTCCACTCAGGTATCCTACGTATCCGGCGAATTCCTCACCGGCCCAGTTCTCGACGAAGGGCTGCCAGGGCGAATCCGCATCGAGTCCCTCCTGCACCACCAGCCAGGACTCGTGGTAGGCCCGCTCGGCGGCGTAGAGTACGGTGTAGCTCTCGGCGTAGCTCCGGGTGTGGGCCGTGGCCAGGAGGAACTGGATGTAGGCGTGACAGGCGAAGGCAGGGGGGGCGCCGCGAAGGTTCACCCCCACCCGGGCCGCCCGCTCCTCGAAGAGATGGAGCTCCTTCTCCAGGGCGCTGAGCACCCCGGTCAGGGGGCCCCAGTGGTGCGTCGGAGCCCTGGGCACCAGCGCGGCGATGAAGGGGATGGCCGCCTCCACGAAGAGGTAGTCCTGCCGCAGCCAGACGGCGAAGGTCTCCTCGGGGATCGTCCCGTCCCGGGTTTCGTGGAGAAAGCGATGCGCTCGGATTTCCGCCCAGATGGGGGCGAGGCGCTGGTCCTGCTCGGCGATGAACGACATGGAACTCCCTTCCCGCTGGAAGGCCGGCGGGCCGTGTGGAGCGCCCTCCTGAGAGGCCGCTCGAGAAACTGGGAAGGGTACCGGGGGTCCGGCCGACTCCCTGCGCCGGTATTATCCGGATCAGGTTCGTGAGGGTATGATCTCAGCCGGAGTTGAACCCCAGCACCCCTGTGGCACCGCCAACTGAACCCAAACCCCGACCGGCGGTCAAGGGCGCCGGGTCCGGGAGCGCGGCCCCGGACTCAGAACTGAACCGCGATGCTCCCCCCCATGTACACGCTCCGCCCGGGGCCCGGCTCGAAGTACCGATCCCCCACGGCGTTCACCACCACCGAGGTGTTGTAGGCCCGATCGAAGACGTTCGTCACGCCGGCGAAGGGGCTGAGGCGGATGCCCAGCAGATTCACCTCGTTGGCCCCTGCCCGGAGGTCCATGAGCCGGTAGCCCGGAGACACGGCCTCGGGGGTGTTCCGGTCGTTTCCGTGGATGGCCGCCGTGGTTTCCCCCCTGACTTCGGCGAACCACCGTCCCGGTCCGAGCCGGAGGATCGCCTCTCCCCGATGGGGGGCGAGTCCCGGCACCCGCTTCCCGGACAGGTCCTCGTCCTCCAGGCGGAAGTCACGAAAGTTGGCGTTGTTCGTCGAGAAGACCAGGCGGGCCCGCACCGCAGGGTCCGGGGTGAACTGGAGGGCGAACTCCCACCCCTGGCGCTGTGACCGTCCCGAGTTCCGGAAGTAGCGCCGCCCCGGCTCGTCCACCAGTTCGAAGGGGACCAGTTCGTTGTGGAGGGTCGTGTGGAAGAAGACCGCCTCCCACGCCGTGTGAGGGGCGAGGATGCCCCGGCCCCCCACCTCGGTGGTGATCCCCACCTGGGGCTCCAGCTCCGGGTTGAATCCCCTTTCTCCGTCCGGGCGCGTGGAGAGCTCGTTGGCGGTGGGGGTCTCGAAGGCGGTGGTGAGGTTCGCGTAGAGGTTCAGGCGGTCGTGAATCCCGGCGTGCACCCCGAAGGAGGGCGACGCCGAGTCCAGGGTCCGCGAACCCCCTCCCCCCACTCCGCTCTCGGGTGCGGGGAGGCGGTCGGTGGCGGTGAAACGGATCCGGTCGTACCGGACGCCGGTCAGCACGTCCAGCACCTGGTTGATGGGAAGCATGGCCTGGACGAAGATGGCTCCGCCCAGCACCCGCTCCCGCTGGTCCAGGATGGGGTCCCCCGGTATTCCCGCCAGATTCTGGAAGCTGCGACGGCTGTCGTGCTGAATGTCCGCGTCCATTCCCAGCGCCCACCAGAGGCGTCCCGCGTCTCCCTGGGCTTCGCTCCGGACGATGGCGCGCAGACCCCCGGCCCGACGATCCAGCCTGACCCAGTCGGCCGCGGTGGGATTGGTCAGATCCCGATCGATCCCGTAGGCCAGCAGCTCGAGCTCCCGGTCGCCCAGGGGCCCGACCCAGCGGACCCCGGCCTGGCCCTGCCGGAGCTGCTTTCCGGCTCGCTGTTCCACGTTGAAGGGGAGGGCCCTCCGATCCCCCAGCTCCAGGAGGTCGGTGGAGAGGGCCCCCGGGTTCTCGGCATCCATCTCCACCGCGTTCGTGGTGAGACGGATGCGACCCCCCATGAAGGGGGCGGACACCTGGGCGTTCAGGTGATCGCGGAGCGCCGCGCCGTAGGGGCGGCCATCCTCCCGAAGGGGATTGGCGCGGTATCCGCCGAACTCGTATCGGGCCAGGTTGGCCAGGTAGGCCACGGACCCGACCTGGCCGCTGGTGGTGCTCTGCGTCCGCTGATAGCCGTGGTCCCCCTGGATCCGGCGGAACTCCTGTCGGAGGTAGGCGTCGGCGGGGGGGCGGGTGTCGAAGGAGAGGACCCCTCCCGAAGCATTTCCGTAGAGCGCGGATCCCGGCCCTCGCAGAACCTCCACCCGCCCCAGCGAGCCCAGGTCCAGGTGGTCCAGGGTGGACTGACCGTCGGGGAGGGTGGCCGGGATCCCATCGACCAGAATTCGGATTCCCCGGACCCCGAACTGAGAGCGGGCTCCGAACCCCCGGATCGAGATCCGTTCGCCCACCGCGTCGTTGAACCGGTTGTGGATCTGCACCCCCGGGAGTCCCTGAAGGGCCTCTTCGATGGAGCTCTGGGATCGACCGGTGGTCCCCAGCTCCTCGGCCAGGACCGAGACGGCGAAGGGAGTCTCGTCGAGCTGCATGGGCGACCGGAGGATGTCCACCACCAGCTCCCGGACCGGAATGGGACGGATCGTATCCGCCCCGGCGTCGGCGGGCAGGGTGTCTACGACGAGGGAGGGTCCCGGGATGGGGTCGACCAGGGGAGGGCCGCCCCGGAGGACGGGCGCCTCCACGGTGTCGGCCGGGGCCCGGTCCACCTCCAGGGTGTCGGCGCCCAGGGTGTCGGCTCGGACGGTGTCGACGCGGAGGGTATCGACACCCGCGCCGTAGACCGGGAGGGCCGGGTGCGCGATGGAGTCCGGGGTCGCGGCGCCCACGAAAAGGGGTGCCAGGACCAGGACGCAGGCCGGAAGGACGAACCGAAGGGGACGCAAACGTTGCGAGCGCCTGGAATGAGAAGCAATACGTCGCGGAAACGGCTCCGGTGCGGGGAGCCGAACGGGGTCGAGCACCGATGGATCGGAAGATGCCAAAGGTAGGCCTCGCGCCGCCCGATGTCGAGCGTGGGCGCCCGTCTCCCTCGTGGATCCAGGAACGTCGATACCCCGCAGGGTAGCGTACGGGGCGGAGCGTGGCGAGGTTCCCGGGTTGGACACCCCCTCGCTTCCGGGCAAGCCCTCCGACGGCCCCCTCCAGACCCTCCACTCCACCTCGACCGCAATGACCGACGCTCATCCGGGTTCCTCCGATCTCGAGCTCTCCCCGGCCTCCGTCATGGAAGGATTTCCTCCTGCCCTCTTCCAGGATCGTCGGGCCCGGGTCCTCCAGCTCCTCGAGGACGACGTCATGGTCCTGCCCGCCGCCGCCCCCCTCCTGCGGAGCCGGGATTCGGAGCTTCCCTACCGGCCGGACTCCGAGCTCTTCTATCTCACCGGATTCCCCGAGCCCGAGGGGGTGCTGGTCCTCCGGGGCTTCGCCGACGAGACCCGAAGCCTCCTCTTCGTCCGGGACCGGGATCGGTCGGCGGAGCAGTGGACCGGCCCCCGGGTGGGTCCCCGAGGGGCCGTGAATCGGTTCGGGGTCGAGGAGTCCCACCCCATCTCCGAGCTCGCCCAGCGGCTGCCCGGGCTCCTCGAGGGCGCCCGACACATCCACTTTCGTCTGGGGACCCATCCCGCGGTGGAGCCCCTGGTCATCCAGGCCCTCCGCCAGTCCCGGATCCGCGGGGCCCGGACGGGCACCGGCCCTCGTGGGGTCGTGGATCCCGGCGGCATCCTGGATGAGATGCGGCTTCGCAAGGGGCCCGAGGAGATCCAGGCCGTCCGCCAGGCGGTGGATGTCACCGTGGAGGGGTTCCGCGCCGGATTTCGCTCGGTGGCCCCCGGGCGCGGCGAGTGGGAGGTCCAGGCCGCGGTCGAGGGGGCCTTCCGGGCCCACGGAGCCGCCGGACCGGCCTTCGCCACCATCGTGGGCTCGGGGGCCAACGGCTGCGTCCTGCACTACGTGGAGAACCGGGACCGGATCGGCGACCGGGACCTGGTCCTCATCGACGCGGGAGCCGAGGTGCGGCTCTACGCCGGCGACCTCACCCGGACCGTTCCCGCCTCGGGCCGCTTCACCCCCGAGCAGGAAGCGGTCTACGAGGTGGTGGAGGCCGCCCGGGCGGCGGCGGTGGCGCAGGTGGAGCCCGGCGTCACCCTGCAGGAGGTGCACCGAGCGGCCCGGGACGTCCTGCTCGAGGGGCTCCGGGGGCTGGGCGTCCTCTCGGGCGCCGTCGACGAGCTCCTGGACCGGAAGGCGCACCGGCTCTACTTCCCCCACCGCACCTCCCACTGGCTGGGCATGGACACCCACGACCCGGGTGACTACCTGCGCGGCGGGAAGGAGCGGCAACTCGAGCCGGGCATGGTCCTCACCGTGGAGCCGGGACTCTACTTCCCGGCTGGCGAGTCGGATCCCGACCCCGGCCACCCCTTCACCGGCATCGGGATCCGGATCGAGGACGACGTCCTCGTGACCGCCGAGGGCGCCGAGGTCCTCAGCGCCGCCCTCCCCACCGCTCTCGATGACGTGGCGGCGTCGATCAGGGGTTGAGCCAGTAGTTCACCTTGATCATGAGGACGTTCTCGGGTCGGACCGAGAAGAGATCGTCCATGCCCCGGCCCAGGTTCAGCCCTCCCGGCTCCTGTTGCATCCGGTCCCGGGACTGGGCCCAGACCACGTAGAGGGTCGATCCGGGGCGATACTCCCAGCGGACCACGGCGTTGGAGCGGAACTGGAGGGCTCGGAAGTCGGGGTCGTCGAAGGTCACCGAACCTCCGGGAAGGGTGGCCCGGTAGCGTCCGTTCTCAGGGATGGCGTTCACGGGTTCGAACCGGTCCGCGTAGGCGTCGGCCCGAGGGTCGGCGATCCGGCGGAAGTCGTCGAAGCTGCCCCCGCTCAGGAAGGGCTGGGCGTAGAGCTGGACGCTCAGGTTGGGGGTGAGGGCGGTCTCGGCCCGAACCGTGAGGCCCAGGGTGGACTGCTCCATCCGTCCGAAGACATACTCGTCGCTGCCCTCCACCGTGAACCGTCGCACCCACTGGCGATCCTCCACCCGGCGGGTGAAGGAGGGGCCCACCCGAAGGGTCGCCCGCTCCGAGGGACGCCAGCGGAGGTTCGGCGAGACCGACAGGGTGTGGGACTCGCTGGCGGGCCGGATCTCCCAGTTCGTGTTCACCGAAGCCTGCACGGTCTGGCGGGCGTCGGAGTTGAAGCCGACCCAGCCTCCCACGCCGCGCTCCGTGCGAAACGCCGGGCCGCCCCTGAGGAGGGTGGGGCTCAGCCCCTCACCCGCGACCCTCACACCTGCGAAGAGCGAGCGGTTCCCGTTTGTGGTGATCTGCCCGTTCACATTCCCGGCCAGCTCCTGGTGCTCTCCACCGAAGCTCCAACCGGACCAGAGGTTCGTGTTCACCCCCCAGCGCCGGAGGACGTCCCCGGGCTCGTTCTGGAGATAGCCCACATATCCCACCTGCGTAACGTTGTCGGCCCGGGGCATGAAGCCCAGGTCGTTGGCCTCGAAGCCCGGAGAGCGGAGGTGGGTGAGGGTGGCGAAGCGCCAGGGGCCTCCGCCCATCTTCCAGAACTCCAGCTTGCCGGACCATCCCTCCAGGGAGGTGGCGGTGGGGTCGTAGTCCACATGGTCGGCGTCGGGCCGCTGGAAGTAACGGGCCGAGGAGCGCTGGGTGCGGGCCAGAGCCTCGGGAGAGCCGGCGACCCGGGAGCCGAGGAGGAATGCCTGGAGTTCCATGGTGCCGTCGCGGAAGCGGTGCCGGGCATCGAGGCCTCCGGTGAAGGCCTCCCGGTGCAACTCGAGCTCTTCGGCCACCGTGCCCTCCCGCAGCGTCGAGGTGCCGATGGCTCCCAGCGCGCTCTCCCCTCCCCGGAAGTCCCGCTGGACCCGGGCCACCGAGTAGTTGGTCCGAGGCTCCATCTCCATGGCCACCTCTTCACCGTCGAGGATGGCCCGAGCCGATTCGGACCCCGTGAGGGCGTTCAGCATCCCCACCGACCATCCGGAATCCGTCTTGCCCGAGAGCTTGCCCGCGGAGAGGATGCGGGTCCGGTCCGGCCGGTCCGCCCAGTCGGCGGACGAGGGCACCGATCCCTGGGGGGCCCGACCGATCCTCCGGGAGTAGAAGAGGCTCTGGTTCTCCCCGTCCCCGTCCCCCACGCCAATCCCGAATCGGAAGATGCTCGCACCCTCCTGGAAGAAGGGCCGGCGTTCCGGGAGGAAGGTCTCGAAGGCGGTGAGGTTCACCTGCCCCGGATCGGCCTCCACCTGCCCGAAGTCGGGGTTCACCGTGAGGTCGAGGGTCAGGTTGCTCGTGACCCCCATCCGCAGGTCGGCCCCCACCTGCATGGAGCCGTCGGTGGAATCCCAGTAGGGGTTCTCTGCCGAGCCCGGAGCCCGGGTCACCCGGGCGACCGAGTAGGGGAGCACCTCGATCCGGGAGCGGGGCTGGAGGTCCCGGATCCCGGTCAGGACCCCGGAACGCGAGACCATGGCCGGCTCCCGGTTCGACAGGGGCGCCCAGGACACGGTCTCGCTGCGTCGGGCGATGTCCCGACCGAAGTTGATGCCCCAGCTCTGGAGCGGTGCGCCGGAAAAGCGAAGCTGGGACAGGGGAATGCGGAACTCGGCCGTCCAACCCAGCGAATCGATCTGGGTGGCCACGTCCCAGACGGCCTCCCACCCGGAGTCTTCCCGGTTGTCGTCGTAGCGGTAGGCGTCGAACTTCACTCCCAGGGGGTTCACGGCGAAGTGGAAGGCGGTCCGGCGGTCGAAGTAGGAGTCCACGATCACATGGACCCGGTCCGAGTAGGACTGCTGGTCCCGGCGGGTGAGCTGGGCCGCGATGGAGTCGGGGCTGGAATCGTAGGCGCGGAAGCTCACGTAGAGGGCCTCGTCGTCGTAGAGGACGCGGGCCTCGGTCCGCTCGGTGGCCGGGGCGCCCTCGTGGGGCTCCATCTGTACGAAATCGGTCGCCACCGGGGCGGTGGCCCAGACCGGATCGGAGAGGTCGCCGTCGATAGTCGGGGGGGTGCCCTGGATCCGGACCGCCTCCATCATGGGGGTCCGCGTCGCCTCGGCCTCGGTCTCCGCCGTATCGGCCTCCGCCGCGGCGCTCTGGGGCAGGGCCGCCACCTCCTGGGCCAGGAGTCCCGGAGCCAGGGGAGCCCAGCCCAGGGAGGCCGCCAGGAGGAGCGTTCCCGCCATGAGGAGCCGGCTCAGCTCCCCGACGGTCCGGCGAGGGCCTCCCCGGGGAGCGGGGTGGGGCTGTACGAGGTCGTGGACAGGGCGGGTCTTGGTGCTCATGGATCGGCCTCTTCGGTGTTCGGGTCGCGCTGGGGCGGCCCGTGGGTCTCGGCGAACGGGGTTTCGACGCCGGGGTCTCGACGACG
>SKKH01000096.1 GCA_007121555.1 Gemmatimonadota bacterium | reverse complement strand
GGGATATCGGTCTCCTGAATGTACTCCCGGACGACGGACTGGATGAGCCGGTTCACATCGGTGGGGCGGGAGCCCGTGGCAGGAGGGGGAGCCGCATAGAACTCCAGGTCTTCGAGGGCGTCCACCACGCTCCCCGACACCTCGGGCAGATGACGTGCTTCTCCGAGAGCCCTCCGCAGGGGACGAGTCGCCGCCTCGCGAAGGTAGCGTACGAGCCCCTCAATGGCCCGGGCCTCCGGGTCTTCGTCGTCGTCTCCACCCTTCGGAGCCCATCCGGCGGCCAGGGCGGTCCTGAGCCGAGTGACGTCCGGGGGGTCACCGGGGTGGTAGGGATTCAGAGGCTCGGCCCGCTCCAACTCCCGGGCAAGGCGGTCCAGCGCCTGGGTATAGGGATCCTCAGGACGTCGAAGAAACAGGACCGCCACCGCGATCGCGAGAATCACCACGAGGATCCAGGCCACCGTCGCCATCGCCACGCTCCAGAGCTGAGTCGGGGACAGAAAGGAACGCGGTGCCCCCTCGGGCCACCGGTCCCCCATGAAGCTCGGATGATGGGACGGTCGGCTCTTCATGGCAATCCGGAGGGGGTTCGACTCTCGCCCGGAGCCGCAGGTCGAGAGTGGCTCCTTGCCTCCAGTGGACCCGATGGGGTATCGTGCCGCCCACCGGTTCCTCTTCTTTCAGCACGGACCGCCCCGGACGGGGCGTCGCGGGGCCATGACCACTGATCTCTCTGCCGTCGACTCCCTTCTTCAGGACAGCCAGGATCGAGACAATCCCTCGGCCGGCGAGCTCCATCGCCTCCTGGATCGAACTCGTACGGTAGCGGTCGTGGGGTTGTCCCGGGATCCCGAGAAGGCGGCTCGCCGGGTCCCTTCATACCTGGCGGCGAAGGGGCTCGAGGTGATCCCGGTGAATCCGAACGCCACGAGGATTCTCGGACGGGATGCCCGACACTCCCTGGACGAGGTGAAGGAACCCGTGGACCTCGTCCTCGTCTTCCGGCCTTCGGAGGAGGCGGGAGAGGTGGTGAAGCAGGCGGCGGCCCGGGAGGAGGAGCCCATCATCTGGCTACAGGAGGGGATCCTGGCGCCTGAGGCCACCGACTCGGCCCGGGCGGCGGGGATCTCCGTGGTCCAGGACCTGTGCATCTTCAAGGTCCACCGATCCCTGCCCCCCGGGCTGTCCTAGAAGGCTCCCGGGCTGCCCCAGAAGGCTGTTGAATCAGAGCTCTGCGGCCACCTTCTCTGCGTGGCCTTTGGGCCGAACTCGTCGCCAGACCTTGGCGAGCTTTCCTTTCTCATCGATGAGAAAGGTGCTCCGTTCCACGCCCCAGTACTTGTTTCCGAACATGGACTTCTCCTTCCACACCCCGTAGGCCTCCGCCGCGGAGTGATCTTCGTCGGCCAGAAGGGGGAAGTTCAGGTCGTACTTCTCCTTGAACTTCTGGTGGGAGTCCACCGGGTCGGGCGAGACCCCCAACACCACCGCTCCCTCCTCTTCGATCCGGGGAAGCGCATCCCGGAACTCGCAGGCTTGCGTGGTACACCCCGAGGTGTCGTCCTTCGGGTAGAAGTAGAGAACTACCTTCTGCCCTCGAAGAGCCTGGAGAGACACCGTGGATCCGTCGTCGGCCGGAAGGTCGAAACCGGGGGCCATGTCACCTTCTTCGATCATCACATCACCTCGCGTTCGAGTTGGTCTGGTGCGAGTCCGACACCGAACACCCGGGAAGGGATCGCGCTGGCCATCCGCTGAACTTGCCGTTTCAGTGGCGGACTCATCGCCGTGTCCAGCCAGGTCGTCCCCGCACCGTTCATGAGCTTCCCGACTACCCAGGGTCCGTGACCAGGTTCATCGCTGGTGGGGGGCGCCGGACCTACTCCTGCGCTCCTTCCCCTTCCACATCCCAGATGCATGCGTCATCTCCCTCGGCACGACAGTGGAGGTGCACGAGGAGCTGAGCTTCCGCCCCCACCCGGGACAGCTCGGTCCTGGCCAATCCGGTGACGATCGCGCAGGCATCGCCCTTCGGGTCGCTGACCGTGAGGAGGTCGTCCAGGGCCTCCAGCCGAAAGGGAGTTCCCTCCGACGAGACCATCCTTCGCCCGAAGAGGCCGCGCAGGCGTTGCCGGGTCCGGCGACGAGCCAGAGCGTAGGCGAGGCGTCTGGGCAGCAGCCGACGCCACCCGGTCCGGCCTCCCCTTCCGTGGAGGTCCGCCCCGACCCGCAGGAACACCTCGGCGGCGTCGGGACGGCGGCCGACCAGGGAGATCAGATCGGCGATCTCCCGATCCGTGATGCGTCGGCCCTTTCTAGCATCCTCCCGAAAGCGACGGATCTGAGTCTCCACCACGTTGGAGAGCCCGAGACGGCGGGGGAGGGTCAGCGTGAGGTTCTCGTCGTCCAGGACCTCCTGGGGAAGATCCTGGTCCTTCAGGCCCTGCAGCACGGCCAGTGCCACCTGGGAGTGAACCCTGGGCCGGGACGGGGAAGGACTGGAAGAAGAGGACGACACGTGGGGCCGGGTCCGGTTCGGGGATGGAGAGCGTTCAGGACCTGCAGGGTGGGTAATCTCGGCAGGAGAGCCGCTTCGGGCAACGATGCGCCTCCGACCGAACTCGTTTGCCGGGGCCGAATAAGCCTTCTAGCTTGGAAACGGGAGATGGGACGTTCCGCAAGGGATTTGGACCTCGCACCCTCACCCGCCCCATCCCATCCTTCATCCAACCTCCCACCTTGCCAAACGGACCAAGATGAAGCGGTTTCCGGCCTTCGACCCCCCGGAGTACGTGACGTGGAGCCCCGATCCCGAACTGGTCTCCAGGTATTCCGAGACCGTCCGGATCGATGGAGCGCGTCAGGAGATCATCGCGGGCCTGGATACCCGAACTCTTGAAGGGATCTATTTGGATCTCGTTCGGACCCGGCACCTGGACACGGGCCTGAAGCGTTGGGTCCGTCAGGGGATCCTCTCCAAGGCCTGGCTCGGGACCGGGGAAGAGGCCGTCACCGTGGGGAGCGTCCATCCCCTTCGACGCGACGAAGATGTGGTCTGCCCGATGATTCGAAACGCCGGCGCCTGCCACATGATGGGGATGGAGTTGGCGGACCTCTTTCGGGGGTACCTGGCCACGCCGGACGCCCCATCCGGAGGTCGGGATCTCCATGTGGGTCAACTCGACCGGGGCGTGATTCAACCCATCAGCCACATGGGGACCAACGTACCCGTCCTGGCCGGAGTGGCTCTGGCGTTCCGTATCCGAGGGGAGAGGCGGGTCGCCCTCACCTGGATCGGCGACGGGGCCACCAAGACGGGGGAGTGCCACGAAGGCTTGAACCTGGCGGCGGTGAAGGACCTTCCAGTGATCTTCATCCTCCAGGACAATGGGGTGGCTCTGGGGACCCGAGCGGACCAGCACGGGGCCGGAGAGCTGGACCAGTGGGGGGAGATGTACGGGATCTCGACCTGGCACGCCGACGGAAATCACGTCCTCGACGTCCTGGCGGCCACCACCCTGGCGGCACGGAGGTGCCGGGAGGGGCGCGGCCCGGCCATGGTCGTGGCCCGCACGTTCAGGATGGGCGGCCACGCCACCCACGACGAGCGGGAGGCCCGGGCCACCTTCCCACCGGAACTCTTCGAGTGGTGGGGCCGCAGGGATCCGATCGGGCTCTACGAGGAGTGGCTGGTCGGTCAGGGGATGGAGAGAGGTCGCCTGGAGGCGCTGGAGAACGACGTACTCGCCGAGGTGGAGGCCGCGGCTCGGGAGGCCCTGACGTCGCGAGATCTGCCCGTGGTTCCGGAGCACGCCCTCTTCGAAGGGGTTTCCCAGGGATGCGTCTCGGCTCCCCTGGAGGCCCGACCGTTGTGAAGGGCGGGCACCTTCCCATGGTGCGATTGGACCATGGCGCGCTTGGGTCGTGCCCTAGAAAACCGTTGAAGTTCGGAATGCACCGGAAAGCCGAGCCCTTGAAGTTCGAAACGAATACCCGTACATTGAGAGGGTCACGACAAGTCTCGAGAACTCCCCTCTCGGGAAGAGTGGTGTGTAGTACCTTGGCGCATCGGTTCTGCCGGAGGCGCCTTTTGTGTCTCTTCCCGTCGCCTGAGGCTCAACTCCGAACCAGGGATGAGCAGGCATATGTCAAGGAGCACCGTAACAGACGTGGATTTGCAGGAAAGCACCATTGATATCGAAGCCCTCAGAAATACTCCTCTCACCGAGCTCTCCGACGAGGATCTGGTGACCGTGCATCTGGACGGTCGTCCAGGGGCCTTCCAGGAGCTGTTCGATCGATACCGGGATCGTCTCGTACACTTCATCACCCGGAAGACGGGGGATTCCGACCGGGCGCAGGATCTGGTTCAGGAAGCCTTCATCCGGGTGACCCGGCATCTCCACCGATTCGACACGAGCAAGAAGTTTTCGACGTGGGTTTACACGATCGCTTCGAACCTCTCGAAGAACGAGCTCAGGAATCGGTCCAGGAGTCCGTTGGTCCTCTTCCAGAAGCTCACGAGCAACTGGGATGACGATCATCGCCCGCTCCAGTTCGAAGATCTCACGATGCAGCCCGACGACCTCTACCGGAAACGATTTCTCCGGCGGCTCGTCGAGGACACAGTGGATCAGCTTCCCGAGCATCACCGGCTGGTCTTCCGACTTCGGGAGCTGGAGGGCAAGAGCTACGAAGAGATCGCCGAGATCACGGGTGTGAACCTGGGGACGGTGAAGAGCCGTCTCCATCGCGCCCGGAATTCGTTTGCCCAGCGGATTGAGCACTCTCTGAACTGAGTCGTTCAGGGAGCCAGGTGGACACGGGAGTCACTCCCGGTAGATTGGAACGGCGGATCCGGCTGACGGGTCCGCCGTTCCTCGTTCCGGGACCGGAGGCCGGCGATGTTCGAGAATCTCAGGGACGCCTTCAGAGAGGCGGTGGACAACTTCAAGACGGAACTCCGGCGCGACGAGATCCCCGCCGCCGCGGACCGCCTCCTTCGCGCCATGGAGGGAGAGCTGGTCCGTGTCCGAAGCGACCTGAAGGGCCTGGAGGAGGAACTGGCGAAGGTGGAGGAGCGGGCGGAGCGAGAAGAGGCCGAAGCTCGCACCTGCCTGCGTCGCGAAGAGATGGCCCAGCGGATCGGCGACGAGGAGACGGTGGAGGTGGCGCGCAGGTACGCACGGCGTCACCTGAAGTTCAAGGACGTCCTCGTTGAAAAGTCCAAGGTGCTTCAGAGGGAGATCACCTTGCGACGGACCGAGGTCCAGGAGATGGAAGAGCAGCTCCAGGACGCCCGGACCCACCGGGAGTCCCTTCTCGCTTCGGCCAGTCGAACCGAGGCCCGGACCCGGATCGAGGAGGCCGACGACCTCTTTCAGGAGATGGACCGGATGGCGGAACGAATCCAGGAGATGGAGGGCCGAGCCCAGGCAGCCGAGGAGATCGATGCCCTGGATCTGGATGGTGCGAGTCAGGCCGGAGCTGGTCCTCCTTCGGAGGAGGAGATGGATGCTCGCCTGGCCGCCCTCAAACGGCAGATGGGTCGGGAGTGAAGGGTTCCGACCCGTGGACCCGGGTCGCGGCCCGGGGGTAGCCAGGCCCGTTGGGCCATCATAGATTGCTCAGGTTCCTGGACCAATGGGCTCCCTCAGAAAGGGGGGAGACTCGCAAATGCCGTTGGAGACGAGTCGATGGAAAACTGGATTGGGGTGGGGATCTGGATCGTACTGGGCGCTCTCGTGGGCCTGGCCATGAAGGTGGTGATCCAGAGACCCGAGGAGCAGCCGGGGCATACCCTCCTCCTGGTCATCCTGGGGGCCTTCGGGGCCGTGATCGGAGGGATGCTGGGTGTCGGCCTCTTCCACTTCTACGATCCCACCGCACTCTCCATCGGAGGCATGGGTGGGGCCCTGGTCCTGGCGGCGATCATGGCCTGGACGTACCGCTGGGGAATCCGCACCATGGTGTGATCTGGCCCCGTGAGCCCCCTGTGACCCCGATCCCGCCTCCATCCCGGAGGCGGGATTTTTTTCAGGACGATCCGCACCCCTGGGTCCACCCCATTGAGAGGACGAGATGGCTGATCCGATCCGAGCAGTACAAGCCGAGTTGGACGACCTTACCGAGGAGCTCTTCGAATTCCTCCGTATTCCCTCGGTCAGCGCCCGTTCCGAGTACGCTGTAGAGACCCGGGCCGCGGCCATATGGGTAAGGGACCATCTCAAGACCGCCGGCCTCAAGGCCTCGCTGGTGGAGACCGACGGACATCCCGTGGTCCTCGGCGAATGGAGGGGAGCCGGACCTGACGCCCCCACCGTCCTGATCTACGGCCATTATGACGTCCAGCCCGCCGAGCCTCTGGAGCTCTGGACGAGCCCTCCCTTCGAGCCCGAGATCCGGGATCAACGGATCTACGCGCGGGGAGCGGCCGACGACAAGGGTCAGCTCTACCTTCACCTGAAGGCGCTGGAGATCCTTCTGCGAACCAAAGGAACCCTCCCGGTGAACGTCGTCGTCGTGGCCGAGGGGGAGGAGGAGATCGGCTCCGCCCACCTCCTCCCCTTCCTGGAAAGGAATCGGGAACGGCTGGCATGCGATGCGATCGTCATCTCCGATTCCCAGATGTTCTCGCCTGAGACCCCTTCCCTCCTCTTCTCGCTGAGGGGACTCAGCTACCTGGAGATCCTGGTCCGGGGTGCGCGTTCGGACCTCCATTCCGGTGCCTATGGTGGGGCCGTGCCCAACCCGGCTACGGTCCTGGCCCGACTTCTGGCCTCTCTCCACGACGACAGGGGTCGAGTGGCCATCGAGGGATTCTATGACCAGGTCGTGGAGTGGGACGCCGCCACCCGTGAAGGCATTCGGGCCCTGCCCTTCGACGAGGAGGGCTACCGGGAGGAGGTGGGGGCCGCCGAGCTCAGCGGAGAGGAGGGGTACTCGACCCTGGAGCGCCTCTGGATCCGCCCCACCTGTGAGATCAACGGGCTCCTCTCAGGCTACACGGAGGAGGGGGCGAAGACCGTCCTTCCCGCCCGGGCCATGGCGAAGGTGAGCTTCCGGTTGGTCCCGGACCAGGATCCGGAGGAGGTGGCGCACCTGCTGCGTCGGCATCTGCAGCGCCTGGCTCCCACCTCCGTGGTGGTGGATGTCCACGAGCTCCACCGCGGCCTGCCCTGGAGAGGTGCGCCGGAGGGCCCCTTCTTCGAAGCGGCCCGTAGCGCCCTCGCCAGGACCTTCGGAAGTGAGCCGGTACTCACCGGGGAGGGAGGCTCCATTCCCATCGTCTCCGACTTCGAGCGGGTGCTGAAGGCCCCGGCCATCCTCCTGGGGTTCGCCCTGCCCGGGGCGAACATGCACGCACCCGACGAATGGTTTCCCCTTCCCCATCTGGAGCTGGGGATCGCCACACTCATCCGATTCTACGAGGAACTCGCCAGGACCGGGGACTAGTCCCCGGACGGGAGTGACGGTCCCGCCATGGCCGCCGCCCTCAGCAGCGCACGAGCCTTGTTCAGCGTTTCTTCCCACTCCCGGCCGGGATCGGAATCCACCACGATCCCGGCTCCAGCCTGAACGAAGGCCCGGCCCTCGTGAACGAGTACGGTCCGGATCGCGATCGCCGTGTCCATGTTCATTCCCCCGTACCCCAGGTAGCCCACGGCTCCGGCATAGGGGCCCCTTCGCACCGGCTCCAGCTCCTCGATGATCTCCATCGCCCGTATCTTCGGGGCCCCTGAAACCGTGCCGGCGGGGAAGCAGGCTCGCAGGACGTCCAGGGCAGAGAGACCGGGCCGGAGCTCGCCCTCGACCTGAGAACAGAGGTGCATGACGTGGGAGTAGCGCTCCACCACCATGAGCTCGGGTACCCGGACCGTCCCGTACCTGGCCACCCGGCCCACGTCGTTTCGACCCAGGTCCACCAGCATCCGGTGCTCGGCAAGCTCCTTCTCGTCGGCTGCGAGCTCCTCCGCCAGGCGTTCGTCCTCGGCGGCGGAACTCCCCCGTCGTCGGGTCCCGGCGATGGGTCGAACCGTAATGGTGTTCTCCTCGACCCGGGTCAGAACCTCTGGGGACGACCCCACCAGGGTGACGCCGTCCATCTCCAGGTAGTACAGGTAAGGCGAGGGATTCAGGGAACGAAGGGCCCGATACAGCTCGAAGGGACCGGCCTCCAGGTCGACGCCCAGTCGCTGGCTCAGAACCACCTGAAAGACGTCTCCTGCCAGGATGTACTCCCGTACCCGCTCCACCGCTTCCTCGAAGGCCTCCCGGGTCATGGTGCTGGTGAGTGGCGGGTCCTCGTCAGGCTCAATGCGCAGGCTCAGGGGGCGAGGCGCCGGCCGGCTCCGGAGCTGCTCCACTACCTGGGCAAGCCGCTTGCGGGCGCCTTCGTAGAGCTCGCGGAGTTGGGCCTCGGAGAGCCCCGGTTCCACCTCCACGGCCCGGATCGCCATGGCCCTGCCCAGCAGGTTGTCTATGGCCAGGACCACATCGGTGAACACGACCTGCGCATCCGGAAGCTCCAGGTCGGCCCGGGTGAGTTCAGGAAGGCTTTCGATCCGCCGCACCACGTCGTACCCGAAGTATCCCACAGCCCCTCCCCAGAACCGAGGGAGGCCCGGCACATGGGCCGGAGTTCGCTCCCTCAGGCGCCGGTCCAGGTCGTCCAGAGGCTCGTCGACCTTGAGTCGTGTCCACCCCTCCGCAGGCGTCCACCACTCGGCTTCCTCGTCTCTCAACCTCCATGCGGCGGAGGGCTCGGAACCGACGAAGGTGTAGCGAGCCCACTTCTCCCCACCCAGCACCGACTCCAGGAGAAACCCGAAGGGGGGCCGGGCCAGCTTGTGGTAGGCGGTGACCGCTGTCTCGGTGTCGAAGAGGAACTCGGTCCGGACCGGAACGATCCGAGACGTCTGGGCCAAACGACTGAATTCCTGGAAGGAAGGGATGAGGTCCATAATCAGGGATCGGAAGAGGTGAGGGCTCAGTCGCAGGACGCCCGCTCCAGTCGGTGGAGCCGGGTGGCGAGGTGAGGGTCTAGAAGGCAGCCGGCCCGAATGTCCCGGGCCGACCCCCCGATGTCAACGGGCGTCCCTGCAGTGCTTCCACAGGCCTTCTACTCCGCCGACGCGGTATCCGCCGCATGCATTCGCAGAAGGGCACCTCCATGACGGACCTGCCGGAATCCACCGTGATCGGACGCTTCGGTCAGGACACTCCGGATCCGGGGATCTCCGGGAAGCGGTGCTCCAGCGGGCAGGAGCACCAGAATTCTCAGCCTTCCCAGCGGAAGCCGGTCCAGGATGGGAAGGAGGGGGTCGACCCCACGCTCGTCGAGGCCCTGGAGCACCATCCCGCCAGGGGGAGGGAATCCCCGGTCCCCGGCTTCGAGCCAGAGCCCGAGATGGAGCGCCAGCCCCACTCCTTGCATTTCGCCCGCGGAGGGCGGACGTCGCAGGTGCCGCTCAACGACCATCACCTCACCCGACGCACTCATGGCCAGACCGGAAAGTCGCCCCTCGGACCATTGGTTCAGGATGGAGCCACTGCGCCGGAGGAGAGCCTGGACCACCGGTGCCCGGTGGTCCGCCCCCCTCACAGCCCGGGAGAGTTCTCCCGCAGAAGAGGGGGCCCCCTCCCTCCCGTCGGTCTCGTCGATTCGATCCAGGAGACGGGCCAGCTCCGTCTCCCGAGCCCGGAGTCGGAGTGCCTGGTTCTCCAGTTCCTTCAGTTCGTCGGGACGATCCTCAAGCTGCTCCCGGCGTCGTTTCCACCAGCGCCCGTCCTGAACCACCATCTCCCACTCCTCCCGGAGCGTGCGGCCCAGAGTCTCCCGATCGGCGCCCAGAATCTTTCCGCAGGTGGGGCATCGCGCCTCCTCGGCCTCCAGCGATCGAAGACGGCTTCTGAGCTCCCGGGCCTGGTCGCGGTACGCCTGGAGACGGCTCTCAGCCTCCTGGCGATCCCGGGCCCACTCCAGAATCCTGGCCTCCACCTCCCCCTCGGCTTCGACCACATCGCCCCGGCATTCCCGGAGCTCCCGGCGGACCCGATCCACTTCCGGGGCACCCGCCGAAGTCGCACCGCCCTCCGGCGGGGAGGAGGCTTCAAGCTCCTCCCGGGTGGACGATCTTGGGGGGAGGTGGCGCGCACCCGCGACCAACTCGGCGGGAGGCCCCCCGCGCGCCAGAAGACGAGGGAGCCCTGCCGCTCCGTCCTCCTTCTCCCCCGGCTCCCCCTCTCCGGAGATCTCATCCATGGCCAGGGCCGAGAGGAGCCGGCTTCGAATTCGGCCCTCGTCCCCCCCGGAGCTTGGCGAGAAGAGGTGGAGGCCCGGTTCGAGATCCAGCGCCTCCTCCCCACGGCCCGTCGTCAGCGTCTCGAACTGCGAAGCCGCGACCGCCCCTGAGGTCCACTCGATCACCGACCGGTCGACCGCGATCCGGATCTCCAGGACCCCCGCCTTCCGCCGGAGTCCTTCCAGAAATCCAGCCTCCACCCCCTCTTCCGGGACGGATATGTCTCCTTCCAGGCGGACCCGGACCAGCTTTCCGGCCACTCCCCCGGGGACCTCGTTGACCAGGTGCCTGAGGCGACGCGTGCCCCCTTCCGTCGTTTCGGGGTTCACCCGGACGGGGGCCAGATCCACGACGGGTCGGGTTGCCACCGGATGAAACTCCCCCTTCCCCGACTCCAGCTCGAAGCTCAGGAACCCCTTCTCTTCCGTGGCCTCACTCCAGGGGTCCCATCCCAGCCGCTCCAGCGATCCGGGGCAGCGGACGTGGGGTGCCAGGGTCCAGCCGCGATGGCTTCCGCCGACAGCTACGTAGTCCCAGTCGCCCGGGTCCACGGCCACCGCCTCTGGATCCGCCGCCGGACGACCGCGGAGGAGGAGCAGGTTGAACCGGGCGGCCGGATCGGGTCGAAGCTCCGGAAGCGCAGGACCCTGAGTCGCTCGATACGGAGCCAAGAGCGCATGGAGCCCCAACTCCCGGAAGCGGACGGCCCGGGGGGCTCCAGCCGCGGCCTCCACTCCAGGAAGGGAGTCCAGGACGGCCACCGGCCCCGGATCCGCAGGAGACAGGGGGGTGTCGCGCTCCCCCGCGATGACGAGAATTCCCACTCCCGGAACCAGAGACTGCAGGGTACGAAGGCCCCGAGTCAGCGAGAGGAAGGCGGTCGAGGGGGGGTCGGATCGGTGGAAGAGGTCGCCGGACAGGAGGACGAGGCGGGGACGCAGGCGGGCCGCGTCCTGGATTGCACGCTGGAAGGCCGAGGCCACATCCCGCTCCCGCAGATTCCATCCCCGGTCCGTCCCGGGGAATGCCCGGAATCCCAGATGCAGATCCGACAGGTGGACCAGAACACAACTCATCCGGTGGCCACCGCGTCCGGACTGGACCCGCTCCGCTCCTGCGAGTCCGTGAGAATGACCCGGAGGAAGCCACGGACCCGATCGGGCCAGGCCCGCTGACCCCTCCCCCCCAACTCACCTTCTCGCGCCGCCACCACGAAGGCAGCTCGGGCTCCTGGCTCGGGATGGAGGCGAGCCCATCCCTCCCCGCGTCCGGGAGGGACCTCCCAGTCGTCCACCTCGCCGGCGGACCCTGCTCCCGAAACGTAGGCCGAGGTCCGAGAGAAGTGTTTCGCCATGAGCGCCGGAATCCCTTCGAGGAGGGGTCCCGCCGTCCCGCCGTCCTGAAGTGGGCCCACCACGAGCACACCTCCAGGACGAAGTGCGGAGTGGAGCCGAAGGAGGGCTCCGGATCGGAAGCGAAAGATGCCGCTCCTTCCGACACCCAGGGCCATGGTGTCCAGAATGATGAGATCGAAGGAGCCTGGGGGAAGGTGCCGAGGACTCCCCTCCAGCGCCTCCCCGACCTCCACCTCGCGGAGCTCCAGGCTCGATCCGGTGCGGCCCTGGGACTCCAGCCCCGAAGCTTCCATGAATCGGGCGGCGCCTCGATCCCGGGCGTCCAGGAGTTCGATTCGCCAACATCCGAGACCGTTCGGACCACCATTGGACACCGAGATGGCCTGGGGAATTCGACCGACCCCGAGAACCAGGCCGCGTCCCCCGTCCATCCCGGAATCCGCGAGCCAGTCACAGAGGGCCCGATCCATCTCCAGGGCCGGCGCTCCTCGCGGGCCGGTCACGGTGAGGATTTCACCCGGCCGAGCCAGAACGGTCCAACCGCCGTCGCCCTCCGCGGTCGTCCACCGTTCCACCATGGCTTCATGGGTGCCTCCGCCGGCTCCAGGCAAACGAGCCTCGTCGTCTGGTCCCGGAAGAACCCAGAGCCGGCCCTCGAGCCCCCAGCCCTGGATGAGCGCCCCCACCGAAAGGCCCACCAGAGCCAGGAGGAGGAGTGCCGTGGACGACCGGAACACCGGAAAGAGGAGGAGCCCCAGGAGAACCGCTCCGGCGCCACCTCCCAGGAGGGCTGCCGCCCCCGGACTGGTCGCGCGCGGGCCTCCCCCGCGGTGCACGCGGGAAAGAGTGCCCAGGAGCGCTCCACCGGCAAAGAGTGGGAGGATGGCCAGGAACGCCAGGCCGAGAACCTGGGAGAGAACGGAGGCCCCGAAGCCACCTCGAACCTCCCATAGTCCCGAAAAGACCGCCGCCATGGCCGAAGCGGCCAGAACCAGGAACCAGCGACTTCGAAGTCGCTGGGGATGGGGATCACCGGGGATCCCCGTCTCCATGATCAGGCCGGCGGCCAACGCCCCCAGCTGCGCCCCGACCACCACAGTGAGCGCCGGAAGGAAACCAGGTCCCCCATATAGGAGGAGCCCGGCCGAGACCAGTACGGTGACGGCCAGACCCATTCCCAGCAGAAAGGGCGGTGCGGCTCCAGCCCAGGAACCCGGTTTCATGGAGACATTGTCCCGAAGCCTCCCCGGAAATACAGAAGAGGGGTACCTTCGGAACTCACTCCGCACCCTTGCACCTCACCGAAGACGACGTGGTGATCCCCGGCCTCGACTACCTTCCAGACCGTGCAGTCCACCCACGCAAGTGCACTCTCCAGGATCGGGGCGCCGGTGACCTCACTGCGAACCTTCAGGCCCTCGAATCGGGTGTCTCGCTCTCCCGAAGCAAAACGATGCGCAACCTCGAGGTCGTCGGCGTGCAGGAAGGACAGGGCGAAGAACCCGGTCTCCAGGAGAGGGTCGAGAGAGCTGGAACTTTGGTCCACGGAGACGAGAACAAGAAGGGGATCGAGTGATACCGAAGCCACGGCGTTTGCCGTAAAGCCCACCCGATCGCCGTCGGGCCCCACAGTGGTCACCACCGCGACGCCCGTGGCGAAACGGCCCATCGCTTCCTTGAAGAGATCCGACCTGATACGCACAGTCATCCACACCCCTTGCCGAGCTTTGCGTTCATCTCCAAGCGAAGGTAGCTTGCGGAGCGAATACCGGCCGCCGGACGTTCCGGTGCCTCCTGCCCGGGATCACCCCTCCCATCCCCGAAAGGTCATGCGCGACAAGGGTTTCACCTCGCACCTCATTTTTTTCGTCATCTTAACCGTCGCTACAGGGTGCGACAATGTGGAGTGGGCCGGCACCTCCGTGGAGATCGAGCCTCCACCCCCTCCCCCCCGCGCCCTCGAGGCGGAGATCGAACCCGAAGAGGAGGCAGAGAGGCTGGAACCCATCCCACTCGGGACCCTTCTCTACCTGGTCGAAAGGGGCCAGGGAGGGAACGCAACCCTGCTCCCGGTCGCCGAATTCACTCCCGGCGGCTTCGAACCCCTTCCCGAACCGGCGGAGACACCGGACCTCGTGCCTCGGTTCCCCGTGGACCGATGGGAGGAGGGTACGGAGTTCATCTTGTTCTCCCAGGGCGCGCGGGTAGGGTCACTGCTTTCCGACGGCTCCTCGGAGTTGGATGAGCGCTTCTGTCTGGCCCGGGCCCGGGGTGAAGGTGTGCTTCACCTCCGCCCCGATGCCGTGGAGGGTGAGCGCTTTCTCGCACTGCGCCGTGACGACCTGGCCCAACTTCCTTCGCCGCTGACCTTCTACCCCGCCGTTGTCCTCGACGACGAGATCCGCAACGCCTCGTTGGACGCCGCGCGGACGTTGATTCCCGAACTCAACGTTCCCTGGCCACCCACGGTCCTCGGGATCCGACGCCGAGTCGATGCCTTCGCCGATGGAGAGGGACGCCCTGCGCTGGCGGCCTCCTTCGTGTTCGGCGACGACCTCGAGGTGGGCGCGCCCCAGCCCACTGGCTACAGTCTCTTCCTCGTTTCGGTCGAGGACGAGGACGGCTTTGCCCCGGTCACCTCATGGTACCGGCGCGCAGATCAGGGCCCAAAGGCCGTACCCGGCTTCCTGGCCGCCCACGACCTGGAGGACACGGGGCATCCCGATCTCCTCCTGGAGTTCTTCGGTGAGGAAGCCCGCTGGCTCGGCCTCCTCGGACGCCGGGGCGGGTCCAGCACCCTTCTCTATCAGGATCCTTGCGGGATCGATCCGGGCGGAGCCGGGCTCCAGGATCACGACTGATGGGCCGAGCCCATCCCCTCGCGGGGCCCAGCCTCCTTCTCCTCCTCATCTCACTGGTCTTCGGCTGCGGCGAGGGTGCGGCTCCAGGAGTGGGGGACGCCGCCTCCGCGAATCTGGAGGAGGTGGTGGTCGTGACGGACCAGGCTGGCCACACCCTCCGTCTGCTGGAGCCTCCCACGCGGATCATCTCCCTCGTCCCCGCCGCCACGGGAATCATCCTGGCACTGGGCGAGGGAGAGCGTCTGGTGGGACGCACCGACTACGATGAGCAACCCGAGCTGGAATCCCTCCCCTCGGTGGGCGGGGGACTCCATCCGAGCCTGGAGCGGCTGATCTCTCTGGAGCCCGATCTGGTCATCCGCTTCGAAGGGGATCAGGACCGGGCCACCCCGGAGACGCTGGACCGGATCGGGATCGCGCATCTGGCGGTCCGGCCCGACAGGATCGAGGACATCCGGGAGATGGCTCGTATCCTGGCGGCAACGCTGGATCGAGGGGGGACGGGAGAGGCCCTCCTTCGGCGACTCGAGCGCGAGCTGGATGAGGTCCGGGATCGAGTCCGCGACGAGCCCCGTCCCCAGGTGGTGTTCCTTCTGGGGGGAGACCCGCCCTGGCTCGTGGGTCCGGAGACCTTTCTACACGAACTTCTGGAGATCGCCGGGGGCGAAAACGCCATGGCCGATCTCGGTGCGCCCCTCTACGCCCCGGTCTCCGTCGAGGAGATCGCCCAGCGGGAGGTGGACGTGATCCTGGTGCTGGAAGGCGCCCGGGTCCCCTCCGCCCTCCAGCAGCTCCCCATCGTTCGCGTGCCCGACGGAGTTGAATCCCCGGGGGTAGGGCTGGGAGAGTCGGCTCGGGAGATCTCCCGACTCCTCCATCCGGACCGCTGGCCATGAGAGGATTGGTGGCTGGGATCACCCTCCTTCTGGTCGTGATCCTGTCCGTCCTCCTGTCGGCCCGATTCGGAGCGGTCTCTCTGAGCACCGGTCAGGTCGTAGGAGCCCTCCTCGGCGGAGGCTCGGCGACCGAACGGTTCATCGTACTCGAGCTCAGGCTTCCCCGGGCGATTCTGGGGGTGCTGGTGGGAGGGGGACTGGCCCTTGCCGGCGCCGTGTTTCAGGCCCTCCTCCGAAATCCCCTGGCGGAGCCCTACATCCTGGGGATCTCCGGAGGCGCGGCGGCCGGAGCGGTCCTGACCCTGGCGCTGGGCCTCACCACTGCAGCCTCCTGGTTCCTCCCCGGCGCCGCATTCGGTGGAGCCCTCCTGGCCATCGCGCTGGTCTTCGGGGTGGCGATGTCCGCTGACAGGCGACTGGACGTTCGGGTCCTCCTGCTCTCCGGAGTCGTGGTGGGGGCCTTCTTCTCCGCCTGCATCGCCCTGATTCTGGCCCTCTCCGAATCCGATGTGGTCCGCTCGGCGGTGCTCTGGATGATGGGAAGCCTGGCCGGAGCCACATGGAAGGGGGTGGGGATCGTGGCGGCCTACACCCTCCCGGCCTGCTTCCTGCTGATGGGGCTCGCCCGGGCGCTCAACGTCATGTCCATCGGTGAGGAGACGGCGAGCTACCTGGGCACCGAGGTGGAGGGCGTGAAGCGCCTGGCCTACGGGGTGGCCTCGTTGGTGGCTGCGGCGGGCGTGGCCTTCGCCGGCGTCATCGGCTTCGTGGGGCTGGTCGTTCCCCACGGTGTTCGCCTGGTCCTGGGTTCGGACCACCGGATCCTTCTTCCCCTTTCCTTCCTCTGCGGCGCGGCGTTCCTGACTCTGGCCGATCTCCTGGCTCGCGTGCTCCTGGCTCCTACGGAGATCCCGATCGGGGTGATCACCGCCTTCGTGGGTGTGCCCTTCTTCCTCCTCCTCCTCAGACGGAGCCTTCGGGCATGACCTTCGAGACCCGAACCCTCTCGGTTCGCTATCGGGCGGGCGGGCCCCGCGCTCTGGACGAGGTGTCCATGAGTGTCCCCCGAGGCTGCCTCTACGCCGTTCTGGGTCCAAACGGCTCGGGCAAGTCCACCCTCATGAAGGCCCTCCTGGGCACCGTCAAGCTGGAGTCGGGAGAGGCCCTGGTCGAGGGGCGTCCGGTGGAGGACTGGCCTCGGCGGGAGTTGGCTCGGCGGGTGGGGGCGGTG
>SKKH01000008.1 GCA_007121555.1 Gemmatimonadota bacterium | reverse complement strand
GGCTCCAGGACCCGCTCCAGCGTCCGGTCGATGATCCGCACGACCCCGGGGTCGGGATCGGCGACCAGAGTCAGCACGATGGTGGGAGGGAGCCGGTGTCCATGCGCGGAAAGCTTCACTGCATCCTTCTCAGTAGTCACGATGTTTCGGCCTCCAGCCGCGCGCTCGATCTCCTCGAGGTCTTCAGGACCGTAGTCGTGGTGGTCGGGAAAGGCCAGGGCCTCGCCGACCTCCACTCCGCACTCCTGGGCCAGCTCCGCAACGGTCTCGGGCCGAGCCACGGAACTCACGAGAAGTACGGGTCCATCCGGGGCGGACGCGGCGTCTCCCGAGAGGGTGACCCAGCGGCCGGCCCGGAAGGGAAAGGCCATGACCGGAGGGGCCTGGTTCAGTTGATTCACTCGATGGATACGGTCCAGAGCCTCCCCTTCGCCCTCCGTCCCGTGGAAGGTGACCAGGATGAGGTCGGCTCGCCTAAGGCTCCCCAGCGGCTCTCTGTAGGGCCCCCGGGGAAGTAGACGGGCCGGGAGGGGGTCCCGGGCGGAGACGAGGACGATGTCGATGTCGCGTTTCAGCTGCCGATGCTGGAATCCGTCGTCCACCACGCACACGTCGGCTCCCTGGTCTACGGCACGACGCACTCCCTCGATCCGACGCGGTGCCACCACCACCGGGACCTCCGGGTTCCAGCGGCGATGGAGTTGGATCTCGTCTTCTCCATATCCTCGGGTGACCAGGGCGGGGTGTCGACCCCTGTGCTGGAGGCGCTCCACGAACCAGCGCGACACCGGGGTCTTGCCGGTGCCCCCGACGGAGAGGTTTCCCACCGAGATCACTGGCGCCCCTCCCTCTTCGATGTCCAGAAATCCTCGGTCGAAGAGACTGTTTCGGATCCGGACCCCGGCTCCGTAGAGAAGGGAGAAGGGGGTGAGTACCGGGCCCACCAGTCCTCCGCCCTTTCCGTGCCAGAGCCGCCGGGCCGAGCTCTCGAGGATCCGTCTCATGTGCCCTCCTCCAGGTCCGGAGGTTGGGATGGTCCTGCCTCCGTCTCCGGGCGGCCCGCGGCCCGCAGGTCCACCTCGTCGGTGAGGCGGTTCATGGTAGCTTCCACCTGTACCCGGAGCGACTCCAACTCGTCGTCGTCGACCCGGCGGGGGATCTCCACCGGGGGGCCGTAGGCTACGTGAACGGTGGTGAAAGGGAGGGGGACCATGAAGCGATCCCATGAGCCCGCTCTCCAGACCCGGGCTCCCGATGCCGACAGGGGAAGGATGGGAAGGCCGGTGAGCCGGGCCAGGGTCAGTGCCCCCAGCTTGAGCTGCCGGGCCGGTCCCCTGGGGCCATCCGGGGTGATGGCCAGTTCCCTTCCCTCCCGGGCCTTCCGGAGGAGTTCCCTCAGCCCCCGGTCTCCCCCCCGAGTGGAGGATCCCCGTGCGGTCTGGAACCCTCGCCGGTGCATGACCCGAGCGATGTACTCGCCGTCCCGATGCTCGCTCACCAGGGCCACGATACCCTCTCCGCGGTGTGCGTGTACCATGGGGAGGAGGCGGGAGTGCCAGATGCAGAAGATGAAGGGCTGCGCCTCATCCCTGAGCGAGGTGAGGTGCTGGGCCCCCTCCATCCGGAACCGGAGTGTGGCTCCCAGAAGCGAGAGGAATGCGCTGCCGGCATACTCCACGGCACCGAGCTTGAGAGCCTCCCTGTTCATTCGATCCGGCCCCGCTCCCGCAGGATCTCTTCGGCCATGGCGGCGACCCGGTCCGCGGCTCCAGGCTCTCCGAGGCGCTCCCGGATGCGAGCCAGCGCCGTGACCATCTCCCGTCGGACCGGGGTGTCCTCGAGGAGGGGCTGGATCTCCTCGACCAGTCGGTTGGGGGTCACCTCGCCCTGGAGGAGCTCGGGAACCACTCGGGTGTCGGCGACCAGGTTGGCCAACGCTACATGTTCGACCCGGACGACCCGGCGAGCGAGCCAGAAGGTCAGGGGGTGCGTACGGTACGCCACGACGAAGGGGGTGCCCTCGAGCGCCGCTTCCAGTGTGGCCGTACCGGACTTCACCAGTGCGGCCCGGGAGTGGCGCAACAGCCCTCGACCGTCCGTCACCTGGGGGAGACCATCCGCAAGGGAGCGTTCGATTTCCAGGTCCGGAGCCCGGGCGATGGCGACCTGGAGATCAGGGTGAGATGCTGCCAGGCGTCGAGCCGCCTGGATGAACGGGTCGAGGAGCCGATCCAGCTCCTGAGCACGGGAGCCGGGGAAGAGCGCCAGGATGGGCCGGTCCGGATCCAGGTGCCAGCGCCGGCAGAAGGTGTCCCGGTCGGGGACCTCCTCCACGTGGTCCAGGAGGGGGTGACCTACATAGCTGGCCCGTCCCCCTTCTGCGCGAAAGAGCTCCGCCTCGAAGGGCAGGATCACCGCGATCCGGTCCGCCGCTCGAGCCAGGCGTTGGGTGCGACCCGCCTTCCAGGCCCACACCTGCGGCGCGATGAAAAAGAGTACGGGCACCCCCGCCCGGTGGGCGGCTTCGGTGATCCGAAGGTTGAAGCCCGGGTAGTCAATGGGGATCACCAGGTCGATCCTCCCGGAGGTCAGGATCCTCCGGACGCGTCGCTCCAGCTTCCAGAAAAAGGGCAGCCGTGAGAGGACCTCCACGAACCCCATGACCGCCAGATCCTCGAGTTCAGCCAGGAGTTCGACCCCTTCGGCCGCCATTCTTCCCCCGCCGGTGCCAACGATCTCACAGTTGGGAAAGCGAGCTCGAAGCGCCCGGGCGACGTGTGCGCCGTGGAGGTCTCCGGAGGCTTCGCCTGCCAGAAGAAGGATGACGGGTCCCTTCACAGGGTGATCTTCCATGGATTCGGCTCTGATCCCTCGGCCATCGGCGCCAGGACTGAAACGCACCGGTTCCCCCTGGAGGCTTCTGGGTCAACCGATATCAGAACTGGGTCCCCAGGTACCAGATGGCGAATCCGACGAGGATGAGGAGGAAGATCAGCATCCGTGGGGAACGCCCCTTCCGGATGTCCGCGCCCTCCTTTCGTCTACGATGTCGAACGCGAATCAGCGACATGGCTCATGATTCTCGATTCAATTGAGAGGGCCACTTCCAGCGCGCGTCGTCCTTCGCGCCCCGTCACCTCGGGGGCGGCCTGGCCGGTGATGGCCCGAAGAAAGCTCTCCTGCTCCCGGCGGAGAGGCTCCTCCTCCCGGGCCTGGAGAGGGATGCGCTCCACCAGTGACCAGATGTCGGGCGCCAGAGGTTCCGGACGGGCTCCGGTGCCCTTCCCGATCCGCTTGCCCTCAGCCCGCCCGCCCGTGGACTGGAGCGCCGGGAGCTCCGACTTGAGGCGGAGAAATTCCCCTGTCCCATCGGCCAGGTTCAGGCTCAGATATCCGGAGCGCTGAAAGATACGAAGCTTACGCAGGCGGAGGGCCGATACCCGGCTGGCGGTCAGATTCGCCACGGCGCCACCCTCATATGAGATTCGGGCGTTTGCGATGTCCACCGAAGGGGTGAGAACCGGGACGCCCGTGGCATGGATCTCGGCAACCGGGGTTCCGACCAGATGGCCCACCAGATCCACGTCGTGGATCATCAGGTCCAGGATCACGGCCACATCGGTTCCTCGTTCCGTGAAGGGAGCGAGCCGGTGGGATTCGATGAACACGGGCTCGTCCAGATAGGGCCGGGCCGCCACCACCGCTGAATTGAAACGCTCCACATGCCCGATCTGAACCAGCGCTCCGCCACGATCGCCGGCTTCGATGATGCGATCGGCCTCCTCCAGCGACGGGGCGATGGGTTTTTCGATGAAGACGTGGATGCCCCGCTCCAGCGCCTGGACCGCCACCTCCTCGTGGGTCGAGGTGGGGGTCGCGACGATCAGGGCGTCCACCTTGTCCAGGAGTTCGTCCAACGAGGCTACCGACGGGATCCCCAGAGCTTCGCTGACCTCTCGAGCTCGGTCGGAGCGGGGCTCGAAGAATCCCATCATCTCGATCTCGGGGATCTCGCCGGCGATCCGGGTATGGTGGAATCCGAGGCTTCCGGCTCCAGCGACCCCGAAGCGCGGGCTGGTCGTTGACTTGGTCATCCGATGGTGATCCCCCGCTCCGACGTCTCGATAAACGAGAGGAAGTGGTCGACCTCGGGAGAGATGTCCACCTCCTCCCGGGCACGAGCCACGCCCTGCGACACGTTCAGGTTCGACTGGAAAAGGATCCGGTAGACCCGTTTCAGGGCTCCCCGGGTCTCTGGACTGAAACCTCGACGCTCCAGCCCCACGGAATTCAAGCCGTAGAGCTTGGGCGGACTTCCTGCGACCCTGCAGAAGGGGGGGACATCCTGGGAGATGCGCGACCCTCCGCCCACGAAGGCGTGGATCCCCACGCGGACGAACTGATGGATCGGCGTGACTCCGCCCACGATGACCCAGTCCTCAAGTTCCACATGACCGGCCATGTTCACGGCGTTCGAGAGGATCACGTGGTTGCCCAGCACGCAGTCGTGGGCCACATGGGTGTAGGCCATGAGGAGGCAGTCGCTGCCCACCACGGTTCGCCCTGAGGCCGAAGTCCCCCGGTTCAGTGTGGCGTACTCCCGAATCACCGTCCGGTCCCCGATCTCCAGGACGGTGGGCTCGCCCCCGAACTTCAGGTCCTGGGGGTCCGTCCCCAGGACGGCGCCCTTGTGGATCTCACACTCCCGGCCGAGGGTCGTATTTCGTTCCACCAGGACGCTGGGGCCGATCACGGTGCCGGCGCCCACCCGCACCCCTGGACCGACGAGCGCCCACGGCCCCACCGTCACCCCCTGGTCGAGCTCGGCCGAGGGGTCCACGATGGCCGAAGGGTGGATCTCCACACCGGCGAAGGCGGGCGGGTCGACGGTCGGATCCGTCATCGGTCCATCACCCGCGCCATGAGTTCGGCCTCGGCCACCAGCTTTCCGTCCACGAAGCCCTCACCGCGCATTCGGCAAATGCTCCTTCGAAACTGGATGAGCTCCAGTTGGAAGACGAGCTGATCTCCAGGGGTGACGGGACGCCGCCACTTCACGTTATCCAGCGACATGAAATACACGACCTTCTCATCTGGATTTTCGATGGTGTCCATGAGGAGCAGTCCTCCCACCTGTGCCATGGCCTCGATGATGAGGACTCCGGGCATGATGGGATGGCCCGGATAGTGGCCCTGGAAGAAGGGCTCGTTGATCGTCACGTTCTTGACCCCTACGATCCGCTTCCCCGATTCGAAGTGGGTGATGCGGTCCACCAGGAGCATGGGGAAGCGGTGGGGCAGGTACTGAAGAATCTTCTGGGCGTCGACGATGGCGGCGCCCTCAGGAGAACGGAGCTGGTCCTCCCGAAGCGCCCGGGCCAGGGCCACGTTTCCCTGGTGGCTCGGACGCTCTGCCACCACGTGGCCCTCGATTCTGGAGCCGAGCAGCATCAAGTCGCCCAGAATGTCGCCCACCTTGTGCCGGAGGAACTCGTCTTCGAAGCGAAGGCCGTCATTCATGATCCCGTCCTCATCCAGCACCACGGTGTTCTCGAGAGAACTCCCCCGGGCCAACCCGCGTTCCCGAAGTGCCTCGGCCTGTTCCTTGAATCCAAAGGTCCGGGCGGGTGCCAACTCGGTGCGAAAGGTGGCCGGGTCCAGATCGAAGCTGCCGAACTGGCGCTGGATCGCCGGATGGGGGAAGTCGATG
Organism: Gemmatimonadota bacterium; assembly: GCA_007121555.1. Taxonomy (GTDB): domain Bacteria; phylum Gemmatimonadota; class Gemmatimonadetes; order Longimicrobiales; family Gaopeijiaceae; genus PWLA01. Next base: position 10,986 of record SKKH01000008.1, on the reverse strand, counting down.
GTGGCCGAAATCCGGAGTCCCTCGCTGGGCGCGACCACATACGAAGCTCCATGGTCTCCCTGGACGGTGATCGGACGCCGAACCTTCAGTACGGGGACCTTTCCCGCCTGGTCCTCCAGCCCCGCCTCGCGGATCGCTTCCAGGTAGGGAAGGAAGCTTCCGTCCAGGATCGGGGGCTCGGGACCATCGAGTTCGACGATGGCGTTGGTGACCCCTGCGGCCGAGAGGGCGGCGAGCACATGCTCGACCGTGCGGACGCGGGTTTCACCATCGTCGCCGACCAAGGACGTTCCCAGGTCGGTGTCGGCCACATGGTCCAGGTCGGCGGGAATCGCCGCTGACCCTTCCAGGTCCGTTCGCTGAAAGACGATCCCATGCGATTCGTCCGCGGCCAGGATCCTGAGACTGGACTGTTCACCAGAGTGGACGCCGATCCCGGACAGTATCACGGGGTGAGCGACAGTGGCGTGCCTGGAACCGATCATTCTCTCCCCGGCTGAAGGGATGTCAGGAGTGTGGGCTGAGCCTCCGGAACCCGGTTCGATGGAGGAACGGGGCTCGCAGGGCAGGGCTCAGATGTAGTCTTCGAATCTATAATGTCTCACGATGAGGTAGGGAGGCCAATCGAGAGGGCGCAGGAGGGATCCTCAGCTTGACCCGGATTCACGTCGGTCCTTCTCAGTGTCTGGATTCCCGGCTTCCAGCGTCCGCTCCAGCGTACGGAGCCTTCGAAGCGCTTCGGGGATCTTCCCCTGAGCCGCCGCGTTTCGGAGGAACTCTCGGCGTGGGCGTGCAGGGAATCCCATGACCGTCTCCCCCTCGGCGATGTCCCCGATCACCCCTGCCTGACCGGCGATCTGGGCTCTCGCACCGATCCGGAGGTGCCCCCCTATGCCGGCCTGCCCTCCCATCACGACGCCGGCCCCGATCTCCGACGAACCCGCGATCCCCACCTGGGCGGCCAGCACGGAGGTCGGACCGATCTGGACGTTGTGTCCGATCTGAATGAGGTTGTCCAGCTTGGTGCCTTCCCCGATGCGGGTCTCCCCGATCGATCCGCGATCCACGGTGGTGTTGGACCCGATCTCCACATCGTCCTCGATCCTGCACAGCCCCACCTGGGGCACCTTCCGGTGCGCTCCATCTTCGAACACGTATCCGAAGCCGTCGACACCCACCCGAGCACCCGAGTGAAGTGTCACTCCTCGTCCCACCACGGTCCTGGGGTACACGACGACCTGGGGTAGGAGGGTCGAGTTTTCGCCGATCGAGGCCCCTTCTCCCACCACGCAGTGGGCCCCCACTGAGACCCCCGCCTCCAAGCGGACTGCGTCCTCGATCACGGCATACGGACCGATTCGAAGCCCCTCCCCCAGCTCCACTCCGGATCCCAGCACCGCAGTGGGATGGATCTCAGGCTTCAGGTTCCCCAACGGGTGGAGCCAGTCCAGGATGCGCGCCATGGCTCGATGTACATCCGGCACGACGATTCGGGGCCTCGCCTCGTCCTCGGGCAGGAGCTCCTGGACCACCGAGGTGACGAGCAACGCCCCGGCGAGGCTCTCGGCTGCGGGGGCGAGGTAGGCCCGTCCCCCTACCGGTGCCAGCTCCGAAGGCGAAGCCACCTTGAGGGGAGCGAGCCCCTGGAGCTCGACATCGTCGCCCACGATGGGCTGCACCTCCAGGAGGTCGGCCACCTGAGAGAGTCGAAAGGTCTCCCGGACGCGGGCCCGGCTTGGGAAGGAGCTCATCTGAAGTCGAAGTGGTGGGAGGTCGAAGCACGATCGCCCCCGGCACCGCTCCTGATGGAGCAGCGCCGGGGGCGAAAGAAGGGCGGCGGGGAGCCCGGGTTCAGCGGTCTTCGTTCCCGGCGGTCTCGCGGAGTCGCTGGAGGACCTGAGTGGTGAGGTCCAACTCGGGATCAGCGGCGATGATGGCTCTCGAAGCCACATCGAAGATCATCGTATACTGACCCTCGGACCGAATCTGCTCGATGGCTCCGGACATCCGATCGAGGATGGGTTCCACGAGCTGCTGACGACGTTCGGCCGCCTCCCTCTCCATCTCCTCGACTCGCTGCTGGTACTGCATTTCCTTCTGACGGATCTCTTCCTCGCGTCGCTGCCTGGCTTCGGGAGACAGTGTCCGCTCCTGCTGCTGATACTGCTCGATGAGACGCTCCAGTTCTTCTCCCATCTGCTGGATCTCATCTTGATATCCCTGCATGTTCCGCTCGAACTCCTGCTGAGCCTCCTGCGCGCCAGGAGCTTCCTGGAGGATGGCCTGGGAGTCGATGTATCCGATCCGGGGCGTCTGAGCCTCCATCGGCTGCGCAAAGGCGAGGAGAAGGATCCCAGCCAGAACGAACGAAGCTGAACGCATGTGTCGTGTCTCCAGGTGTGTTGTTAGATGAAGCCACGATGTGGCTCGCGGCGAGGGGGAGGCCACCTCAGAACATGCCTCCCTGCCCACCCATACGGAAGTGGAGCTGCCATCCCGGGACGGTCTTGTCGAACCCGTAGGCGTAGTCCAGCCCGATCGGTCCGAAGGGGGTCACGAGCTGGACCCCCAATCCTGCGCCTCGGAAGAGACGGGACGGATCTACTTCTCGCGGGTGACGCCACACATTCCCCGCCTCATAGAAGGCCGAAAGCGAAATGTTGTCATTCAAGCGGACAGCGTATTCGGCTCCCACCGTCATGTACGTGTCGCCGAGCCGCTCCACGTCGGTGATCTGTCCGGATCCCCTGGAGAAGTACCCCTGGGGAGTGATCGTGGTCTCATCGTATCCACGAAGCGACTCCCCAAATTGTACACCACCCAGCCAGAAACGGTCGAAGGGGAAGTTTCCGGCGTCACCGAAGATGGCTCCACCCTCGGCTCGGAGCCCGAGGGTGAAGATGACCGGACGCGATCCGGGCTGTTCCCCCCCGATCCGGCCGACGGGCACCCACCACTCACCTCTCAGTTCGTGCTTGGTGAAGTCTCCATCGCCACCCAGGACGCCCCCACTCAGGGTGTTGTCGAAGGAGAGGAGCGAACCGACGGTGGGGAAGATCGGGTGGTCCTTCGTCCGGCGGGTGACCCCCAGGCTCAGCGAACTCTGGGTTCCGGGAGGCCGTCCAAAGAGGGAGGTGTCCTCGGCTCCTTCCCGGAGCCGGTAGTCGGTCCGAGACAGGCTGTACCCCAGGAACACACGGGAATACATGGAGCCCGGCACGGGTACCCCGAAGCGTGTCAGTCCTCCGGTCCGAACCTGCTCACCGGTGGCGAAGCTGAAGAAGCGGTCCCGGGCACGGAAGAGCGAGACGGAGCCGCTCACCCGGCTCTGCCAGAGCGAGGGATCGGTATACTGGAGCTGGAAGTTGTTCTGGAAGCGTCCGAAGTCCCAGCGCAGACTCCCGGATTTGGCCTGTCCGAAGAGATTGGGCTGCTCGTACCCCAGGAAGCCGGCGACTCCGGTGACTCCACCCATGGAGGTGCCGAAGTTGATGGACCCGGTCTGCTGCTCCTCGACCTGGAAGGTGATGTCGACATCACCGGTCTCGGGGTCGGGCTGGATATCGGGGAACGGGAGAGGCGTCTCGAAGAACCCCAGTCCGGAGATGGACTGGTAGCTCCGGAGAACGCGCTCCTCGGAGTAGAGATCCCCTGGCAGCAGCGCGATCTGTTCACGGATCACCCGGTCGTGGGTGAAGGTGTTCCCCCTGATGTTGACCCGGCGGATGTAGGCCGGCTGACCTTCCTGGACCTGCCAGGTGAGGTTCACCCTGGGGTACTCCTCTCCCTCGGCCGCGGGGATACGGTCGATCACGGGCTCGACTCGGGCGTAGAGGTAGCCCTGATTCCTGTAGAGTTGCTCCACCTGCTCCGTAGCTTCCTGGAAGGCGGTGCGATCGAAGACGGCGTCGTCCCCACTCCGGTCCCGGGAGAGGCCCAAGGTGCGCAGCAGCCCCCCCTGTTCCTGGGAGTAGTAGCGCTCCAGTTCCTCGGCCGGGAAGCGGCGATTTCCGGCCACGTTGAAGTCGGCGATCCGGTACTGGGGACCCTCATCGACCATGACCTCCAGCCGGGATTTCCCCGTCCGCTGGTCGATGATGAGCGTGTCTCCCAGGACCTGGAAGTCCAGGTAGCCGTTGGCGGCGTAGAATCGGGGGAGGCGATCCCGGAGGTCTTCCTCCAGGGTCTCCTCCCGGTACGCGCCGGAGCGGAACCACCAGAATCCCTCCTGGCGGGTCGAGAGGACGGAACGAAGGTCCGAATTGGAGAAGACTTCGTTCCCCTGGAATTCCACCTGCGAGACGACGACCCTCGTCCCCTCGTCCACAGAGAACACGAGCTCCACCTCGCCATCCACTCCTTCGATGGGATCCTGCCGCTCCTCGATGTTGGCGAAAGGGATCCCCTTCTCCGCCAGGCCCTCACGGATGTACGCGATGGCCTGGACGGCCCGCTGAGGCGAGTACGGTTCACCGGTCCGGATCCCTGATTCATCCCGCACGTCACGCTCGTTGAGGCTCCTCAGACCTTCGAAGCGGATCCGGCTCACCACCGGATTCTCCTCCACCCGGAAGGTCAGGATGACAGGATCGTCATCGTCGATGCCCCCACGGGCGAAGACCTGGATATCACGGAATCGTCCCGTGGCCCACAGGCGTCGTTCCGCCTCCTGGATGTCGATGAAGGTGATCGCACTGCCGACCTGGAGCCCGGTGGTTCCGACGATCAGGTTGGATTCGACCCACCGGTTCCCCTCGACATGGATGGAGTCCACGACGGCCCCGGCCCCCAGCTCTTGAGCCGGAAGGTCCTGTGGGGTCTCGGGGACCTGTCCCGCAAGGAAGGTGGGGACGAAAAACGCAGTCGCTCCAGCCAGGGCCAGAGGGGCGGCCCGAAGCTGGAGCGACCGGAGAATGGAAGAGAACGTCATGCCTCAAGTCTTGGTAGCGGAGGCCTCTCGAAGGGTGAGACGCTCTCCATCAGGATCGACATCCACCTCGATCTCCGCACCTGCCCCAAACTCAGCCACCAGGATCTTCTCTGAGAGAGGATCCTCCAGGTAGCGCTGGATGGCGCGGCGAAGTGGCCGGGCTCCAAACTTCTTGTCATACCCACGATCCACCAGGAATTCGGTGGCTGCGTCGGAAACCTTCAGGGTCAACTCCTCATCCTCGAGTCGGGCGCGAACGTCCTTCAGGAGAATGTGGACGATCTCTCCAATCTCTTCCCTGCTCAGGGGGTGGAAGACGATGGTGTCGTCCACCCGGTTGAGAAACTCGGGGTTGAAGGCTCGTTCGATCTCCTCGCGCACCTTCGTCTTCATCACCTCGTAGCTGGACTGGGGATCGGAGGTGTGAAATCCGAGGCCGCCCCCCTTGGTGATGTCCCGGGCGCCCAGATTCGAGGTCATGATCAGGACGGTGTTCTTGAAGTCGATGACCCGCCCGTAGTTGTCGGTCAGGTGTCCTTCGTCCAGCACCTGGAGGAGGATGTTGAACACGTCCGGATGGGCCTTCTCGATCTCGTCGAGCAGGACGACGGAATAGGGCCGGCGCCGCACTGCCTTGGTGAGCGTCCCGGAGTCCTCGTACCCCACGTATCCAGGAGGCGCTCCGATGAGTCGAGATACGGAGAACTTCTCCATGTATTCGCTCATGTCCACGCGAACGAGGGCGTCCCGATCGGCGAAGAGGAACTCGGCGAGGGCACGTGCCAGCTCGGTCTTCCCTACCCCGGTGGGTCCGGAGAAGATGAACGAACCGATGGGTCGCCGGGGATCCTTGAGACCCGCACGGCTGCGGCGGATGGCCCGGGAGATCGCCTCGATGGCGTCGTCCTGGCCCACGACCCGCTTGTGGAGCTCATCCTCCATGTTGACGAGCCGGTCGGTTTCGGCCTGGCGGAGCCGGGTCACGGGAATCCCCGTCCAGCGACTCACGATGAACGCCACATCCTCGGGCTCGATCTGGGGACGGTTCTGCTTTCGCTCCTCCTCCCACTCGGCCTGGCGGTCCCGGATCCGATTCTGGACCTCGCGCTCCTGGTCACGGAGTTCGGCCGCACGCTCGAAGTCCTGATCGCGGATGGCGTCTTCTTTGCGAGTCCCAATGGCGGCGAGCTCCTCCTTGAGCTCTTCCATGTCCGGGGGCGGAACCTGGGAGGCGATCCGCGCCCGGGCTCCGGCCTCATCGATCACGTCGATGGCCTTGTCGGGAAGGAACCGGTCGGTGATGTAGCGATCCGAGAGGCGGGACGCCGCATCCAGGGTGTCGTCCGGGATCACGATCTTGTGATGGTCCTCGTAGTGCCCCCGAAGGCCCTTCAGGATCTCGACGGTCTCGTCCACGGCCGGCGGGTCCACGATCACGGGCTGGAAGCGCCGCTCCAGGGCGCCGTCCTTCTCGATGTACTTCCGATATTCGTTCAGGGTCGAAGCCCCGATGCACTGGAGCTCGCCTCGGGCCAGGGCCGGCTTCAGCATATTGGAGGCGTCGATGGCCCCCTCGGCGGCTCCGGCCCCCACCAACGTGTGGAGCTCGTCGATGAAAAGCACCACGTTCTTGTTCTGGGAGATCTCGTTCATCACGGCCTTGAGGCGCTCCTCGAACTGACCGCGATACTTCGTGCCCGCGATGACCGCGGCCATATCCAGGGCCAGGACCCGATGGCCCTTGAGGGCCTCGGTCACCTCGTCCTTCGAGATGAGCTGGGCCAGGCCTTCCACGATCGCCGTCTTTCCTACACCGGGCTCTCCGATGAGGACCGGATTGTTCTTCTTGCGACGGCAGAGGATCTCCACGACTCGATCGATCTCGTCCTGACGGCCGATCGTCGGATCCAGCTTCCCCTGGGTGGCCAGCTCCGTGAGGTCCCGGCAGAAGTGATCCAGCGCAGGAGTTTTCGACTTCTTGTCGCCCTTTCCGCCCTGAGAACTTCCGGAGGATGAGGACGACGAGCTTCCGGCGATCCCCGCGGGTTCGGAGGGCCCCATGTCGGAACCCAGGACCTTGAGCGTCTCGGCTCTGGCCTCCTCCAGGGAGATTCCGAGGGAGTTGAGGACCTGAGCCGCGATGCCCTTCTCCTCTCGGAGCAGGCCAAGAAGCAGGTGCTCCGTGCCCACGTACGAGTGGTTCAACTCCCTTGCCTCGGCCATGGCGAATTCCAACACCTTCTTCGCCCGGGACGTGTAGGGGAGTTCGCCGAGAGCGATGGTGGCCTTTCCGGGCTTCACCGATTCCTCGATCCGCTCGTGGATCTGGTCCAGATCGGCGCTCAGATTCGTGAGTACAGCGGCTGCCACGCCTTCACCCTCTCGGATGAGTCCGAGAAGAATATGCTCCGTCCCCACGTAGTCGTGCTGGAGTCGGATGGCTTCATCCCGAGCCATGGCCAGGACCTTTCGAACGCGGTCTGTAAAGTTGTAATTCATCGAGTCCCTCGGAGGGGCATGGGCCGGACGTCAGCCGGACGGTTCGGAGGAGGACGGTCCATCGGAACCACTCTCATCGGGAGAAACCGCGCCTTCGGAGGCGAGGATCCGCCGCACGTACGCTGCCCTGTGGGCATCGCTTTCGCTGGGTGAGAGTTCCCGGCCGGCAGCTTCCTCCAGATGCGCCGACTGGGTGAATATCATGATCTTGTTGAGGGGGTATACACGGAGTCCTGAAAGTAGTTTCAGCGATGCTCCCAGGCGCACCCCGCTCAACAGATTCATCAATTCTTCGAACGATAGGGAGCGGGCGTACCGAAGTAAACCGTACGCCCTCCAGATCTTGTCTTCCGTCACTGAAGCCGCGTCTCGCAGGAGCACCTTGCGGGCTCGCGTTTCGTACTCGATGACCTGCCGGACGATGCGGTCCAGGTGGTCGACCAGCTCCTCCTCACTCTTCCCCAGCGTCGTCTGGTTCGAAAGCTGGAAGAAATTCCCGACGACCTCCGAGCCCTCACCGTAGAGACCCCTGAAGGTCAGGCCTACCTGGGTGAGTCCCTGCAGGACCTTCCCGATCTCCTTCGTCAGGACCAGGGCCGGCAGATGCAGGAGGACAGAGGCCCTCAGTCCGGACCCCACGTTGGTGGGGCAACTGGTCAGAAACCCGAACTCGGGATGGAAGGCGTACGGCACCTGATGTCCCAACTCCTCGTCCAGGGTGTCGAGGATGTGCCATGCTTCGTGCACCCGGAGTCCTGAGAAGAGGGTCTGGAGACGGAGGTGGTCCTCTTCGTTGACCATGACCGACACGGGCCGCCGGACTCCCACGATGAGCGCGGAGCCCTTTCCCGGAGTCTTCCCATGTTCACCCACGAGTTCCCGGGAGGCCAGACGGCGTTCCAGGAGGAGCCGACGGGTTCGCGGGCTCTCACTGCCCAGTTCGGTGATGTCGGAGTGGACCAGCGAGGGGATGCGGGGAAGCACGCTTCGCACCCGGTCCAGCACCGCGACCCGGTCTCCTTCTCCTGCCCGGGGACCGAAGGGATGCCCCTGGAGGTTCCGGGCGAGCCGGACCCGGGTGGAGAGCACAATGTCGGCATGTTCTCCCGACGCGTCGAGCCACCCGAGTCCAGGATCTTCGGGGTCGGGTAGAGTGGGGTCGGTGGATTCGTCACCCGTCATGACGAGGGCTCCAGCGACCGGATCTCATCTCTCAGATCCGCGGCGCGTTCGAAGTCCTCGAGTTCCACGGCCCGGCGAAGCCGCCGGCGCAGCCCCTCCAGCTTCTTCTCACGTTCGGAGACGGAGGGATCGGGAGAAAGATAGATCTTCCCGACATGCTGGGTGCTCCCGTGGATCCGTCGAACGAGTCCGCGGAGGTGACCCTCGAAGGCGGTCCAGCAGTGCGGACACCCCAGACGTCCGACCTCCCGGAACTCCTTGAAGGTGAGCCCGCAGAACGCACAGGCGTCGCTGGGTCCGGTGCCGGAGGAGCCCCCCTTCTGCTTCCCCATCTGGGCGAGAAAGTCCGTGAGAGGGAACGACTCCGGGACCGTCGACCCTTCGACCCCCTTTTCGGCTCCGCACTTCTCGCAGAGATGCAGCGTTTTCATCTCGTTCTCTACGATCTGGGTGAGGTGGATCACGGCGTTTCCCGATCCGCAGTTGTCGCAGACCATGTGTCCTCCCGTGAGATCTCGGTGGGCTCGAGTGAACCCTCCCGAAGGAGGAGAGTTCGATCGGCCCGGGACGCGAGTTCCCGATTATGGGTCACGAGTACGAGGGAGAGATTGCGTTGCTCTCGGATCTGGAAGAGGAGGTCGTGGAGCGCCTCGCTCGTCCGGGTGTCCAGGTTCCCGGAAGGCTCGTCGGCCAGGAGCACCACCGGGTCATTGGCCAGGGCCCGAGCCACCGCGACCCTCTGCTGCTCCCCTCCGGAGAGCTGCCCCGGCCGATGCTCGAGCCGCTCTCCCAACCCCACGGCCTCCAGAAGTTCCCTGGCCCTCTCTCTCATCTCTCCACGAGGTCGGCCGTCGATCAGGCCGGGGAGCATCACGTTCTCGACGGAGGTGAATTCCCTGAGGAGGTGGTGGAACTGGAAAACGAATCCCACGAACCGGTTCCGAAGCCGGGCCAGCTCCTGGCTCGACCGTCCGGTCAGGCTTCGGCCTCCGACCCGAATCTCTCCGGAGGTGGGTTGGTCCAGAGCCCCCAGGAGGTGAAGGAGCGTCGATTTCCCGGATCCGCTGGCGCCGACGATGGCCACCGCCTCTCCGCTCTCAATGGCCAGGTCTACCCCCTGGAGTATGGCGAGTTCACTCCCGTCGCCCAGCGTGTAGGACCGGCTCAGGGCAAGGGCCTCCACGGGACGGGGAGTGCCTCCGGTTCCTTCCCGCTCGGTGTGCAGCTTCGGGCTTCTGGCCTCAGTCATGCTTGATCGCCTCCACCGGCTGGAGGCGGGACGCCTGGAGGGCCGGATAGATCGTCGCCAGGAGGGCGATGATCAGGCTTCCACCGATGATGAGCAACACGTCGGTCGGGTTCACCGACACGGGGAGTCGTTCGATGAAGTAGACGTCGGGCGGAATCTGAATGATCTCGAAGGTGTGGAGGATCCAGGAGAGGAATAGCCCCAGCGTCGTTCCGAGGAAGGTGCCCAGGACCCCGATGGCCATCCCCTGAAGAACGAAGATGCGAAGGACCTGCCCGTCGCTCATCCCCATGGACTTGAGGATTCCGATCTCCGACGTCCGATCCACCACCACCATCACGAGCGTACTCACGATGTTGAAGGCCGCCACGATGACGATGAGAAAGAGGATGACGCCCAGGGCGAGCTTCTCGAGTTGAAGTGCCGCGAACAGGGACTGGTTCGTATCGATCCAGGTCTGGGTCCAGTAGGGGAACCCGAGCCGGTCCCGGATGGTCCGACCCACCGCAGTGGCCTCCCACGGGTCGGTGATGCGAACGCTGAGGCCCGACACCTGGTCCGTGCCCGCGATCCCCAGCAGCCCCTGCACATCCGCCAGGGGCGCGTAGAGATTGCCCACATCGTACTCGTACATCCCCGTCGTGAAGGTCCCGGTCACCTCGAAAGCCCGGACCGTGGGGATCAGGTGGCCATAGGGACTGGGACGGATGTTCTCCAGCGAGATCACCCTCAGGGTATCCCCGGGGAACGCTCCGATCCTGTCGGCCAGTCGACTGCCCAGGATGACCGGGGGGTATCCCGACTCGGTAGGGCCCAGTTCGTGAACCCCCCGGAGGATCTCCGCCTCCATGTCCGTGGACGCATCGTCCGGGTCCATCTCCAGGGAGACGCCGTAGAGGTCGGCCGACTGGGCGTACTCCTCGGAGCGGAGTACGGCGACCTTCGTCAGGAGGAAGGGCGCGACGGCTCGAACCTGAGGGACGGCCTGGACCGAGTCCATGAGGTGACGCCAGTCCGACATCCGAAGGGCCGCCCCATGCTCCAGGACCAGGACATGGGGGGTGGAGCTCAGGATCTTGTCGCGCAGTTCCTCCTGCATCCCGTTCATCACACCCAGGACCACGAT
>SKKH01000199.1 GCA_007121555.1 Gemmatimonadota bacterium | reverse complement strand
TCTGAACTCGCCCCGAGAGGAGGGGCCGGATCGGCCCTGAGTAGACCCGTGCCGTCAGGGCACGTCAGGCCACGTCGGGTCCCTCCCCCACGGGGGTGAGCTCCTCTCCGGGATTCACGAAGAGGTTGGTGAAGATCCCGTGCTGGCGCTCGTAGAGTCGCCGATAGAGCCCTCGGCGCTCCATGAGTTCCTCATGGTCGCCCCGTTCCACGATCCGGCCGTCCTCCATGGCCAGAATCGTGTCGGCGCTGCGAATGGTGGAGAGGCGATGGGCGATGACGAAGGTGGTACGTCCTTCCCGGAGCCGCGCCAGGCCTTCCTGGATCAGCGACTCGCTCTCCGAGTCCAATGAGCTCGTGGCCTCGTCGAGGATGAGGATGCGGGGATCGGCGAGGATGGCCCGGGCGATGGCCACACGTTGTCGCTGGCCTCCGGACAGCTTGACGCCCCGCTCCCCCACCATGGTTTCGTACCCTTCGTCGAAGCGGTGGATGAACTCGTCGCAGTTGGCGATGCGTGCGGCCTCCTTCACCTCCTGGGCCGAGGCCCCGGGACGGGCGAAGGCGATGTTCTCCCTGATGGTGCCCTCGAAGAGCACGTTGTCCTGGAGCACCACCCCGAGCTGACGTCGGTATTCCCCGAGTCGGACCTCCCGAAGATCCATGCCGTCCACCAGGACTCTCCCCTGACCGGGATGGTGGAAGGCCATGACGAGTCCGATCAGGGTGCTCTTCCCCGCTCCGCTGGGGCCGACCAGCGCCGTGGTGCTTCCGGCCGGGGCGTGGAAGGAGATGTCCCGGAGGACCGGCACCCCTTCCTCATAGCTGAATCCCACATTCTCGAAGTGGACCTCGCCCTCGAGGCGAGGCACGGGTCGCCGCTCACGGTCCCCGGCATCCTCGGCTGCGACATTCAGGATCTCCCGGATCCGGTCCAATCCGGCGAAGGCCTCCGAAATCTGCGTCCCGATGTTGGCCATCTGAACCAGTGGGGCGGCCATGAGTCCCACGAAGAACACGTACATGACCAGATCACCCAGGGTCATGCGGCCGTCCAGGAGCGCCTCGCCTCCCATGATGATGATGACAGCCCCGACCACCCCCACGCAGATCGTGGAGAAGGCCGTCACGGCCGAGGTGCCTGTGATGGTGGACGCGATATTCCGGAGGAGTCGGTGCACACCCTGGGCGAAGATCCGCGCCTCCCGCCGCTCCGCCACGTACGTTTTCACGACCCGGATCCCACCGAGGCCCTCGCCCAGACGCCCCGTGACCTGGGCGTTGATCGCCCCTCGCTCACGAAAGAGGGGACGAAGACGCCGAAACGCCACGGCCATGGTCCCCCCGAAAACGGCCAGGATCAGGACGACGACCAGGGTCAGCGGCACATTGAGCCAGAAGAGGACCGCCAGGGCCAGGATCGATGTCAGGAGGCCACCGGTGAGTTGCACGACCCCGGTGCCCACGAGGTTCCGGATCCCTTCCGCGTCGGTCATGATCCTGGAGATCAGAACTCCCGCCCGGGTGTTGTCGAAGTAGGAGGCCGGCAGGTGAAGCACGTGGCGCTGCACTCGCCGGCGCATGTCGGCAATGGCCCGCTGCGCCGCGACGCTCACCACCTGAGACAGCGCGAAGGCGGAGCCCCCCTGCACCAGGGTGGCCACCGCCACGGCACCGGCCAGAGGGAGCAGGAGGTCGCCCCGCGCGTTGCCCGCCACCTCGTCGATGAGAAACTTGGACGAGGCGGGAAGGACGAACCCCGAGAGCCGGTTCACCAGCATGAGGCAGAACCCCAGGATGAGCGCCCCTCGATGGGCCCGGATCAGGGCCCGGGTCTCCTTCCAGACCTCTGAGGTATCGATGGGTCGCCGAGGCGGGCGTCCGGAAGGTTTGGAGGAGCTCATGGAAGGAGGCGTTCCGACTCAGGTCAGGGGGACCCGGCGAAGAGGAACCGGAGCAAGGGAAAGAACCGCGCAGAGACCGCCGGAGCGGACGGCTCGCCAAGGGGAGGCCGAACCCGAGACCAGGTCGCACCCTGGGAGACTACACTTCGAAGTCTAGTCAGACCGGGAGGGGCCCGCCAGACATCGCCAATGCTCCTTCCCCCTCGCGGGACGTCCGCGCAATGGTCCCGGACCGGGACACAATGACCCGAATGACCCCGGTTCCAGAGGGAGAGGACATGCTGAACGTGGTCTCGTGCATGTCCCTTAAGCGCAGGTCTGACTGTATCTTGACGCTCTTCCCGCTCAGGGCCCCCTGGACTCCGTGCCTGCCCCGTGCTCAGGCCCACCTCTTGCGGAGAGGTGGAGAGCGTAGGCTTGTCAGATACAATCACCGCCCCAGTGGGCCCGGCCCAGGGAGAATGAGAATATGAGACTCGAGGATCGCGTTGCCGTCATCACCGGAGGGGCCGGAGGAATCGGCCTGGCCACCGCCCGCCTTTTTCTGAAGGAGGGTGCCGCAGGAATCCACCTGGTCGACCTGAAGGAGGAGGCCCTGGAGGCCGCCGCCGAGGAGCTTGCCGACGAGCGGGTCGCCTGGACGGCCGCCGATGTCTCCATGGATGCCGATGTAGCCCGCTACACCCAGGAGGCGCTGGACCGCTTCGGACGGATCAACGTGCTCTTCCTGAACGCTGGGGTCGAAGGGGTGGTCAAACCCATGACCGAGTACCCGGAGGAGACCTACGATCAGGTCATGGGGGTCAACGTCAAGGGAGTCTGGCTGGGGATGAAGCACGGGTTTCCCGCACTCGAGAAGGCAGGGGGTGGAAGTGTCATCATCACCTCGTCGGTGGCGGGCCTTCAGGGCACCCCGAACGTGAGCGCCTACACCACCAGCAAGCACGCGACCATCGGCCTGATGCGATCCGGAGCCCTGGAGGGCGCGCCGTTGGGAATCCGGGTGAACTCGATCCACCCCTCGCCGGTGGACAACAGGATGATGCGTTCTCTGGAGGAGGGATTCGCCCCGGGAGCCGCCGAGGAGGCGAAGAAGGGCTTCGAGGGAATGATCCCCCTTGGCCGCTACGGCACCAACGAAGAGATGGCCGACCTGGCCCTCTTCCTGGCCTCCGACGAGAGCCGCTTCATCACCGGCGCCGTGATCCCCATCGACGGGGGCCTCACCGCCTGACGCGGGTCCGGAACACCCAGAGGTAGACGGCTGCGTTGATCAGCAGGACAAGGAGTCCGAGGACGATCTGATGGGTTCGGGTCAGCCCCTGAGGATAGAGAATTCCGGCGATGTAGTAGTCGATGAACCCACCTTCGTACCCTTCGGCTCCCCCCATGCGGCGGAGACGGTTTTCAAGGGGGGTCAGGGGACAGATCCAACCGAAAAAGGAGATGGCGGCGCCCCAGATCACGGCCGGGAGGTGGATCAGGACGATCCAGCGACGCCAGAGGAGGAGAAGGGCCCCGACCGATACGAAGACCAGGAAGCCGAAGTGGATCAGCATGGTGAGATCGGCGAGAATGCGGTAGACCACGAGTCAACTCCTCCGGGCGATTAAAGAGGGCCGGGCGCTGGCCTTTTCGGCCGAGGACCGGGACATTGAAGACAGCGGGAAACGGACCCGAGGACCGAATCCGGTCCGTTTCGTTCCTGTCATCCTGTCCCCGGCCACCTCATGCTGGATCTTCGTTTCAACCCTTCGATGTGGGCTTCCCTCCGACCCTTCGGCCTCGGAGAGACGAAGCCCCACCACCTGACCGAGATGGCGCAGGTGGCCTGGGAGAACCGCGACGAGTTGGCCTACGCCTGGCGAATTCTCCGGGATGGAGTCTGCGATGGCTGCGCCCTGGGCACCACCGGCATGCGGGATTTCACCCTGGACGGGGTCCATCTCTGCGCAGTCCGCCTTCGCCTGCTTCGGCTGAACACCATGGGGCCCTTGGACCCGGTCCACCTTTCTGATGCCGATGCCCTGGCCAAGCTCCAACCGCAGGAGCTCCGCGAGTTGGGTCGGCTTCCCTTCCCCATGGTCCGAAGGCGGGGAGAAGTCGGGTTCTCCCGGCTGGGCTGGAGCGAGGTCGAGGACCTCGTGTCCGAACGGGTCCGGGAGGTGGATCCGGAGCGGATGGCCTTCTACCTGACCTCCCGCGGAATCACCAACGAGGTATACTATACCGTCCAGAAGGTGGCCCGTTTCCTGGGTACCAACCACATCGACAACTCGGCCCGGATCTGTCACGCGCCCAGCACCACCGGAATGAAGGACACGCTGGGTGTGGCGGCGTCCACCTGCTCCTATGCCGACTGGATCGGGTCGGACCTGCTCATTCTCATCGGAACGGACCTGCCCAACAACCAGCCGGTGGCCACCAAGTACATCTACGAGGCGCGCACTCAGGGCACCCGGGTGGTGTCGGTGAATCCCTTTGTGGAGCCGGGTCTCGAACGCTACTGGATCCCCTCCATCGCTGACAGCGCGGTCTTCGGAACCCAGCTCGTGGACCGGTTCTTTCAACCCCGGCAGGGAGGAGACGCCCACTTCCTCACGGGTGTGCTCCGGACGCTGGTGGAATGGGACGCCGTGGACCGAGCCTTCCTGGACGCCCACACCCAGGGTTTCGACGAGGTAGAGCAGGAGCTGGCACAGCTCTCCTGGGAGGATCTCGAGGCGGGGGCCGGGGCGTCGCGAGCCGAGATGGAGGGGTTGGCCCGAATGTTGGCGGAGGCCGAGTCCGCAGTCTTCGTCTGGAGCATGGGGGTGACCCAGCATCGCCACGGGGTCGAGAACGTGCAGGCCATCCTCAATCTGGCGTTGGCTCGGGGCTTCCTGGGAAGGGAGAAGTGCGGACTCATGCCCATCAGGGGCCATTCCGGGGTCCAGGGCGGAGCGGAGATGGGCGCCGTTCCGTGGACCCTTCCCGGGGGAAGGCCCGTGCACGACCCTGCGGTCCGAGCACACTTCGAGGACCTCTGGGGCTTTCCGGTCCCCCCGCATCGGGGCATGAGCGCCGTCGAGGTGGTGGAGGCTGCGTGGCAAGGCCGGATGGACCTCCTTTGGGCCATCGGGGGCGACTATCTGAAGACGCTCCCCGACCCCGAGCGATGCCGGGAAGCGCTGGACCGGGTTCCGTTCCGG
>SKKH01000186.1 GCA_007121555.1 Gemmatimonadota bacterium | reverse complement strand
GGTTCTCGAGGCGCACGTGGGACCGCTCGTAGAGGTGCTCCAGCTCGGCCCCCCTCACCAGGACCGGCACCGCCATGTCGCTTCGGGTGAGCCCGTGGTGATTTCCGGCGTAGACCCAGGGGCCGGCCTTGGGCTTGTCGTTCAGCACCGTGACCACGTCGCCCACCCGGGGATTGCTGAAGAGCTCCAGGATTCGGATCGGGGCGTAGGGATAGGTCTGATCGTGGGTCAGATCCAGCCACTCGTCGGGGGTCAGGGGCTCGCCTCGGTACCCCAGTTCCTCGTAGCCCAGGGGGTCAGGCCCCGGACCCTCGAACCGGTAGCTCACCGTGGACTGCAGTCCCTCCGGGGAGCGAAGCGCCTCCCCTCCGCCTCCCTCGCGCCGGATGTGGAGCCGACGCCCTCCCGCATCGAATCCCTCCACCCATCCGGGCTCCACCTGGTAGAAGGCGAAGTCCTGCCAGGTCTCGGTCACGAGCTCCCGTGCCACCTCCTCCGGGTCTTCACCTTCGGAGAGGTGGATGTTGGGATAGGCGTAGTTGCGGATCCTTCCTTCGAGGAAGGCCGCCACCTCGGCATCGTAGGGCTCCACCTCGCCGAAGACCATCCCGTGGTCGGCGTAGATCACCACATGGACGTCGTCGTCCAGGTTCCCGGCCAGACCCCGGAAATATCGGTCGAACCGGCGGAGGTTGTCCCGGATCGCATCCTCGCCCCACACATGTCCCGCCGTGTCGGTGCCAAACCAGTAGAACTCCACAACGCCGTACGTATCGAGCTTCTCGGGCACGTTCCAGAGGGAGAGTCCGGCCAAGTGGTCCAGGACCGGGAAGCCGTGGATGAAGTTGCTCCGGGTCCGTCGAGGAAGGGTGGCGGCGTACTCCATGAAGACGCCGACCCGGCCCCGCTGCACCTCCTCGTCGGAGTCGAAGCCCCCCCAGTCCAGGACCTCCCCCTCCTCCATGCCCACGCCGTGGCGAAGGCGCAGGACCACGTTCGAGGTGAAGGGCGGGAAGAAGGTCACCCCGTGGCCGATGATCCCGTGGTCGGAAAAGAAGGCCCGGAGGTTCTCCAGATGGCCGGCCTCCAGCTCCTCGGCGAAGAGGTCGGCGGAGACCCCGTCCAGGTGAATCAGGAGGTAGCGGGGCTCGTCGAGCGCGGGCGATGAGGCCGGGACCGCTTCAGCCGAGAAGGGGGTCGTTCCAGCCGAAACGGAGGGCGTTCCAGCTGAAACGGAGGACATTCCAGCTGAAACGTCTGCTGGCCACCCCAGAAGGGCGGCCAGCAGGGTGCAGGAGACGAACCACCGCGCGCGCCAAACGAGATCCTCCGGGCGCCGAGCGAGATCCTCCAGGGGTCGACGGAGCGGCGAGCCCCCCGTCAGGCCACTCGTCCGCAACACTTCTTGTACTTCTTCCCGCTTCCGCACGGGCAGGGATCGTTTCGTCCCGGCTCGTCCTCCACCGTGATGGGCTGCTGGGGCGCCGCCTCGCTCTCCCCCCGGTTCGTCTGGAGCTGCGAGGGGTCGGGCCCGGAGTCGGGCTGGGCCGCCCGGGCCGCGGCCGAGACCCCCACGGGATCCAGCCGTGAGCCGCCCCGCCCGACACGGCCTGCGGCCTGCCTCGCGGCAGCCGCGGCCGCGCTGGTGTCGCCTCCGGATTCGGGACCGGAGTAGGAGAGCCGCTGGGTCTGGTCCTGTCGGCGCTGCTGGGGCTGACCGATCTGGGCCCGGTAGAAGAGGCTCGTCACCGTCTTCCGGATGTCGCGCATGAGATCCACGAACATGTCGTAGGCCTCGCGCTTGTACTCGATGAGGGGATCCTTCTGTCCCCAACCCCGGAAGGCGATGGACGACTTCAGGGAGTCCAGGTCGTAGAGGTGGTCCTTCCACTTGTCGTCGATGACTGAGAGCATGAGCCAGCTCTGGAGCCGCTCGGCATGGTCGCCGAAGCCCTCCACCTTCCGCTCGAACTGCTCTCGCGCCGCAGGGATCACCGCCTCCAGGATCTCCTCTCGATCCACGAAGTCGGCCTCGTCGTCCTCCGTCTCGGGGAGGTCGTCGACCAGGACGAAGAGATCCATGAGGAGCCTGCGCCGCAGCGCATGCAGCTCCCAGAGATCGAAGTGGACGTCCTCGGGAGTGAACTCCTCCACCAGCTCCCGCGTGGCCGTCTGGACCATCTCCCAGATCTCACCCTTCAACTCCTCTCCTCCCTCCAGGGCGAAGAGGCGGAGGTCGTAGATGACCTCCCGCTGCTGGTTCATGACGTCGTCGTAGTCCAGCAGCTTCTTCCGGGCCTCGAAGTTGTTGCCCTCGACCCGCTTCTGGGCCCGCTCGATGGACTTGGTCACCAGCCCGTGGGTGATGACCTCTCCGTCCTCGGCACCCCACTTCTCCATGGCGTTGGCGATCCGCTCCGAGCCGAACAGCCGCATGAGGTCGTCTTCCAGCGACAGGAAGAACTGGGTGGCGCCCGGATCTCCCTGGCGGCCCGCTCGACCCCGGAGCTGACGGTCGATCCGCCGGCTCTCGTGGCGCTCCGACCCCAGGATGTGGAGGCCCCCCGGCTCGATCTCGAAGTCGTCGGGCTTGGTGGTGTAATCGGCCCAGAGCCCCGGGTCCACCGGACCCAGCTCCTCCAGGTTCAGGCCCTTGTCCTTGGCCCACCCCACCGTGCGGGAATCCGTGACTCCTTTGCCCAGTTTGATGTCGGTGCCCCGGCCTGCCATGTTCGTGGCGATGGTGACGGCGCCGGGCTGACCGGCTCCGGCCACGATGTCGGCCTCTCGGGCGTGCTGCTTCGCATTCAGCACCTCGTGCCGGATTCCCCGACGCTTGAGCATCCGCGAGAGGGTCTCGGAGACGTCGACGTTGGTGGTACCCAGCAGCACGGGCAGCTCCATCTGGTGGAGCCGGTCGATCTCGTCCATCAGGGCGTTGTACTTCTCCCGCTTCGTCTTGAAGATCAGATCGTCGCGGTCGTCCCGGATGATGGGTCGGTTCGTGGGGACGACCAGGACGTCGAGCCCGTAGATCTGGTGGAACTCGTTCTCCTCGGTCTCGGCCGTTCCCGTCATGCCCGAAAGCTTCCCGTACATCCGGAAATAGTTCTGGATCGTCACGGTGGCCAGGGTCTGGGTCTCGCCCTTCACCTCGACCCCCTCCTTGGCCTCCACCGCCTGGTGGAGCCCGTCGCTCCAGCGCCGTCCCGGCATCTGGCGTCCGGTGAACTCGTCGACGATCACGACGGCCCCGTCCTCCTCGCCGATGATGTACTGCTCGTCCTTCTGGAAGAGGGCGTAGGCCTTGAGGAGCTGGTGGATCACGTGCATCCGCTCGCTCTTGTGGGCGTACTCCGCCTCCAGGGTCTGGATCTCCTCCTGCTTCTCCTCGTCGGTGAGTCCCTCGTCCTCGTTGATCTCGCCGATGACCTCGGAGAGGTCGGGGATCAGGAAGGCGTCGGGATCGTCGGGGGAGAGTTCGTCGATGCCCCGGTCCGAGAGGTGGACGTTGTGGCCCTTCTCGTCCATGGCGAAGAAGAGCATCTCATCCAGCTCGTGGAGCCGCTTCTGGCGCATGAGATCGGCCTCGACCTTCTGCACCAGCTTCTGAAGCGACGCGTCGTCGGCGAACATCTTGAGGAGGCGTCGGTTCTTCGGTGT
Source organism: Gemmatimonadota bacterium (assembly GCA_007121555.1). Lineage (GTDB taxonomy): Bacteria > Gemmatimonadota > Gemmatimonadetes > Longimicrobiales > Gaopeijiaceae > PWLA01. The sequence continues at coordinate 1,460 of SKKH01000186.1, read as the reverse complement.
GCCCCGTTTGGCCGCCAGCAGCTTGTGGGCGGCCTCCCACTCGGCGCCCTCCTCGATCATCTGCTCGGCCTCGGCGATCATCTCGCTCGACACCTTCAGCTGCTTCTTGTAGAGGGCCCCCACCAGGGGGTTGTACTTCTTGTACGAGGTCTCGGTATCCCGGGAGACCGGTCCGCTGATGATCAGCGGCGTCCGCGCCTCGTCGATGAGGATGGAGTCCACCTCGTCGATGATGGCGTAGAAGTGGCCCCGCTGCACCCTGCGATCCAGGGTGTGGACCATGTTGTCGCGCAGGTAGTCGAACCCGAACTCGTTGTTCGTGCCGTAGGTGATGTCGGCGCCGTAGGCGGCCCGCCGCTCCTCGGTCCCGGGCTGGTGCAGGTCGATGACCCCCACCTCGAGGCCCAGGTAGTTGTAGATGGCGCCCATCCACTCGGCGTCGCGCTGGGCCAGGTAGGTGTTCACCGTGACCAGGTGGGCGCCTCGTCCCGCCAGGGCGTTGAGATACATGGGCATGGTGGCGGCCAGGGTCTTTCCCTCACCGGTGCGCATCTCGGTGGCCGTCCCCCGGTGCAGCGCAATCGCTCCCACGAGCTGGACGTCGTAGGGGATCATTTCCCACTTGATCTTCTGCCCGCTCACCATCACGTCGGTGCCCATGAGCCGGCGGCAGGTCTCCTTCACCACCGCGAACGCCTCGGGGAGAAGCTCGTCCAGGGTGTCGGAGATCTCTTCGCTCAACTCCTCGTCGAGGTCGGCGAGCTCTCCGCTCATCCGCTCCCGTGCCGAGGCGTCGACCTCCCGGGCGCGGGCCTTTCGGACCTCCGCGATCTGATCCTCGATGGGCTGGGTCCGCTCCTTCAGGTACGCACGGAACTCCTCGGTCTTGCCCTTGAGCTCCTCCTCGGTGAGTTCGTGGAACTCTTCGTAGAAGGCATTGATCTCGTCGACCAGGGGCTGAAGGTTCTTCACCTCCCGGTCGTGTCGGTCACCGAACAACTTCTTGAAAAAATTCTTCATGGCAGTCAGGAGTACAACTTGCCCGCCTCGATGATCCGGCGGGCGCCTTCGGGGACGAGGTATCGAACAGAGCGCCCGGACTTCAGCCGCTCCCTGAGCTCGGTGGACGAAATGTCCAGACGGGTCACCTGCACCGGAGTGAATGCCGGCGGAGGCCCATCGGTGAAGCCCGGATCCACGTGGACCGCGGGTTCTCCGTTGCGGGTCATGACGACGAGTTGAGCCAACTTGGCGATGCGGCGGGGCTTGTGCCAGTCGCCGAAGGTCCTCCACTGGTCCGTGCCCAGGATCAGGAAGAGCTCGTCATCGGGATGCTGGCTCCGGATCGACTCCAGGGTGTCCACCGTGTAGGAGGGTCCTTCACGGCGCAGCTCCAGATCCGACACCAGCATCCGAGGGTCCTCCTCCACCGCCGCCCGTACCATCCGGCCCCGGAGCGC
>SKKH01000025.1 GCA_007121555.1 Gemmatimonadota bacterium | reverse complement strand
GACGCCATCCTGGCCCGGGCCACCCGTCCGTCGGGAGGTTTCCCCGGAAGCCAGATCGTGAATGTGGGAGAGATCAAGAACTGGGGATGGGAGCTTGAACTCAACACCCAGCTCTATTCCCGTCCCGGCTTCGATTGGAATTTCGGGGTGAACTTGGCCACGCACGAAAACGAGGTCGTCGACACCGGCGACCTGAACCTCTTCCGGGACCGCCCCGGCTATCCCCTGGCGGGAATCTGGGCCCATGAAGTGGTGGAAGCCGAGTTCGTCCCGGGCTCGACGAGCCTCGAATACGCCCTGTGTGTGGCGGGACCCGAAAATCTCGACCAGGTCCTTCCCTGCGGGGAGGCCGAGGAAGTCTTCTGGGGCACTCCCAACCCCACCTGGAGCGGTACGCTTCAGACCGACTTCACCATCGGAGGCAACCTCCGACTGGGCGCCATGGCGGAGTTCCGCGGAGGGCATCATCAGGTGTCCGGTGACATCAACGCCGGTCATACCTCCTTCAGCAACACGCGGGCCGTGAACCCGGTGACCGATCCCATCCTCCAGGCCTACCGGACCGTCGTGGACCGGACGCCGAGCGGGATCTACGACGCGGGTTTCGCCCGCCTCCGGGAGCTTTCGGCTTCCTACACCCTGCCCACCGAGTACGTGGAGCGGACGGGAGCGAGCCGGGCCATGATCAACGTGTCGTGGAGGAACCCGATGTTCCTCTGGAGGGCGCAGGAGGAGGTCTGGGGCAGCAAGATCTTCGACCCGGAGACGGCCACACCCGGTGACAATCGGGCCTTCAGGCATCAGACGACGATTCCTCCTACCGCGCAGGTGATGACGACGCTGCGCGTCACCTTCTGAGGGGGGGGAACCATGGACACCAGACCGAACGGAGCGATCCAGACGGAACGATCATCGAAGAAAGGATTCAAGATGGGCACTGCAACACGAGCAGACCGTTGGGCAAGAGCCATCCGGGGGGTGGGGGTTGCGTTGATCGCTCTCCTCCTCGTGGGTTGTGACGGCCTGTTGGATGTCGACCTACCCACCAACGTGCCGGAGGGGGTTCTGACGGATCCGGCCATGGCCTCGACCCTGGTCCTGAGCGCCCAGGGGGATTTCGAATGCGCCCTGGGGGAGTACATCCATTCCTTCGGAGCCTGGACCGACGAACTGATCAGCGCGGGCGGTTGGTTGGATACGAACGCGTGGGTAGTTCGCCGGAGCCACGATGCCGACGGGGGGGGAGGGAACTGCCCGACCACACTCTTCCGTGGCAACTACAACGTGTACCAGCCCCTTCAGCTCGCCAGGGGTCAGGGGGAACGGGCCTACGGGATCATCTCGGAGCACGCGCCCGGCGAACTGCCAGAGGACCGCGAGGACCTCCTGGCCCGGGCGGCCTTCTATTCCGCCTATGCGACGACTCACCTGGGTGAGGCGTTCTGTGAGATGGCGCTGGACGAGGGGCCGATCATCAGCCCCGCGGAGGCCCTGGCCGCGGCGGAGGCCCGTTTCTCCGACGCCATCGACCATGCTCAGGCTGCGGGGAACACCGAGGTCATGCACGCGGCCCAGGTAGGACGGGCAAGGGTGCGGCTCGGCATGGGCGACGGAGCGGGAGCAGTGGCCGACGCATCGGCCGTTCCCGAGGGCTTCGTCTTCTACGCCACCTACAGCACGAGCGTGGCCCGCAGATCAAATCACGTCTACCTCAACAACAACGCCAACGAGGCGGTCTCCGTCGATCCCCGGTATCGGAATCTGGAGATCGACGGGGTTCCCGATCCGCGGGTTCCGGTTCGGGACACGGAGGGCAACGGCATCGACGGGACCACCCCGATGTGGGTCCAGGAGAAGTACACCTCCCTGGGTGACGACATTCCCCTGGCCACGTGGCAGGAGGCGCAGTTGATCATCGCCGAGGCCCAGGGCGGACAAGCGGCGGTGGACGCCATCAATCGGTTGAGGCAGGCCGCGGAGCTTCCGCTCTTCGAGAGTTCGGACGAGGCCGAGATTCGGGCCGAAATGATCGAGGAGCGGCGGCGAGAACTCTTCCTTCAGGGGAACCGGATCGGGGACATGCTCCGGCTCGGACTGCCCTTCGATACCGGGTCGGATCACAAGGGGCAAGCCTACGTGGAGGATGCGACCTGCATGCCTCTACCCGTCGCGGAGACACAGAACATGTGACCCTCTCCCGGCTAGTTGCAGTTGGATGCCCCTCCCGTAGATGGGGCCGGGGGTGAGTACGCTTTCCGGCCCCATTTGCGGGAACCTTCGCAGCGCGGCCCTTGAGTGGCCCCCTCCCCGGACGTCCCATGAATCGATCCATCCTTCGCCGCCCGCTCGGGCTCTCCACCATGCTCCTGGCTTCGATCCTCATCTCGGGGAGTGTGGGACCGCCGTCCCCGTCCGACGGCCCCTACGACGTGATCCTCTATGCGGAGGATCTGATGATGGAGGCCAGGGACGGCGTTCGCCTGGCCACCGACATCTACAGGCCCGCACGGGAGGGCGAGCCGGTGGACGAAGTCTTCCCGGTGCTCCTCCAGCGAACCCCCTACGACAAGGGAAGCGGTCGGTTCGTGGAGGTGGCACAGCTCTTCGCGAGCCACGGATACGTGGTGGCCCTCCAGGACACGCGGGGTCGATACGCCTCCGAGGGCATCTTCGTGAAGTACTACGACTACGACGCCCTGGACGGGTATGATACCATCGAATTTCTGGCGGCCCTTCCCTATACCGAACCCAGGGTCGGAACCTGGGGCACCTCGTACGGAGCCCATACCCAGGCGGACCCAGCCAAGCTCAATCCACCCAGCCTCGCCACCATGATCGTGAATCAGGGGGGCATGTCCGATGCCTGGGATCACTCCGTCGGGTATCACGGCACCTACGAGGTGGGTCGGCAGCATACCTGGGCGTTCAACCAGCTGGTGGGTGAGCCGGAGTTCCTGCGGCTGGGCGACAACGGCGAGCCTCCACTCTCGGGAGGGGAGCTCCTGTCGAAGGGAAGGGATTGGCTGACCGCCCTCCCCTTCCGCAAGGGTCTGAATCCCCTGGCCGTGGCGCCAAACCTGGAGGACTACGTCCTCGAAATGGCCACCCTGGGAGTGGAGCGGGACTACGAGTACTTCAAGGGGATCGGGCTGAACTGGGTCAACTACTACGAGGAGACCGCCGATGTCCCGATGATCCACGTGGGGGGATGGTACGACATCTACGCTCGGGGGACCATCGACAACTACATGGGGCTGGCCCGGATCCAGGACACGCCGGTGCACCTCATGATGGGTCCCTGGATCCATGGGGGAACGGCTCCGGAGAGGACCTTTGCCGGAGACGTGGACTTCGGTCCGGACGCGGCGGTAGAGGACTTTTCCACTGACTTTCACCTCCGGTGGTTCGATCACTTCCTGAAGGGGGAGGAGAACGAGGTCGCCGGGCGGGCCCCCGTCAACCTTTTCGTCATGGGAACCGGAGACGGGACGCTGGATGCGGAGGGGCGGTTGAACCATGGGGGGTACTGGATCGAGGCCGAGGAGTGGCCACTCCCCGATGCCGAGTTCGTTCCCTACTATTTTCACCCCGACGGCTCGCTGTCTCCCCAGGAGCCCCCTGCGGACGGGGGCGGCACCACCTACGTCCACGATCCGGACAATCCGGTCCCCACCATCGGCGGCCCGGTGTCCGGACGTCTCATCGACGGGGCCTTCGACCAGCGGGAAGACCCGCGGTTCTTCGGGTCGAGCGAGCCCTATCTTCCCCTTCGTTCCCGGTCCGACGTGGTGGTCTTTCAGACCGAACCTCTCGAGACGGATGTGAAGGTGGTGGGGCCCATCGTGATTCGACTTCACGCCTCCACATCGGTCACGGACACGGACTTCACGGCCAAGCTGGTGGACGTGTACCCACCCAGCGCCGAGAATCCCGAGGGGTTCGACCTGAACATCACGGACGGCGTCGTGCGGGCCCGATACCGGGATCACCCCTCGGTGCAGACCCTGGGGCCCGGGGTGGAGGAGCTGGTGACCCCGGGCGAGATCTACGAGTTCGAGATCCGGGCCTTTCCCACCGCGAACGTGTTCAAGGCGGGCCATCGCATCCGCGTGGACATCGCCAGCAGCAACTTCCCCCGGTTCGACGTGAACCCGGGTACGGGTGAGCCGGTGGGCCGCAACCGGCTGAGTCAGCCCGCTGAGAACACCGTCCATCACGACCGGGCCCATCCCTCCCACGTGATCCTTCCCATCGTTCCCCTGGAGGACCAATGAGCTCGGTCATCCCCGGCGCCGAGGCCGACGTCGTGGTGGTGGGGGGGGGGAGTGCGGCCCTCTGCGCCGCCATCTCGGCTCGGGAACAGGGCAGTCGGGTCACCCTTCTCGAGAAGGCTCCCTTTCCGGAGCGGGGAGGCAACTCCCGCTTCACCGACGGCGCAATCCGGGTGGCCTATCGGGATCGATCCGAACTCCTTGACCTTCTCCGTGGTGAGCTACGCACGGAGTTTCAGGATGCCGCGGTGGATCCCTATCCTGCCGACGCCTTCGAGTCCGACCTGCACCGGCTCAGCTCGGGGGGCGCCGACGGTGAACTCTGCCGGAAGCTGGCGACGGAGTCGATGGACACCCTCCGGTGGCTGTGCCGGCATGGTGTGGAGTTCGAACCCCTCTCCGACCAGCAGGCCTTCCGGGATGGAGACCGGCTCCGCTACTGGGGTGGCCTCATCCTCCGGACCAGGGGAAAGGGCAAGGGGTTGATCGAGGCTGAGCTGGCCCGGGCTCGTGAGCTCGGGGTGGACATGCACTTCGGCCACGAGGTCACCGGGGTGGATCCCGACCCGACCGGTGGCATGAGGGTGCAGGTTCGGAACGGCGAGGAAGATCGTAGCCTGGAACTCCGCAGCGGCGCGGTGATCCTGGCCTGCGGCGGGTTCGAGGCGAGCGAGCAGTGGCGAGCCCGACACCTGGGTCCCCAGTGGGTCCACGCCCGGGTGAGGGGTACGGTCCACAATCAGGGCGATGGCCTCCGCATGGCGCTGGAGCAGGGAGCCGACAGCGCCGGCGACTGGAGCGGGTGTCATTCGGTCGCCACCGACACGGCCGCCCCGGCCTTCGGACGGCCCGGGACCGGAGATGTCTTCAAGAAGCACTCCTATCCCCTGGGCATCGTGGTGAACCGCGAGGGCGAGCGCTTCCTGGACGAGGGTGCGGACTTCCGGAACTACACCTATGCGCGCTACGGCGCCCGCATCCTGGATCAGCCGGGGGCCCAGGCCTTCCAGATCTTCGACGACCGGGTCAGATCGCTGCTTCGTCCGGAGTACCGACATCCGGAGGCCACCCGCTTCGAGGCCTCCGATCCCGGGGATCTGGCGCGGAAGATGGGGGTGGACCCCGACCGGTTCCTCTGGACGCTCCAGTCCTATAATCGAGCGGTCCAGCCCGGGGACTTCAATCCAGCCGTGCTGGATGGAAAGGGGACCAGGGGACTGCAGCCCCCGAAGTCCAACTGGGCCCTTCCCATCGACTCCCCCCCCTTCACGGCCTTTCCGGTGACGTGCGGCATCACCTTCACCTATGGAGGACTTCGGGTGGACTCGGACGCCAGGGTCCTGTCCAGCAGCGGCGAGGCGATCCCGGGGCTCTTCGCGGCGGGTGAAATGGTCGGGAACCTCTTCACCGAGAACTACCCGGGAGGCTCCGGCCTGATGTCCGGGGCGGTGTTCGGCCGAACGGCGGGGACGGTCGCGGCCCGGGAAGCCCGGCGGCGGGGGGGCGGGGGGTGACCGGACCCTCGGCGAACTCCCGTTCGTTGGGGTCTGCCTCGACCCTCAGGGTCCCCGCCTGGCTCTGGATCGGGCTGAGCTGCCTCGTGGTGGCCGGCTGCGCCGAGGCTCCGGACCTCGGAGAACGAGCGGTGGGAGAGGTCTACCGGGGGGAGCTTCTCCGGATCATGGTCCCCTTCGGTCCCGGGGGGGGGTCGGACACCTGGGCTCGACTCATCGCGCCCCACCTCCAGCGACACCTGCCTGAAGGAGCCCGGATCCAGGTGGTGAACGTTCCCGGCGCCACCAGCGTGGCGGGCGCGAACGAGTATGCCCTCCGCACCCGTCCCGACGGACGCACCATCTTCGTGTCGGCGGGCTCCACCTTCTTCGTATATCTCCTGGGCGAACCCATGGTCCGGTACGAATTTCGGGATCTGGAGCCCCTGCTCGCCTCTCCCTCCGGAGGGGTGGTATTCGTTCGTCCCGACCTGGGAGTATCCTCACCCCGAGAGCTTTCCCGCGTCGGCGAGCGGCTTCTGTACGGTGGCATTTCCGCCACCGGGAATGATCTGCTTCCTTTGCTTGCCTTCGAGATCCTTGGACTGGAGGTGACACCGATCCTCGGATATACCTCGAAGGGAGCCACCCGGATAGCCTTCCAGCAGGGGGAGACGAACATCGAGTACCAGACCACCCCGGCCTACCTCACCAATGTGGTGCCCCTCGTCGAAGCGGGTGAGGCGGTGCCCCTCTTCTCCTTCGGAATGGTGGATGGCCAGGGACAGGTGATCCCCGACCCGGCCGCGCCCGACCTCCCCACAGTGGCCGATGCGTACCGGGCGATCCACGGAAGGGCGCCCTCCGGAGCTGCATGGGAGGCCTACGTGGCCGTGCTCGCCGCCGGCGTCACCATGCAGAAGGTCCTCTGGATCCGTCAGGAAGCTCCGGCGTCGGCCGTGGCGGAACTCCGGGAAGCCATCGCCGACCTCATCGAGGATCCGGCCTTCCTGGAGCCCGCCCGTCGTCAACTGGGCGACTATCCCTTCCTCCTGGCCGACGAGATCGACGAGGCGCTGAGGGCGGGAGTGGGCATGTCTCCGGAAGCGCTGGAGTGGCTGAAGGACTTCCTCCGGGAGCGCTTTCAGGTCGACCGTATCTGAGGCTCGGCATGATCCGATGAGAAGGAGGGTGGGACACATGGGTCCATCGTGCTGACGGCCGCGGTCGAGGCGCTTGTCACGCTTGCCGATCCCGGTCGGATGGGATTGCTCTTCGCGGGGATCGGGATCGGGCTTCTCGTAGGGATTCTTCCCGGCCTGAGCGGCACCGTGGGGATGTCCCTGGTACTGCCCTTCGTCTTCGGGATGGACCCCGGAGACGCCCTCGCGCTCCTCATGGGCATGGTGGCCGTCATCCACACGGCCGACACCTTCCCATCGGTGCTTCTGGGCGTTCCCGGATCGTCAGGCTCACAGGCCACCATCGTGGACGGCTACCCCATGGCCCGAAACGGGGAGGCCAGTCGGGCGCTGGCCGCTGCATTCTTCTCTTCGATGGTGGGTGGGATCCTCGGGGCTCTGGTCCTCTTCCTGATCCTGCCGGTGGCCCGGCCCCTGGTCCTGGCGCTGGGCTCGCCCGAGCTGTTCATGCTCACGCTTCTCGGACTGGCCACGGTGGGCGTCCTGTCGGGAACCCGACCCATTCTGGGCATCCTGGCGGGACTCCTGGGCCTCCTCATCGGGGCGGTGGGGGCCGCGCCGGCCGTGCCCCACTACCGGTACACCTTTGACAGCCTCTACCTCTTCGACGGGGTCTCCCTTCCGGTGCTCGCCCTGGGCCTTTTCGCCCTTCCGGAGCTCCTGGACCTCCTGATCGGGAAGCAGCGGATCGCGCGAGGGGCCGTACTGGTCGGGGGCTGGCTCCAGGGGTTCCGGGATGTGATCCAGCATCGCTGGTTGGTGGCTCGGTGCTCGATCCTGGGGGTGGTCATCGGCCTGGTTCCGGGGCTGGGTGGGAGTGTGGTGGACTGGATCAGCTACGGCCACGCGGTGCAATCGGCGCCGGATCGGGAGCGGTTCGGAAAGGGTGACGTGCGAGGGGTGATCGGACCCGAGAGCAGCAACAACGCGAAGGAGGGGGGGACCCTCGTGCCCACCCTCCTCTTCGGGATCCCCGGGAGCGGCACCACGGCCGTGCTTCTGGGCGGATTGGGGATTCTGGGCCTTCAGGCCGGTCCGGCCATGCTGACCACCCATCTGGACGCGACGCTCGTCATCATCTGGACGCTGGCCATCGCCAACGTCTTCGGGACCATGGCCTGCCTTCTTCCCTCCAGACTCATCGCTCGCATCAGCCTCGTGCCGGCGGTGCGACTCGCTCCCTTCCTCATCGTCGTGATGCTGGCGGGAGCCTACCAGAGCACCCGGCACTGGGGTGATCTCTTTGCCTTCTTCGCGATCGGGCTCCTGGGGTGGGTCATGAAACAGACCGGGTGGCCCCGCCCTCCACTGCTCATCGGCTTCGTGCTGGCGGCGGCGTCGGAGCGGTACCTCTGGATTTCATGGAGTCGGTACGGCTGGTCCTGGCTCCTGCACCCCGGGGTCGTGGTGCTCGGAGTCCTCACCCTGATCTTTCTCGTCGGGGGGATCCGGATGGGTGGCAGGCTCGGAAAGACGGGGGACGTATGAGGAGCACCTGGAGTGAGCGCTTCGCGTTCCTGATTCTCATGGCGGTCGTCTTCGCCTGGGCCGCGGTGGAGGCCCAGGGATTTCCTTCGCGGGCGCGGGTATTCCCCCAGACGGTGGCCCTTCTGGCGCTGGCGCTGGTGATCCCTGCGGCCGTCCGTAGCCTCCGGGAACGGGGTACCGACGGGGTCGAGGAACCGGCTCGGGACGCACCGCTCGACGACCCGTTGCCCGGATCCGTCCGGCGCCAGTGGACTCTGGCCCTCCCCTATCTGGCGGCCATGGGGGTGTACCTTGGAGTGATTGCGCTGATCGGGTTCCTTCCGGCCAGCTTTCTCTTCGTCGCCCTCTTCGTCTTCGGTTTCGGCGGGATCTCCTGGTGGAGAAGTCTCGCCATGGCTGCCCTGTTCACCCTGGCGCTCTACGGGCTGGTCTGGGCGCTGGAGCTGACCCTCCCGGGAGGAGAGTGGATCGCTCGACGGTAGGTGGGTGGGCGGACAACCGGGAACGATCCCCGGTGGGCCAGAGGGGTAGAGACGATCCGAACGACAGGTGAGATCCGTTTCTCGCACCGCCCGCTGCCGAGCCCTGGCTCTCGCGAGTGCTCGGAAGCACCCTGAACTCGGTTCCACGCACCCGCTCGCCAAGGAGATTCATATGTTCGTCGTCGCCACCCATGGTCCCGACCAGCCCAACATCGCCGCCCTCCCCTACGTAGCGCTGAAGGGAGCGGTGGAGTCCGGGGAGTTCCCGGGCGAACCCCCCACCATATTTCTGATGCAGGAGGCCACGTACCTGGCGCATGGTAAGACCGATCTCTCCGAGATCAAGGCGGTGGGGCTGCCCCCGATCTCCGAGGTGGTGGCCTTCCTCCGCCAGCATGAGCTCGAGGTCATCGTCTGCACGCCATGCGCTCGGGCCCGGGGCATCTCGGAGGACGATCTGGTGGACTATGCGCGGATGGGAGGGGCCGGTGACATGGCCAAGGGAGCCAAGAGCCACAGCGCGACCCTCACCTTCTGAGGCAGGAGGTCCCCGGGCGGACTCCAAGGACCCAGGTTCCCGACACATTGACCCTGTATTCTTTCAACGGAGCGAATACCGATGAGCCTCCTCCTCTCCTGGCTGATCCTCTCCCTCGCGGTCTGGTTCACTGCGGTCATCCTCCCGGGTTTCCACCTCAAGGGCTTCGGCAGCGCCATCCTGGTGGCGGCCCTCTTCGGGATCCTGAACTTCTTTCTGGGATGGATCTTCTTCGCGGTCCTCACCATCGCCACCCTGGGCATCGCCCTGCTCCTGGCCTTCCTGACACGCTGGCTGATCAACGCCATCATCCTGAAGCTGGTCGACGCCCTCACGGATCACCTGGAGATCGACAGCTTCGCGTGGGCCCTCGGGGGGGCGCTGCTCATGTCGGCTCTGGGCACGCTGGGCGAGTGGTTGGTCCGGGCGATGCTGGGCGGATGACAGGTTGATCCGAAGAGGGGGGAAGTCCCCGCCCTGGGTTCGAGCATCAGAAGTCTGTTGAAGAACAGGAGCCCCCCGGCAACTGACGGGTGGTTTGTACCCCAGAGTGTCGTGTTGACTTGACATCAGGGCAGGCCAGCACTACATCTACGGCATGTCCGCCGACGCCTCCCCCCTCCGCACCCATCTCCGGCACCACCGCACGAGCCGGGGGTGGTCCCAGGCCCAACTGGGAGGCCTGGCGGAGATCACTCGGCAGAGTTACGCCGCCATCGAGGCGGGCCGCTCCGTGCCCTCCACCGAGGTGGCCCTCCGACTGGCTCGTGCCCTTGGGCTCGAGGTGGAAGAGATCTTCGAACTCTCCGATCGGGAGCCCACGGGGATCTCGGCCATGGCCGTGGGTCAGATGCCCCGGGACGGAGATCGGGTTCGCATGGCGCGAGTGGGAGGACGAAGGGTCGCGGTGTCCCTGGAGGCCGCCGGGGCCCCGGCCCAGATCCTGGCCGACGGAGTGGTGGGGTCGGTGGCGAGCGACGGGACCGTCCGGGTGCACCCCTTCCCGGCACGTCCGGAGCGGGTGGACCTGGTGGTGGCCGGGTGCGACCCGGCCATGGGACTCGTCCGGGAACTCCTCCGTCAGGAGCATGGAGTGGAGCTCCTCTGGGTGCCCATGGGAAGTCGCAGCGCCCTGGAGGCCCTGGCATCCGGAAGGGTCCATCTGGCCGGGGTGCACCTTCCCGATCCCGAGGGTGGAGAGTACAACGATTCCTGGGTTCGCCGGCTGGTGCCCCGTCCGACCACCCGGATCCGCTTCGCCACCTGGGAGCAGTGCCTGGCCCTGGCTCCCGGGAATCCCCTGCGCGTCTCGGGGCTCGAGGATCTGGTGCGTCCCGGACTCAGGTTCCTCAACCGGGAGGAGGGGGCCGGCGCCCGGATCCTGCTGGAGATGCGGCTCCAGGAGCTGGGCGTGCCCCTGGAGCAGGTGCCTGGATTCCTGGAGACCGCGGCGCGGGGCCATCAGGCGGTGGGCGAGGCCATCGCGGCGGGGGCGGCAGACGCCGGTGTGGCGATCCGCTCCATCTGCAACTCCCGGGGACTGGACGCAGTGACCCTGGCCTGGGAGCCCTACGACCTGGTCGTCCCCGATGATCTCCTGGATCTCCCGGCAATGGAGCTCCTCCTCTCGACCCTCAGGCGGCCCCTTCTGCGCCGCCAGGTGGGGGCCCTGGGTGGCTACGACGTCACCCGGATGGGAGAGCTGCGTTGAGGGCCAGGGTCCCGTCCCACCCCGGTCCGGTCCGGGCAGTCCGGGCCCAAAGGGCGCTGCGGAGCGCCGCTTTCCCAATTCTCGGCCTCTTCCTCCTTCTCGGGTCCTGGGGGTGTGGAGAAGAGGGGGAGGAGGACCCTCTCCTGATCCTGGCCGCCTCCGATCTGCAGTTCGCCCTCGGCGAGCTCGTACCGATCTGGGAGGAGCGGATGGGGATCTCCGTCGATGTCGTGCTCGGGTCCACGGGGAATCTGGCCACCCAGCTCCGTCACGGGGCCCCCGGTGATCTGTTCTTCGCCGCCGACGAGGAGTTCATCGATGTCCTGATCGCGGCCGGGAGTGTGGAGCCGGGCTCCCGAACGGTCTATGCGCTCGGCCGGTTGGCCCTGGTGTCACCTCCGGGCAACAACCCCCCTGCCACCCTGGGCGACCTGGGAGACCCCCGGTGGGACCCCGTGGCCCTGGCCAACCCGGAGCACGCCCCCTATGGACGGGTGGCCCGCCAGGCGCTCGTGTCTCAGGGCCAGTGGAACACGATCCGGGAACGGGTGGTGTTCGGCGAGAACATCGCCCAGGCGTATCAGCTCGTGCGGACCGGGAACGCCGCGGCCGGGATCGTGGCCCTCTCCCTGGTGGAGGGGGTGGCAGAGGGGTCCGCGCCCTTCGTGGCCGTACCGCGGGAAGCCCATCTTCCCCTGGTCCAGGTCGCCGGGATCCTGATGGACAGCCCGCGGCGGCAGGAGGCGCTGGCCTTTCTCGAGTTCGTCATGTCGGAGGAGGGGCAGGGCATCCTGGCCCGGTTCGGCTTCGATCCCCCCGAGATGGGGAGGGCCGTCCGGTGACCGCCGTGGAACTCCACCCTCTGGCCCTCTCCTTCCAAGTGGCTTCGGTGGCCACCCTCCTCAGCCTCCTGGTGGGGTTGCCCCTGGCGTGGCTCCTGGCTCGGCGACGGCTTGCGGGTACGGACTTCTGGACCGTGGTCGTCCTCCTTCCCATGGTCCTCCCCCCCACGGTCCTGGGATACTATCTCCTGCTCCTGATCGGACGAAGCGGCCCCCTGGGACAGGTGAGCGAAGCCCTTGGGTTCGGACGTCTGGTCTTCACCCCCACCGCCGCGGTCATCGCCGCCTTCGTGGCTTCGATTCCCTTCCTCATCCGGGCGGCCCAGGCCGGATTCGAGCAGGTGGATCCGACCTACGAGGAGGCGGCCCGGACGCTTGGACGTAGCGAGTGGGCCATCGCCGTCACCGTGACCCTTCCCCTGGCGTGGCGGGCGATCCTGGCGGGGATCGCGCTGGCCTTCGCCCGGGCGGTGGGGGAGTTCGGCGCCACCGTCATGGTGGCGGGAAGCATCCCGGGCCGGACCCGGACGGGGAGCGTGGCCATCTACGATGCGGTGCAGGCGGGGAGGATGAATGACGCCCACCTCCTGGCCCTCCTTCTGACCCTCACCACCGCCGGGGCCCTGCTGCTCCTCACACGCCTGGGCCGGGGGCGGGGATGGTAGGGGACGCGGCGGCTGAGACGGCGACGCACGGCAGTTCGGATCCATCTCCACCCGGGCTCGACGTGCGGCTCGACGATCGAGTGGGGGATTTCCGGCTTGAGGTGGCGTTCAAGGTGGCGCCGACGGCGAGCCCCACTCAGGACCCGCGGCCGTCGAGAGAGGGTTCGACCGCTCTCGGGAAGGATTCGACCGTTCCCGCGGAAGCCTCGAGTGACCCCACGGAGGGCTCCACCTCGTCGAACGCGGGGGTCACCGCCCTCTTCGGTCCTTCGGGAGCCGGCAAGACCCTCACACTGCGCCACCTGGCTGGACTGGCCCGTGCCAGGTCGGGAAGGATCCGTCTGGGTGGACGGGTCCTCTTCGACTCCGCCACCGGGATCCACCTGCCTCCCAGGGAGCGACGCATCGGCCTGGTGTTCCAGGAGGCGGCCCTCTTCCCGCACCTTTCGGTGGCCGGCAACGTGGGGTACGGGATGTCCGGGCTTCGCCGGGACGAGCGGGCCCACCGGGTCGACGAGCTCCTGGAGCTGGTGAGGCTGCCGGGTTACGAGGAACGGCGTCCCCGGAGTCTCTCGGGGGGGGAGGCGCAAAGGGTGGCGCTGGCCCGGGCCCTGGCTCCGGGTCCCTCCCTGCTCCTCCTGGACGAACCCTTCGCCGCTCTCGACTTCCGGGTCCGGCGCGAGCTGCGATCCGAACTGCTGCGCCTGAGCCGGCTCACGGGGATCCCCATGATCCTCGTCACCCACTCCCTCGCCGACGTCCGGGCCCTCTCCCGGACCCTGATCCTCCTGGACCGGGGTCGGGTGGTCGCCTCGGGTCCCACCGCTCACCTTCTGGCCGATCCCGGCACCCCCGAGGCTGCGGCCCTCCTGGACGCCGAGGAACTGTGACAGGTCTGTAGCAGAACAGACCCGAGGCCGTAGAGAACCCACCCTATCCTACTCCCAGGTGAACCCCGAAGAGCTCGGGGAGACTGTGAAATCCGTTTCCAACCCGCGCGGTTGCGCGAGCGAAGTGACGGGCAGCTGGGAGGTGGGTCCATGAGTGGTCTTCAGTTCGGGATGTGCAACGGTCGTTCTACGGTTCGTCGATGGTTCTACGCCTTTTCGGTGTGGATGCTGGCTCTGGTGGTCGCCGTTCCCCTGGCGGCTCAGGACGGGACCGCTTCTGATCCGGGCGCGGATCTTCGGGGTCAGGTCCGGGCCGCAGACGACAACCGTCCCCTGGCGGGTGCCCGGGTCGAGGTGGAGGGTACGGGCGTGAGGGCCCTCACGAACTCCAGGGGTTCCTTCACCCTGAGGAGCGTGCCGGCGGGGATCCACCGGCTCGTGGTCGACTACATGGGCTACTCCCCGGCCAGCCGAGAGATATCGGTGCAGGCCGGCGAGGTGGTCCGGGTGGACGTCTCCATGGATATCCGCCCCATGGATGTAGAGGGCGTCCTGGTCGAAGCGGATCGCTGGGGAAGCCAGGCGGACGCCCTGAACCGACAGCGGACCGCGGCCTCGATTCAAAACATCATCTCGTCGGAGCAGATCGAGCGGTTCCCCGATCCCCAGGCGGCAGAGGCGATTCGGCGCCTTCCCGGGGTGGCCAGCTTCGATCATCGGGGGGAGCCCCAGAGCATCTTCGTGCGGGGGATGTCGCCGGGGATGAGCACGGTGACGCTGGATGGGGAGCGCCTTCCCACCACCGGACTTGCAGACCGGGAGACCTCGCTGATGGGGCTGCCGGCCGAGATGCTCTCTTCCATGGAGCTCTCCAAGGCCATCACTCCCGACATGGACGCCGACGCGGTGGGGGGCACGGTGAACCTTGTGACCCGGTCACCGCTGGGAGACAACCGCTTTCTCAACGTCTCGGCAGGGGGCGGACAGCACCACCACGCCGTGGGTCCGAACGCCCAGGCCAGCGTGATCTACGGCAACCGGTTCGGGGAACTGGGGGTGCTCCTGCGGGGCAGCTTCCGACGCAACAACATGATGATGGATGACATCCGTCACTTCTGGGGCACCGAGGACTTCGGAAGTGGGGAGGAGGACGTGCTCGACCAGCTCCGGCTCGGGGCGTACGAGACTCATCGGGACCGGACGGCGCTGAGCGGCCGGGTCGACTACAACCTCAGCGACGAGACCTCGCTCTACGTGCGCGGTCTCTTCAACCACTTCGACAAGCACGGGATCCGACACCAGTTCCGGGTGCGTCCCGAGAGCGGGGACCACATGGGCCGCGGGCTCGTCGAGGGAGGACGCCTGGAGACGATCGGGCGTCGAAACCGGATCACGCAGATCCTCTCCACCGTCGGAGCTGGATTCGAAACGGTGGCTGGACCGTTCGACGTGGACTTCAGCGCCTCGTACGGACTGGGGAACCATGATCAGCCCTACCAGGAATACCTGAACCATCGGGTGGGAGGGGTCGACCTCGAGTACGACATCTCGAACACGCGGCGGGCCGAGTGGGGGGCTCTGAACGACAACCCGGGCGGATTCTTCGACCCAGCCCAGATCCCCTTCCTCCGCCACGAGAACCGGACGGACCACGTCCGGGACCGAGACATCAACACCCGGGTCAACTTCGGGCTTCCGTACCGGTGGGCCGGAGCCCAGGGCAGCCTGAGGTTCGGCGGACGGTACTTCCAGAAGGAGAAGGATCGGGACTACTGGGTCCGTCGTTCCTTCCCCCCGAGCGGACACGGGATGAGGATGTCCGGCATCGCGTCGGGCTCCGAGCACCGTGAGATCCTGGGCCGCTACCGGATCGGACACACGGTCGACTGGGATCGGGGCGGGCCCTTCGCGAGGAAGATCGCGGACATGCTGGAAGAGGACATCGACCGCACGCGCGAGATCTCCGACTCCCAGAACTACGAGGCTTCCGAGTCGGTGGCGGCCGGGTATGTGATGACGACGCTGGACTGGGGCGACTGGACCCTCACCGGGGGTGTCCGGACCGAGCGGACTTCCACGCGCTACGTGGGGAACCAGACGATCTTCGACGAGAGTGGCTCCTGGGTCGAGACCCTCCCCATCGACGAGGGCAACGACTATTTGAACGTCTTCCCCATGGCGCATCTACGGCACCGGTTGGGTGACCAGACCAACTTCCGGCTGGCATGGACCAACGCCCTGGCCCGACCCAACTTCACCGATCTGGCCCCGACCGAGTTCATCGACCACGACGCCCAGCGCGTGACCCGGGGCAACCCGGACCTGGAGCCGTCCCTCGTGATGAACGTGGACCTCCTGATGGAGCACTACTTCGAGCCTCTCGGGCTCCTCTCAGGGGGAGTGTTCTACAAGCAGCTCAGCGACTTTTTCTTCGGCTCGGTGGACCGGATCCAGGGAGGGGAGCTGGACGGCTACGAGGTGCGGCAGCCCCGGAACGGGGCCAGCGCCGACCTGTACGGGATCGAGGTCGCGTGGCAGCAGCGTCTCACCTTCCTGCCCGGCGCCCTCAGCGGACTGGGTCTCTACGCAAACTATACCTATACCCATTCCAACGCCGAGCTCCGGGAGGTGACCCGCGAGGTGCCGCTTCCCCGCCAGGTGCCCCACGTGCTGAACGCCGCCCTGTCCTGGGAACGAGGACCCTTCATGGGGATGATCACGGCGAACCACCGGAGCGAGTACCTCTGGGCGGTGAGCCAGGAGCAGGTAAGCGACCACAGGAGCCACCTCTTCCCCTCCATGGACCGCTTCCTCGAGGCCCAGACCCAGTTCGATCTGTCGGCCTCCATGGAGGTGCGGGACAACGCCAGCCTCTTCCTCGAGGTCAAGAACCTCACCAACGAGCCCCAGACGTGGTACGATGGCACGCCGGACTTCCACTTCCGGTCCTCCTACAACCACGCGTGGGGGATCCTGGGGGTGCGGATGAGCCTGTAGAAGGTCGCTGCAGGGGTAGAGGGTTCCCACATCGGGTTACTCACGCGGCCCCGATGGACCACTCAGGAGGCGGGTGCGGCCGGTGCCGCACGCGCCTCCTTTGCGTAGGTGGCCAGCACCACGATCTGGATCCGGCTGCAGTCCCACCTGCGATCTCGATCCGGATTCAGGAAGAGCTCCGAGCCGGAGAGGTCTCCGGGGCTCGTGCTGTCGATCACGCCGAGGGCGGTCTCTCCCCGGGCGAACGCGGCTTCTGCGAGGTCATCGAAGCTGAGGCTGCCTTCGAGACCGTGTTCCAGGGGGTCCCGGAACACCACCTCCGTCCCGCCTGCGGCGAAGAGATCCTCGAAGACCGATCGGAGTTCGGGTCGGAGAGCCACCTGGGCCAGAATGTGACTCATCAGGATGGGCGTGGTCAGGACCTCGGCCACCCCTCCCTCCAGGAGGGCCGCGTTCTCAGGATCCAGGAGCTCCACCAGCAGCGAGGCCCGGTGCTCCCGCTTGGGGGCCAGCTCGTTCAGTAGCAGGGCGCCCAGGATCGTGCGGGCGTCGGCATCCTGGGTCGACCGGAGCCAGTCGCTGCCCATGAGGATCACGTTGTCGTAGGCAAGGGGCTCCAGTGCCAGCAGCTCGGCCTGGACCGTATAGTCCCCGTGGAGGTGCCGCACCATGACCCGATCGGGGTTCATGTTGTAACCCCGGTCCTGGAGTTCCCGGCGAGCGGGAGGGACCGTGGCCAGGATATCCACGTGAAAGCTCTCCTGGCGGTAGGTGGACAACTCCCGGAGGAAGGCCGGAACCTTGTGGCTCCAGCCCAGAACCAGAATCCGCCGGCTTCCCTCCTTGGCGCGAAGGGTCCCGGGGAGACCCCGTGGCCTCAGTCTGGGCGGAGCCTGGTTAGCGGGCTGCACGGACTCTACTTCCTGGGCCATGACGACGATCCGATCTCCCGCCTCCACCCTGAGCCCCGCTGGGGGGTTCAGATAGGGGCGCACGCGAGTTCCTTCGTGCCGGACCAGTCCAAGGACCACCCCCAGGGGAAAGGCGGCGCCCAGGGCCTCCAGCGGCTGTCCCACGAAGCCGTCGCCATCCGGAAGATAGAGCTCGTTGCCCTCGCTCTCCTGTGAGAGGAGTTCGTTGTAGACCGAGGAGAGCCCGGGGTGCCGGGCGGTCTGGACCAGGAGTCGGGCGATGGCGGCGTCCGAAGCCACCAGTTCGAGGGGCCCCCCATATGCCCGTCTGGCCAGGGCCAGCTTTCGGGCATCCAGAAGCTCAGCCACCACCAGAGGCGGGGGCTCCCCTTCGCTCCGGGCAGCCCCGTCGATGGAGAGAAGGGTCTTGACGGTCCGCGTGTCCAGCGCCATCCCACCGTCGGGAATGAAATCGTTTCCCGGGATCAGGATCACCCCGGCGTGGAGAAAATCGACCCGCTCCAGGTGCTCCACGCGAAGTGGGGATCCGGTCCGAAGGGTGATCCTGCGCTCGTTCCAGAGTGGACCGAGCTGCTCCTTCAGATCCTGGTGGAGGGCGGGGGTGACTTCATCGCACAGCACCACGATGTGGAGGGAGCGAGCCCCACGGTGGCGCAGGAACCTCCGGACTCGGGCCTCCGAAAGAAGGATCTCGCGGAGCACGGCCACCGTCCGATTGGTCCACCCCAGGATGACGAAGTGATTGTTCCGGGTCACCGGGGTGAGGCCGCTTTCCAGCCGAGCCATGGTGGCGTTCAGCCACTGGGTCATGATGGCCACCAGCGAGCCGAGGAACACCACGTAGCCCGAGACGGTGAGCAGGGTGGACACCGTTCGCACCCAGAAACCCTCGTCGTCGCCCAGGTAGCCGGGATCGCTGAGCCGGAGAAAGGCCCACCAGATGGCTTCTCCGGGGCTGTCGAAGGTGCCCGAGGGCAGGACCAGGACTCCGGCTCCGATGGACATCAGTCCAATGAGCGCGGCTATGAAGAGGAGTCGGTACTGGGGTCCCCTGAGGAGGAACCGCTCCAGCCAGAACCGGATCCGGTCGGTGGCCCGTCCGCTCATCTGCTCCTTCTATCCCGCGACGAAGGTGAAGCACAACTCCTCTTCGAAGATGCTCCCGTCAGGGGACATCAGAAGTCCTCCTGCTCGCTTCCCTCCTCCGGCGGAAAGAGCGCCCGCAGGTCGTCGCTCAGGTGACCCTGGGCCATGTAGGCGACCAGGGTGGTGACGGCCTCCGCCTGGCCCACGGAGGTGAGGCCCAGGGTGTAGAGGGGGCTCCCCTCCATCGTCTCCTCGTTCTCGACCCGGATGGCGGTGAGGGTCACTTCCTCTCCGGACATAAGCCCGGCCAGCACTCCTTCGCCCACGGGGAAGGCATCCTGGATCGGACCCTCTTCAGAGGACCTGGCGGACCAGAACACCTGGTTGGCGGGGTCGGAGAGGTCGCCGAAGTGAAGGAGATAGTGGGTTTCGCCTCCCAACGGGCGATCGATGTCCAGGTCGACGACCAGGGCGGGCGACATGACGAAACGGGGGTCATCGAAGTCGAAGCCCATGGACTCCAGGCTGGAGTCGAACTCGGCGGCCTCCTCGGGGGGAACCGCGTCGCGTTCCCGGATGATCGGCTCCACCACCAAGGTGAGCTGCACGTTCCCCTTCCGGACCAGGGTCCCGGTCTGGGCCCCTCCCAGACTCCCGTCGGGTCGAGGTCCGATTCCGGTGGGTGTGCTCCAGGGACGGAGTTGCTCCACATCCCACAGATCCTCCGCGGACTCGACGAAGCGGTACCGACCCTGAGTCTCCCCCTCCCGGGCCTCCCGGCAGACCTGAGACGAGCTGCCGTTGCAGGCCTCGACGACCACCTCGCGGACCAGAATGGCTCCGTCGCAATTGCTGGCGGCGGCCGGGAGCTCCTCGTCCTCGCCCAGGATCGCATCGGCCTCGTCGGAGATGCGACGGAAGGCCCCTTCCAGCTCCTCCTCCACCTGGGAGCGGAGTTCCCTTCGACGCTCGAGGAGGGCTTCGTCTTCCGATTCCACGTATTCACGGGCCAGCTCGCCATCGTCCTGGAACCAGCTCTGAACGATCCGGTCCTCGGGGTTGGCGTCATCGAAGGGGGCCACTCGAAGCGAATCCTCCAGCGCCACGGCCTGGTACAGGGCTCCGATCCGGTCCACCCTGCGTGCCAGAGGGTCAAGCTCCTCGTTCAGCTCGGCCAGTCGGGCGAGGACGGGCACGCACATCGTGGACCGCTCCGTCTCGAAGGCCACCATGTTCGACGGGATGGCCTCCTGCCCCGAAAGGGGAAGGGCGGATCCGAAGAGAAGGGCCGCTGCGCCGGTCAGGGCGAAGCCGGCCCAGCCGCCAGCCCACGAAGAGGGAAGAAGTCTGGACAAGGGATACTCCATTTCGGTGGATCAGGGATCGTTTCGCCACGAGCCCATGGCTCCTGGCACCTTGTAACATCAAGCGTGCTCCGGCAACGTCGTCTGCGCATCGACCCCGGGGGGGATGGACGGGCGGGCCTCCGGGTCATTCGCTCAGGTCGCACTCCTGGAAGCCCTGGGCCATCGCGGTCTGTTGGTCCGGGGTCGGCGGCTCCATCTGGGAGGCCGACTCCAGGTCGCCGGACATGGCCGCGGCGTAGAGTTCAGCCTGTTCCTCCCCCAGAACGTCGACGATCACGTCGGCGGCGCAACTCGCCTCCTCCTCGCTGATCATGCCCTCGGACCCCTCGAAGAGATCCTGTGCGATTTCGCCCCGGATTCCGTTCCCGGAGTCGCCCCCGCAGGCGAGAAGGATCAGGGGAAGGAGGGCGATCATGAGTGCCGCTCTAATCGATGACATGTCTGGGTCCCTTCGGCTTGGCTGGGAGTCGAATCCGGTAGGTCGGAGAGGAGGCATAGGATAACCGGAGCGGGCGCCGGTGGACCACTCCCCCGGGATTGCCAACGCTTGCGTGTCGCCGGTAGAATTCCACAACGATCCCCCCAACGGATGAGGTCCCCCAATGGATGAACTGGAAGCCTGGGCCCAGGAGAGAGGGGCGGTGGTGGAGCCGGACAGCGAGGCCCGGAACTTCGCTCTTTTCGCCCATCTGAGTGGTTTCGCCGCGTATGTGTTTCCCTTCGGCGGTGTGATCGCCGCCATGATCATCTGGATGGTCAAGCGAGATGCCCATCCGTATGTGGATGACCAGGGGAAGGAGGCCCTCAACTTCCAGATCTCCGTCTCCATCTATACCATCGTGTCGGCTCTACTGATCCTTATCGTGGTGGGAATCGTGCTTCTTCCCATGGTGATGTTGTTCCACATCGTCATGATGATCGTGGCGGCCATCAAGGCCGGGAAGGGAGAACCGTTCCGTTACCCGCTCACCCTCAGACTGGTGAGCTGAGCCCCGGCCGGTGGGGACCCCATCTCGGGGAGTCCCTCCGTCCACCGCCGATGGAATCCCTGGAATCCCTGGAAGGACCCCCTTGAAGGAAACACCTCCCGCGCTCGTTCCCGTCTTTCCGGGTGCGAGGTGCGTTCCGGCTCCGCCGGGGTTCGCGGTGCCGCTGCTTTTCCTGCTCCTCACCGGGTGTACCGCCGCGCTTCAGAGTCTGGAGCGGCTTCCGGAGCCCGTGTCCCATCATGAGGGACAATACCTGACGGTGGTCTGCCACTTCGAGTGTGGAGCCCTGGGTGACGAAGCTCTGGCGATCAGCGAGGAGGCGTGGGAGTTGGTGGCCTCGTACCTGGGGGTGTCCCCCCGACCGGAAGCTCCGGAGGCGGCCACCCTACACCTCTACGGGGAGTGGCGCGAGTATCAGCGGGTGGAGGACCGGATCGCCGGGGGGCGGTTCCGGGACACCGGCGCCTTTTCGGTCCGGGACGATCGGTCCGCCCACGTCATGGTGCCCCGGGATCTCGGAGCCCGACTGGGGACCCTTTCCTTCCACCATCGACGGAACGTGGCGCATGAGGCGGCCCATCTGGCCAGCTACGACCGGGCCCGAGGAGCCTACTGGCCCCCGTGGCTCGCCGAGGGACTGGCCGGGTGGGTCGAACGGGAACTGGTGGTGGAAGGAGTCCCTGGAGCGATCCAGGAGAACAACCCCTGGGCCAGCACCCAGCTCTGGCGCATCCAGCGCCTCCTGGAGTTGGGTTCCCTTCCTGGCGTCCCCGAGACGCTCACGGGCCGGCCCATCGAGCTCACCCTGGGTGATGCCTACGCCTACTGGATCGAGCTCTTCCACTTCCTGGTCCACGGGCCCTGGGCCGACGACATGGAGGAGCTGGTTCGGGAGGTGGCCGCCCGGGAGATTCCCGAGGATCGGGCCTGGCCCGAGGTCGGCGCCATGGTCCAGGACGCCTTCGGCGAAGAGGGACTGGCAGAGATCGACAGCCAGTTCCGGAGTTACATCCGAGAACTCCAACCGGGGTGGGTCGAGCTCTTCCGTTCCCTTGAACGCCGGGTCGACGAGCCGGGGGTCTGGCTCCAGCACGCCGTGGGGGGACTGCCGGTGGGGGCCTTCGCCTGGAGGAGCGGCGACCCCGGACGCCGGCAGGGGTTCTGGGTGGAAACCCGGGTGGAGCCCCTGGGCGACGAACCCTGGGAGGTCCGGGTCGCCCTGGTCCGTAGAGACGACGATCCCCTCTTCGTATCACTGGACTCGGACGGGATCCTCCAGCTCCTGGAGTTCTCCTACGAGGCGCCCGACCGGGTCTCCGTCCTTCAGCGGGAACGGGTGACCACGCCGCGGGTCGAGAACCGGCTCGTGGCCCTACGGGTCCGATTCCGCCCGGGGCGGGTGGACGTCCGGGTCGATGGAGGTCCGGAGGTGGAGTTCTCCCTTCCCGACGCGGCTCCCACCGGTCTCTGGGGGCTCGGTGTGGCCCCCGAGACCGTGGCCCTCTGGCGAGGATGGCGGGTCGGCGCGCCCTGACGTTCAGTGGGTCGCTTCGGTGTCCTCGTAGCCCCAGGGCGCTGGAGGGGGATCCACCGGGTTCGTCAGATCGAAGGGCCACACCACGCCGTGATCCGTACCCACCCGGACCAGGGTATAGACGAACTCCTCTCCGGGCCTGATCTCCATCGTCCAGATGTTCGTGGCGGCGGGAGGAATGAGTTCGGCGGTGAACTCGTCGGCGTGGAAGTCCTGGGAGTTGGGTGTACCGGCGTCCTGGGTGTCGCCGCCGTACTGGGTCACCTCGTCCTCCGACCCGTCCTCTTCCCGATGGTCGTGCTTGAGGCGGAGCCCATCGGCCTGCTGGGTCACGATCCAGGTCCGGGAACGATCGTCGCCCATGTGGACCGGGATCCGGATCTCGTCTTCGAAGCACTGGCGGACGTGCATCACCTGCTCAGGGTTTTCCGGATTGGCGAAGGCCGTCCCGCAGAGTTCCTGCATGTGGCCCCACCAGGCCAGCTGTTCGGCCGAGGGGCCCGCGGTCTCCTGGGGCGCAGCGTCGTCCGGAGGCGGCGGCTCGTCGGTGTCGCCGCAGGCCGCGAGGGCCAGCGCCAAAGCGATGGCGGGAACCGAACGCGTGAGAGTCTTCAAGTTCATGGGAAACTCGCTGGGGTCATCGGGAAGGATTAGGATCAGAAGGGAGTGTCCATGCGCCGCCCCCGTCCCGTCAAGCGGGGCGTTCCCGTTGACCCGGCCGGATTCGGAGGCGGTCCGACCCCATCTCGGTTCGGACCTGTCTTTCACCGGGAGGGATGCAACCGGGGGAACCTCACGGCCCGGTCCGTGGTCTGACCACTGATACCGAAGCGGGAGGGAGTGG
This sequence comes from Gemmatimonadota bacterium, assembly GCA_007121555.1. GTDB lineage: Bacteria > Gemmatimonadota > Gemmatimonadetes > Longimicrobiales > Gaopeijiaceae > PWLA01. The sequence goes on along the minus strand of SKKH01000025.1, from coordinate 18,979 downwards.
AACGAGACCTCTCCCACCCACCACCCACCATAGCGGGAGGAACCCCCAGATGAATCGACGTGAATGGTTGAAGGTCACCGCCGCCGCCGGGGCCGGGGCGGCCCTGACCCTCCACCCACGGCTTCTGGAGGCCCTGGATCGGGGGATGCTGCCCACCGACGAGATGATCCAGCGGCCCATCCCGTCGACGGGCGAACGAGTTCCCATCGTGGGACTGGGGAGCTCGGCCACCTTCGCCTCAGTGGCCCGAAGTGAGGACTACTCGGCCCTCCGGGACGTTCTGGGGACCATGATCGAGCACGGAGGGACCGTCTTCGATACGGCGCCCGGGTACGGAGCTTCCGAGGAGGTCGCGGGCACCATCGCCAACGAATTGGGGATCCAGGACCAGATCTTCTGGGCCACCAAGGTGAATGTGGCGGGACGGGGGGGCGGGAGCGCCGACCCCGACGAGGCCCGGGCTCAGATCGAGGATTCCTTCCGCTACTTCAACGTGGACGTCATGGACGCGATCCAGGTCCACAACCTGGGCGACATCCCCACCCAGCTCGGGATCCTGAAGGAGTTGAAGGAGGAGGGGCGGGTCCGGTACATCGGGATCACCTCCACCAGCGAGGCTCGCTACGATGATCTGGCCGCCGTGATGCGGAACGAGCCCCTGGACTTCATCGGGGTGGACTATGCCGTGGACAATCTCAGCGCCGCCGAGACGATCCTGCCCCTGGCCCAGGATCGGGGAATCGGGGTCCTCATCTACGCCCCCTTCGGACGGACCCGGCTCTGGAACCGGACCGAGGGTCGAGACGTGCCCGAGTGGGCCGCCGAATTCGACGCCACGAGCTGGGCCCAGTTCTTCCTCAAGTTCGTGGCCGCCCACCCGGCGGTGACCTGCATCACCCCCGCCACGAGCCGGCCCCACCACATGATCGACAACCTGGGTGGAGGCCGGGGCCGCCTTCCCGACGAGGCCGAGCAGCGGCGGATGATCGAGTACGTGGACACCCTCCCCATGGCGTGAGTCTCGGGTCGCGGGCCAGGGCGGGCTCCGCCCTCAGGGTCGCTCGATCACCTCGGTGGGGAGTCCGGTGGGGACCATGAGCTTGCGGATGGGGAGGAGCGGGGCCTCCCCGGTCTCTCCGCCGGCCCGGAACGCCTCGAGCTCCGCCAGGGGGACCAGCGACGTCATCCGGTTCCAGTAGAAGACGTTGTCGGTGTTCTCGGGCTCCAGGAGGTGGGTCACCACCCGGCCCAGGAGCTGTCCGGTCCGCACCACGTACGATCCGGTGGAGAGCTCCCAGCTCCCCTCGATCTCGTCGCCCACCTCGATCAGGGTGGCGGCCCGAACCCCGTTGTCCGATTCCTCCCAGTCCACGTCGGCCAGCGTATAGGCCACCCCTTCGCGCTCCACGGTCCGGGTGAGTCGCTCCACCTGGATGTTGTGCCGGAGGAGGAGCGCGGCCGCTTCAGTGGCCTGAGGCGGGAGGACGTAGGCCCAGGGCCGATCCCGGTACGCCGTGGCCACCGGACGCTTCATGAGCTCCGCGTCTTCCACGGTGAGGAGTCGGTCGGGGTCGTCCGGATCGGGCACCTGGAAGGTGACCCGGAATTCCTCGGCCTCCACGGTCTCGGCCACGGGAACCCGCCCCTCGCCCGCTTCGCCCAGGGCGATGGTCCGGGCCCGCGCCGCTTCGATGGTGCCCAAGAGTTCGTCGCTGTGCTCCCGGGCGTACTCCAGGATGGCGGAGTAGGCCACGATCCCACTTCTCAACGAGGTCTCCCGGTCGTGCCAGGCGGCGTGCTCGAAGAGGATGGAGAGCACGTTGGCCAGCCCACCGTAGTTCCGGCCCATCCGGGGGGCCGCGCCCCCCCCGTACCAGCGCTCCTCGTCGCCCCGGGCCCAGTAGAAGGCCCGGTAGCCGGCCGCCTCCATGCGAGCGTCCAGAAAGGGGAAGACGCTGTGGTCGGCCAGCTCGGTGATGGAGGGGTCGGCCGAAGCCAGGGCCGGTCCCTGGCGAAGCAGATTGTAGGGGTAGGCTCCCCCGTACTGGACCGCGCCCCCGTCGTGCCCATCCACATAGATGTGGGGATGCCACCGGTTGATCAGGTTTCCGATGTAGGCCGCCATGGAGGGTTGGTCCAGCGCCATGTAGTCCCGGTTCAGATCGGCCCCCGTGGGGGTGAACCGGCTGTCGATGGAGAGGGCGTCGGGGTTCTTCGAAGGGACCACCAGGACGATGAGGTCATCAAGCAGCGCATTCATCACCGTGCCCGGGGTGGCCATCTCCCGGATCATGATCAGAAGGCCCTCCCGGAGCACGTAGTTGAAGCCGTGGACGTTGGCGCCCAGGACCAGGATGGGCCGTCCCGATGCGTGGGCCTCGGCGGGCGTGGTGATGCCGGGTCGACTGAAGAGGGCGTAGAGGAGCTCCCGACCCTCCGCGGTGGTCCCGTAGCGGCCCAGGACCATCTCGGGAGAGGTGGCCTTCACCTCGCGCAGGTACTCCACCATCTCTGCGTGGGTGGTGTAGTCGGCGTAGCTTGAACGTTCGTGGGGGGTGGCCGGAGTGGTCGTAGAGATCTCCTGACCGGCCGCGGGGGCCCCCGCCACGCTCGCGAGAGCCGCCAGCGCCAGCCCGAGGGGGGCCGCCAGGGTGCGGAGGGCCCGGCCGGGACGGCGAGCGTGAGTGGGTATCGGGAGGGTTCGTGGGGCAAGAAGCGACATCTGGACCGGTGGAATGGGTGGACCGCAGCTCTCAGAGGAGGGTCGGAGGCGCAACGTGAATTACCAAGGCGAGGAGGGGAAGGCAACCGCCGGCGAGATCAGTTCCCCTCGCCCCAGGTGGTCGGGACGGCCTCGTTTCGGGCCAGGAAAGGGGGAGGGGAAGTGACCGTTGACGTGGCGGTGGTAGGGTTGGGGGGGCTGGGCGCCTGCGTCCTCCGCGAGGTGGCGCTGCGAGGGGGTCGAGCGGTCGGGGTCGACGCCCTCGATCCTCCCCACTCGGAGGGATCGTCCCACGGCCGCACCCGGATCATCCGGGATGTGTACTTCGAGCATCCCCTCTACGTGCCCCTGGTGCGTCGAGCCCGCGAGGGTTGGCGGGAGATGGAGCTCGAGGGTGGGCGTCCCCTCCTTCGGAGGACTGGGCTCCTCTCGGTGGGGTCACCGGAAGGGCAGGTGCTTTCCGGGAGCCTCCGGTCGGCTCGGACCCATTCGATTCCCCACCGGCGATTGAGCTCCGCGGAGATCCGAAGGGCATGGCCGGGACTCGATCCGCCCGGGAATCATGAGGGGATCTACGAGGAGGAGGCCGGTGTCCTGGACCCGGAGGCGTGCATCCGGACGGCCCTGACCACCGCACGGCGGCACGGGGCGGAGGTGAGGACCGGCAGTCCGGTCCTGGGATGGAAGAAACGCCGGGACGGAGTGGAGCTGGAGATCGAGGGTCCCCCTCTCCTTGCCCGCACCCTCATCCTGACCACCGGTCCGTGGTTGGGGCCCCTGGCTGGAGAGCCGTTCGCGTCTCTCCTTCGGGTGGAGCGGCAGGTGACCGTCTGGTTCGGCGGCGATGGCCGGCCCGAGGCCAGACCCCCGCCCGGGGTCGGTGACGCACCGTCCGACCTGGATCTCCCCGTCCTGCTCTGGGAGCCCCCCGAGGGCCCGCTGGCCTACGCCATCCCGGATCTCGGCCACGGCCTGAAGGTGGCGCGGCACCACGGCGGAAGCCGGGTGGAGACTCGGGCCTCCCAGGTCGGTGAGCTGGACCGCACGGTGACGGATCGAGACCGGTGCTGGGTGCGCCAGGCGGCCGAGGCGTTCCTCCCGGGCCGGGTGGGGCGGGAGCTGGAGAGCTCGGTGTGCTTCTACACGAACACCCCCGACGACCGCTTCCTGGTGGGTCGCCATCCCACCGCGTCCAGGGTGCTCCTCCTGGGTGGTGGCTCCGGTCACGCCTTCAAGTTCGCTCCCGTCCTGGCCGCGCGGATCGCCGACCTGGTCCCGGGGTTGGACTCGGGAGTACGAGGCGTCCGTCACCTCTGGTCCTCCCACGAGGGCCCGAGGGTGTCGTCGGCCCCGGCACCGGGCGGAGCGCCGACGTTGGAGGCCGCCCCTGCCGATCCCTTCGAACCCGGTCGCTTCGGCCGGTCAACCTGAGCCTCCTCGACGGGGAGCCTTCCATGACCTCGAGACCCGATCCTCCGGCCCCCTCCGGTTCCGCGTCCACACCCTCGTCTCACCTCTTCCTCGATGCGGAGGCGGTGGCGCGGCACCTCACCATGGAGATGACCCTGGAGGCGGTGGAGGAGGCCTTCCGAGCGGTTTCCTCGGGAGGGGCGATCCAGCCCGTCCGGACCCACCTTCACCTCCCGGAGGAACGAGGACAGTTCCTGGTCATGCCCGGGCACCTGGCCTCCCCGCCCGCCCTCGGGGCCAAGCTGCTGACGCTGGTGCCGGGCAATGAGGCCCGAGGCCTCCCCACGCATCAGAGCCTCATCGTCCTCTTCCATCCCGAGACCGGCATGCTCCGGGCCCTCGTGGAGAGTGACGGGGTCACGGCGGCGCGGACCGGCGCGGCCAGCGCGGTCGCCACCCGATGTCTGGCGCGGAGCGACGCTTCGGAGCTCGCACTCCTGGGGGCCGGCCTCCAGGCCCGCAGCCATCTCGAGGCGATGCTGGCCGTGCGCCCCATCCGGAGGGTTCGGGTCTGGTCGCGGACCCGGGCCCGAGTCGACGCCTTCCTGGCGTGGGGAAGGGCGTGGCTGGAGGCGCAGGAAGGCCAATCGCAGCGGAACGAGTCGGTGGAGCTGGTCGCCGCCGCGACTCCGGAGGAGGCGGTCCGGGGGACCCAGTTGATCTGTACGCTCACCGCCTCCCCGACACCCATCCTGAAGGGGGAGTGGCTGGAGCCTGGAGTTCACGTCAACGCCATCGGCGCCCATACCCCCACCACCCGGGAGCTGGACAGTGCGGCCGTGGCTCGAAGCCGATGCTTCGTGGATCAGCGGGAGGCGGCCCTGGCCGAGGCCGGCGAATTCCGGATTCCCATGGACGAGGGCCGGATCGAGGAGGACCACATCCTGGCGGAGATCGGCCAGCTTCTGAAAGGCGAGGTAGAGGGCCGGACGGGTCCTCGCGACCGGACCCTCTTCAAGTCGCTGGGGCTGGCGGCCCAGGATCTGGCCACGGCGACGCGGCTGGTGGAGCGGGTCGATGCCATAGGCTGAATCGAGCGCTTCACCCGCCTTCCAGTCCTCCCTCATCACCTTCCACACCTTGAGTCGACCCCGTCCTCCGGAGTAGAGTTCTCAGTCGCAGAGGCCGGGTCGCTCCGGTCCTGGCTCCTCCCCGTTCCATGGTCGCCCATGAGCTCGCACTTCCGGGATTCCTTCTCCCTTCCCGACGATCTCCACTACCTGAACTGCGCCTTCATGGCCCCCCTGCCTCGGGTCACCGAGGAGGCCGGGATCCGCGGGATCCGTCGCAAGCGCAACCCGGCCCTGATCCGGCCCCAGGACTTCTTCGACGAAAGCCAGGCGGTGCGAGAAGCTTTCTGCGGCCTCATCGGAGGCGAGGATGCGGACCGGGTCGCCCTCCTCCCCTCGGTTTCCTACGGAGTGTCCATCACGGCCCGGAACGCGGGGCTCGCCGCAGGAGACGAGGTGGTTCTCACCCGGGACCAATTTCCCGGGAACGTCTACGGTTGGAAGCGGGCCGCGGCGGAGGCGGGGGCTCGGGTTCGCCTCATCGACCCTCCGGAAGGGATCGCGCCGGGCCAGGGGCGTGCCCGGATCTGGAACCAGCGGATCCTCGAGGCCATCGGCCCCCGCACCCGGGTGGTGAGCCTGGGCCATGTCCACTGGACCGACGGCACCCTCTTCCAGCTCGAGGAGATCGGGGTCCGGGCCCGTGAGGTGGGCGCCCTCCTGGTCATCGATGGGACCCAGTCCGTGGGAGCCTTGCCCTTCCACCTCCCCTCGATTCGCCCTGATGCCGTCCTCTGCGCCGCCTACAAGTGGCTCCTGGGGCCGTACTCGGTGGCGCTGGGGTGGTTCGGCCCCGCCTTCGACGACGGAGTGCCCCTGGAGGAGACCTGGATCGCGCGGGAGGGGAGTCGGGATTTCGGCGGGCTGGTCCGGTACCGCGACGCCTACGAGCCGGGGGCCGCGCGCTACGACGTGGGCGAGAGGAGCAACTTCGCTCTCCTCCCCATGGTCCTCGAGTCGCTCCGGCTCCTGGAGGAGTGGACTCCGGAGCGGGTGGCGGCCCATACGGCCCGCATTTCAGCTGGAACGCTGAGGTGGGCTCGGGAAGCGGGGTGGGGAGTGGAGGAGGATGGATGGCGGGCTCCCCACATCTTCGGACTCCGATTCCCCCCCGGGGTCGATGACGGGGCCGTAGGCCAGGCGCTGGAAGAAAGCAATGTGGCGGTGTCCCGACGGGGGGACGCGCTTCGGGTCTCCCCCCACCTCTACAACGACGAGACGGACCTGGAAGCGCTGAGGACGGCGCTCGAGAACGGATCGGGGTCGAAGCCGTGAGCGAAGATCCGAGTCTGGACCGCTCCGACCACCCCCGTTCCCTCTTCGGCTGGCTCGGAGTCTATCTCCGGGGCATGGCCATGGGTCTGGCCGAGCTCATTCCCGGAGTGTCGGGCGGCACCATCGCCTTCATCACCGGGATCTACGTGGAGCTGGTTCGCTCCATCCGCGCGCTGGATCTGCCGGTGGTGCGGCATCTCCTGGCCCGCCGGCTGGGCCCGGCGTGGCGGGAGGCCAACGCCACCTTCCTCGGGGTGCTGGGCGTGGGCATGGTCACCAGCGTCTTCGGCTTCGCCGCCGTGGTGAACTGGCTTCTGGTCCACCGGGAGGTCTTCGTCTGGGCCTTCTTCTTCGGCCTCATCGTGGCGTCGGCCATCTACGTGGGGCGCTTCGCCCGGCCGTTCTCCCCGACTCGCCTCCTCGTAGGAGGGCTCGGGGTGGGCGCGGGGCTCGTCCTCTCCAACATTCAGCCCCTCCCGGCCCCGGAGCACTGGATCTCGACCTCGCTGGCCGGGGCCGTGGCGGTCTGCGCCTGGATTCTCCCGGGGATCTCCGGGAGCTTCATCCTTCTCCTGCTGGGCCAGTACCAGCTCCTGGTCCGGGCGCTCACCGAGCTGGACCTGGTCTTCCTCACGGCCCTGGGAGTGGGATGCACCGTGGGGCTCCTGGCCTTCTCCCGGGTCCTGACCTGGCTCATCCGTACCCGTTACGAGGCCACCCTGGCCTTCCTCTGCGGCCTCATGCTGGGGTCGCTCCAGAAGCTCTGGCCCTGGCGGGAGACGCTCACCTCGTACATCGACTCCTCCGGGGAGGAGGTGCCCCTCGTGGCCCGGCCCATCTCGCCGGCGCGGTGGGAGGCCCTCATGGGTCAGGATCCCGCCATCATCGGCGCGGTCCTGAGCATGCTGGGGGCCGTGGGGGTGGTTCTTGCGTTGGAGCTTCTCTCCCGTCGACGTGGCACACAGGTGGACCCGGGGGGTTGAGCATCGGAACACGGGACCGGAACACCCCTCGTTCCACCCGCCTACCGCCCCAGCGGGCACCCACCAGACAAAAAGGCCTCCATGCCTGACTCCCCTCCGACCCGGGAGATCCGAGACGTCCTCGCCGCCAACCGCGGTGAGATCGCTGTGCGCATCTTCCGGGCCTGCACCGAGCTCGGGATCGCCACGACCGCCCTGTACAGCTGGGAGGACCGGCTCAGCATCCACCGCTACAAGGCGGACCGGGCGTATCTGATCGGAGAGAAGGGCCGGCCGGTAGAGGCCTATCTGGATGGCGCAGCCATCATCCAACTGGCGCTGGAGAAGGGCGTCGACGCCATCCATCCCGGCTATGGGTTCCTGAGCGAGAACCCCGGGTTCGCCCGCCAGTGCCAGGAGGCGGGCATCGTCTGGATTGGCCCATCCCCCCGCGTCATGGAGGCCCTCGGCGACAAGATCTCGGCTCGAAAGGTGGCCCAGGAGGCCGGGGTGCCCATCGTCCCGGGATCCGGGGGGGGCGTCGGGGAGTTGGACGAAGCCCACCGGGTGGCAGGGGAGATCGGCTACCCTCTCCTCATCAAGGCGGCCCACGGTGGCGGTGGCCGGGGCATGCGGGTGGTCCACGAGGAGTCCGAGCTCGGCGAGGCCTTCCAGGCAGCCCGGAGGGAATCCATGGCGGCCTTCGGCAACCCGGAGGTCTTCCTGGAGCGGTACGTGAGGAACCCGCGCCACATCGAGGTCCAGCTCCTGGCCGACGAGCATGGCCAGCGGGTGCACCTTTTCGAGAGGGACTGCTCGATCCAGCGTCGACTCCAGAAGATCGTGGAGCTGGCCCCGGCCCCGAACCTGTCCGAGGAGGTGCGCTCACAGCTCTGCGACTACACGCTTCGCCTGGCCGAGGTGGTGGACTACTCGAGTGTGGGAACCGCGGAGTTCCTGGTCGAAGAGGTCGACGGGGAGAGCCGGATCTACTTCATCGAGGTGAACACCCGGATCCAGGTCGAACACACGGTGACCGAGATGATTACCGGCCGGGACCTGATCCAGGCCATGATCCAGGTGGCCCGCGGCCACCGGCTCTCGGATCCGGAGATCGGGATCCCGGAGCAGGCCGCGGTCGAGATGCGTGGGCAGGCCATCCAGGCCCGGGTCACCACTGAGAACCCGGAGCAGGACTTCACTCCTGATTCGGGGCGGATCATCACCTACAGGTCGGCCGGTGGCCACGGGATCCGACTGGACTCGGGGGTCGGGGGCTCGGGCTCGGACGTACTTCCCTTCTACGACAGCATGCTGGTGAAGGTCTCGGCCTGGGGACAGGACATGGATGAAGCCGCACGCCGGCTGGATCGGACCCTGGCGGAGTTCCGGGTCCGGGGGGTGAAGACGAACCTCCCCTTCCTCCAGAACGTGGTGCGTCATCGGAGTTTCCTGGAGGGCCGGACACACACCCGGTTCATCGACGAGTCCCCGGAGCTCTTCGTGTATCCGGCCCGTCGGGACCGGGGCACCAAGGCGCTCAGGGCCCTGGGCGACATCATCGTGAACGGACCTCCGGGGAGCCCGGAGCGCTATCCCCGGCCCGACCCGCTCATCGTGCCGATCCCGCCCCGGGTCCAGGGAAAGGCCCCGGCCCCCGAGCCCAGGTCCCGGGCCGTCTTCCGGGAGAAGGGGCCGAGGGGGCTGGCCCAGTGGATGCGAGCGGAAGAGGCGCTGCTGATCACGGACACCACCTTTCGAGATGCCCACCAGTCCCTCCTGGCCACCCGGGTTCGCAGCCGGGACCTCCTGGATGTGGCCGGGCCCACCGCCCACGCGCTCCCCGGGCTGTTCTCTTGGGAAATGTGGGGAGGCGCCACCTTCGATGTCTGCATGCGCTTCCTCCAGGAAGATCCATGGGAGCGTCTCTCCGAGCTCCGGGAGGCGGCCCCGGGGCCCCTCTTCCAGATGCTCCTGCGGGGAGCCAACGCGGTCGGGTACACGAACTATCCCGACAACGTCGTCCGGGCCTTCGTGGCCGAAGCTGCAGGGGCGGGGGTCGACATCTTCCGGATCTTCGATGCGCTGAACTATCTGCCGAACATGGAGCTGGCCATCGAGGAGGTGGCGCGTACGGGGAAGGTGGCCGAGGCCTCCATCTGTTACACCGGCGACGTCCTGGATCCGAGCGAGACGAAGTATACGGTGGAGTACTACGTGGAGCTGGCCCGGGAGCTGGAAAAGCGGGGCGCCCACATCCTGGCCGTGAAGGACATGGCCGGTCTCCTCAAACCCGCCGGCGCCCGGGTGCTGATCCGAGCCCTGCGGGAGGCCACGGACCTGCCCGTCCACCTCCACACCCACGATACTTCTGGGAACGGGGTCGCCATGTATCTGGCCGCGACGGAGGCCGGCGTGGACGCGGTGGACGGGGCGCTGTCCAGTGTGGCCGGGCTCACCAGTCAACCCTCCATGAACGCCCTGGTGGCGGCGCTGGGAAGTGATGCTCGCCGACCGGATCTGGAGTCGGCGCCCATGGAGGAGCTGTCCACCCACTGGGAGCTGCTGAGGGGGATCTACCACCCCTTCGAGTCGGGCCTCAAGGCCAGCACCACCGCGGTGTACCAGCATGAGATTCCCGGGGGACAGTACTCCAATCTGCGGCCCCGGGCCGTTCAGCTGGGGCTGGGCGACCGCTGGGGGCTCGTGACCGAAACCTACCGGCGGGTGAACCAGGAGCTGGGAAACATCATCAAGGTAACTCCCACCAGTAAGGTGGTGGCCGACTTCGCCATGTTCCTGGTTCAGAACGACCTCACCTTCGAGGAGATCTACGCCCGCCACGAGAAGGGGCAGGAGGTGGACTTTCCCCAGTCGGTGGTGGACTTCTTTGCAGGAGTCCTGGGCCAGCCCCACGGCGGATTCCCCCAGCGGCTCCAGGAGATCGTCCTGAAGGGTCGGACCCCGCTCACGGAAAGGGCCGGACTGGGCATGGAGCCCTATGACTGGGATACCGCCGACAAGACCCTGCGTCGACTCCTGGACCGGGACCCCGATCCTCGCGAGCGGGTCTCCTACGCCCTCTACCCCAAGGTCTTCACCGAATTCGCCCGGACGATGGAGGAATTCGGGGAATACCGGCATTTCGAGACGGTGGCCTTCCTCTTCGGGATGGAGGTGGGAGAGGAGACCATGGTGGAGATCGAAGAGGGCAAGACGCTGGTCATCCAGTTGGTGGCGGTGGGAGAAGTGGAGTCGGACGGGACCCGGAGGATCCATTTCGAGCTGAACGGCCAGCCCCGGGCGGTCCAGGTGGTGGACCGGGCCGCCGCTCCAGCCGTAGCGGCTCGACCGAAGGCGGATCGCGACAAGCCGGGAGAGGTGGGCGCACCCATGGCTGGAAAGGTCTTCGCGGTTCGCGTGACCCCGGGCGACACGGTGGTCCGGGGCGAGACCCTGCTGGTTACCGAGGCCATGAAGATGGAGACGAACCTCACGGCGCCGGTGGACGGGGTGATTCAGGCGGTGGAGGTGGGGGAGGGAGACGCCGTGGCCGCGGGTGACCGGGTCGTGATCATCGATCCGGGGGATTGAGATGGGGCGGGGTCGCGATCGATCGCGACCCCTGGCCGAGCCCAACAGCCTTCCGCGGCTCGCCGACCGCTCAGGGGTAGGAGGGAATCACGAGGTGGATCACCTCTCCGGGCCAGGCCAGGATGGGCTCCGTGGTGAAGCCTCCGGCGGCCAGGAAGTCCACCTGGATCCTCAGGTCGCCCTGCCGGTGATCGAACTCGAAGCGGTTCTCGGTCTTTCCGATGACCGTCCCGATCCGGCGCCGTTGTCCGTTCCAGAGGGTGTAGACCCTGGCGTCGTTGAAGTTGTCGTTCTGTACCTCCAGCACGATCGGTCCACTCCGGTCCCTGGAGCGGAAGAGGTCGTCGTCGTCCCCGCCCCTGAGCCCGCACCCCGCCAGCATCACGAGGAGGAGGCCCAGGGTGGCCCCCTGAAGCCATCGGACGCCCGTGGGGAGGACAAGGGCCCGAAGGCCTCGCGCAGAATCCGACATGTGCATCTCCAAAGGGGTGTATGTGTGCGAACTTTCGACCGACGGAGGAGGGGAGGCAGGCGACGACGCATCCGTCGTCGCACCGGTCCGGGCAGCCCCGTTGAGGGTTGAGCACCCGGCGTCCAACCCCTTCCCCCTTCCCCGTACACCCGAGCGTCGTTATTCGTGGCACCCCAGGAGGCAGAGGGCGCCGCACCCGTCGAGGGTGTCCGCCGGGCCTCTCTCCAAACCTCGCCGTCTTGTCCCTGGACCCCGATGACCACGAAGCGGAGAAACCGACAACTCGCCCCCTCCATCCAGAAGGCGCACCGACGGGTCCGGTTGGCCTGGTACGGCTCGCTCCTCCATGCGGCGCTCCTCCTGGGGCTGGCCGTCCTCCTCCTGAGCCGACCCGATCCGGCGTGGCTTCTGGGAGGGCTTTGCGTGGCGGGGATGGGGCTGGCCCCCTTTCTCGGTCGGACGCTCTACCGGGGTAATTCGTTCAGCGCGTTCCTCCTCCTTGTGTCAGTGGTGGCACCCCTCGGGGTAGCCTTCCTCATGGGACGGAGCCTGTCCCTCCCGCTGGTCCTCTTCCTCCTCACTCCCATCTATGTGCTCGGGTTGAAGGGGGCTACGGGGCTGCGGGGTCGCAGGGGATCCCGGCGAGAGCGGGGATGAGCGAGCTGCTGACCCGGATTCCTCTCCCCATCTCCTTCACAGCAGCTTTCCTCCCGGAGACTCCCGTGAGCACCCTTGCCGCCCGTCTGCACTCCGAGTCCGCATCGAAAGGGGGTTCGCACCTCTTCCCTCGTCCCCGTACCGGAGGGCTGAGCCTGGTCGCGGCGGCCCTGATTCTCCTGCTCCTTCCCTTGGCCGGTCCGGTCATGGGTCAGGAATCCTCTGGACTGGCGGGCCAGGAGAGGGGGGTCGTGGCAGAGGACTACTACCGGATGGTCTTCGTCGATGACGTGGCGATCTCGCCCACCGGAGATCGGGTCGCCCTCACCGTCACCCGGATCTCGGAAGAGGAGAACCGGCGAAGTCGCCGGATCTGGATGGTCCACCTGGCCGATGGAGCCCCGGTAGATGACCCCGTGCCCTTCACCGACCCCACCCGAGATGCCTGGGACCCGCGCTGGTCTCCCGATGGAGCCCTCCTCGCCTTCCAATCCCGGAGGGATGACGAAACGGGAACCTGGTTTCTCCGCACCGACGGTCGCGGAGGAGAGGCCTTCCAGATCCCCGGCGTGGAGGGAACCCCCATCTGGTCTCCGGACGGTGAGTGGATCGCCTACACTTCCCGGCCCGAGGGCGAAGAAGGGGAACGAGTGGGCTGGATCGCTCCCGATGCGCGCACGGAGACCGCCGACCCCGAGCGCTTCGATGGTCGGGTGATCACCCATCCCCGGTACAAGAGCGACGGGACCCATTCGCTTCTTCCTCATCCCGGGGCCATGCCCCGGACCCAGCTGTATCTGGTTCCGGCCACCGGCGGGGATCCCCGGCAGCTCACCGAACTGGCCTTCGACGTCGGCGCCCCCGTCTGGGCGCCGGACGGGGACCGGCTTTTCTTCGCCGCCAATGAGGTAGCCCACGAGGATCCCTATGAGCGGCGCTCCGACCTCTTCCGGGTGGAGCGAGAGAGCGGCGAGGTGGTGCGGCTTACTCCGGGAGAGGGCATCTACTCGGTCCCAGCCGTCTCGCCCGAGGGGAGCCGCATGGCCTTCCTCTTCAGCGAGGGACAGGGAGAGCTGACCCAGGTGCTGGTGAGCCCTCTCTCGTCGGAGGGCGACCTGGAGGGGATCCCCGGGGAGAATCGAGGGGGAGCGGGAGGACCGGGGTCGTCCGCGGAGGGGCCCGGCTTTTCACCCGGGGTGCTGACTGAAGGCTGGGATCTCTCCCCGGGTGCCCCCCGATGGCGGGCCGATGGACAGGCCGTCCGGTTCGAGACGGCGGCCTCGGGGAATCGTCACCTCTACGAGGTCGAGCTGGAGGGGCTGGAGCCCCGGAGGGGTAGGAGCGGTGACCAGATGGAGAGGGTCACGGAGGGTGATCGGCAGCTCTCGAGCTTCAGCGAATCCTCCGATGGGGCCTGGATGGCCTATGTGGCCACCGACGCCGTGCGTCCCGGCGAGGTGTTCCTGGCCGATGGAGGTGGCAGGGGCGAGGGTCGACTCACCGATTTCAACGACGAGTGGCTGGCGGAGGTCCGGCTGGAGGCACCGGAGCGCATCACGTGGAATGTGGCGGACGGGACCCAGGTCGAGGGGTGGGTCATTCCTCCGGTAGGGGTGGGGGCTGCGGCGGCCGAGGCCAGCCGTCCCATGGTACTCAAGATCCACGGTGGACCCCACTCCATGTACGGCAACACCTTCTTCCAGACCTTCCACGTACTCTCGGCGGCGGGGTTCTTCGTGTTCTATCCCAATCCCAGAGGCTCGTCGGGGTACGGACATGACTTCACGTTTGCCACCCGGGGCGGATGGGGACTGGTGGACGAAGAGGATTTTCTCACCGGCCTCGACGCGGTGTTGGAGCGTTACCCGGCCATCGATCCCGAGCGGGTCGGGGTCTCGGGAGGAAGCTACGGGGGGTACGCCGCGAACTGGCTCACCGCCCGCAGCGATCGCTTCGCCGCGGCGGTGACGAGTCGGTCCATCGTCAGCCTCGAGACCCTCCTGGGGACCTCGGACGCCCTGGGCACCCTGGAGTTCGAGTTCTTCGGCACGCCGTGGGAGGAGCGGGAGCGATACCGGGCCGCCTCTCCATGGAGCTACGTGGAGAAGGTGACCGCCCCCACCCTCATCATCCACAGCGAGCTGGATCACCGGACCCCGATGCAGGACGCGGAGATGTGGTTCCGGGCCCTGACGCTCCTGGACGTCCCGGTGGAGTTCGTGCGCTATCCCCGCTCCTCCCATGGGCTCTCCCGAACCGGAGAGCCATGGCTCCTGGTGGACCGGATGGTCCGGCTCCGGAGTTGGTTCGAGTACTGGCTGGGGGAGGGGTAGAAGGCTGTTGAAGAACCAGAGGGACCACAGGTAAGGGGTCTTGCGGTCCTGGTCGAGGCGGCTCCGGAAGAGCGCTCAGCCCGCCTGGGCCCGCTCCCGGGTCAACTCGGCGATGATTCGCTCCATGAGGCCTGTGGAGCGGCACTCCGCCCGACCCCCGGTGCCTCCCGTGGGCATGGCTGTCGCCTGTATCCGGGTTCGGAGTGAGGCGGTGCCGTCGGGGTTCTCCAGCACAGCGGTCACGATCCGGGCATCGATGCGAGCCCGATCCGCCAGCGGGCGGTTCAGCCCCGGCTCGACCCCACAGTTGAAGAACTCCGTGGCCCGTCGGTCCAGCACCTGGCCACGATACCTTCGCTGGGACACCCCGATCTGTCTCTGGGCCGGGACCCTGATGTCGGCCTCCAGGCTCAGGGCATGGTAGACGTCGGGGAGAGCCGACCAGGCCTCGTCGGCGGTGAGGGCGACCCGGTGGTCGGTGGGGGGCTCCGTCGTCCGTCGGACCTCGATCTGCTGGCCGTCGCCGGTCAGGATCGTGACGGTTCGGGTCTCGGAACCGCCGCCCCCGGAGCCGGCGCAGACCGGCAGCGCGCTCAGGAGAAGCGCACAGAAACCCAGGAGGAGTAGACGGCGCCGGCGATCGTTCGCCCGCCGTTGCACTGGGCTCGACATGTCGGGGCCTCCGTGGGTTCGGCTCTCCTGGAAGCGGTCAGGACCGACTCCGCCCGAACAGACTCTCGGTTCCGGTGGCGTCCATGGCCTCTCCCAGGCGCTCCAGCGCCAGGATCCAGGCGGCGTTCCGGAGAGGGACATCCGACTCGCCGGCGATGGCCCGGACCGCTTCGGTCTGCTTCTCCATCCGCTTCCGGAGACGGGTGCTGACGGTGTCCTCAGTCCACCGATCGCCCTGCCGGTTCTGGATCCACTCAAACCAGCTTACGGTGACGCCCCCCGCGTTCGCCAGGATGTCCGGGATCACCTCCACACCCCGTTCGTCCAGGATGTCGTCCGCTTCGCCGGTCACGGGGCCGTTGGCCACCTCCACCACCGAGTGGGCCCGGACGAGCTCGGCGTTGTCTTTGTGAATGGCCCCTTCCAGGGCTGCGGGAACCAGGAGCTCCACCTCCAGTGTGAGCAGCTCCTCGGGGTCGTCCATCTCCGAGCCCGAGGGCGGGTCGGCCAGACTTCCCGTGTCCGACTTGTGCTTCCGAAGTGCGGTCACATCGAGACCCCCGGGGTCGTGCACCGCCGCCGAGGAGTCGCTCACCGCCACGACCCAGTATCCCTCGTCGGCCAGGGACTGGGCGAGCTGGGCGCCGGCGTTGCCGAATCCCTGGATCGCCACTCTGGGTTCGGAGACACCTCCGGTCAGCTCGTCGCCCAGGACCCGGATGACGTGGAAGGCCCCGTCGGAGGTGGCGCTGCTCCGGCCCGGGATCCCTCCGAGGGCCAGCGGCTTCCCGGTGATCACCGCTGGTACGGCCTTGCGTAGGATCTTGGCGTACTCGTCCGCCATCCACCCCATGACCAACTCGTTCGTCGCCACATCCGGGGCCGGAACGTCCGTATCGGGACCGATGGCGTCGGCCACCGCCGCGATGTAGCCGCGGGAGAGCCGCTCGAGTTCGGTCACCGACAGGCGCTTGGGGTCTACGCAGACTCCGCCCTTTCCTCCCCCGAATGGCAGGTCCACCACCGCCGTCTTGAAGGTCATCCAGAAGGCCAGGGTGGTGGTCTCATCCACATCGACCTTCGGGTGGAAGCGGATCCCCCCCTTGGCCGGTCCCCGGGTGGAGTCGTAGCGTACCCTGTAGCCTGGGAAGATGGCCAGGGACCCGTCATCCATCCGCACGGGGATCGTGACCTTGAGCGAGGAGCGCGGTTGCCTGAGGCGGGCCAGGGCTTCGTCGGAGATCCTCGCGTCCGGACGGGCCCTTTCGAGTCGCCGGTTCGCATCGCTGAGAAGGGACTTCGAGACCATGGTGGGTTCCTTGCCGAGGCGGGGGGAAGGGGTTAGGTGAAGGAAAGACCCAGACCATGCGGCCCGGTTCCACTGTCTCCCTCCGCCCCGAATGAGGATCATGCCCACTCCGCCTCCGAGGCTCGTATCTCGCTTTCGCGTCCGACCGCCGAGTCGACCGGGCCTGTCCGCCCTCGCACCCGCCGCCCTGGTACTCCTCCTCCTGTCGGGGTGCGATCCCGCCCCGGAGCCCGACCCCATCTTCGTCGTGGAAGCCACGATTTCGGAGATCCAGGCGGCGATCCTCGAGGGTCGGACCCGCTGCCGGGATGTGGTGGAGGCCTACCTGGCCCGGATCGAAGTATACGATGCCTCCTCGGGCCTCGGAGCGATCTCCGAGGTAAACCCCCGGGCCGTGGAGGTCGCGGATTCCATCGATGCCGCCCTGAACCGGGGTGAGCCTCGAGGGACCCTCTTCTGCGCCCCGGTCCTGGTGAAGGACAACTTCGACACCCACGACCTGCCGACCACCGCCGGGTCGGTGGCTCTGGCGGGGAGCATTCCTCCCCGCGACGCCTTCATGGTGGAGCGTATCCGGGAGGAAGGGGCCATCGTCCTGGCCAAGACCAACATGGCGGAGTGGGCCTTCAGCCCCCGCCAGTCCGTCTCCTCCTCCTACGGGACCACGGCGAACGCCTACGACCTGGAACGGACGCCGGCCGGCTCCTCCGGTGGTTCGGCCTCCGGGGTGGCAGCCTCGTTCGGGGTGGTGGGGTTGGGAACCGATACCGGGAACTCCATTCGGGGTCCCAGCTCCCACCTGGCCCTCGTGGGCATCCGGTCGACGCTCGGGCTCACCTCCCGAGCCGGCGTCGTTCCCCTGGCCTTCGATCGGGACGTGGCTGGACCCATGGCCCGGACGGTGGAGGACGCGGCCCGGGTCTTCGGGGTGGTGGCGGGCCATGATCCGCGTGACCCCTACACGGAGGCGGGTCGGGACCGAGCGGAGGACGACTACACCACCTTCCTCGATCCCGAGGGCCTCGAGGGGACGCGCCTGGGGGTGCTCGAGGCCTTCGCCGACCCGGCGGAGGGGGACTCGGCGGTCCTCGCACGGTTCGATCAGGCGCTGGGGGACCTTCGTGACGGCGGTGCCGAGGTGGTGGAGGGATTCCGGATTCCCGACATGGAGGCCCACCTGGAGGGAGGGGTGTTCTGCCGGCGCTTCCGCTACGACATGTATCAGTACCTGCAGGGCCTGGGCGAGGCCGCACCCTTCACCGATGTGACCACGCTTCTGGATACCGGTGAGCACGGGCCCGATGCGGAAGCTGGCCTGCGCCGGTTCGCCGACGGGCCCCTGGACGTCCATCCGGCGGATGAGGATCCGCCCTGCCCCGACTTCCTCGAGCACGAGGGTCGACAGGCCCTCCTTCGCGCTGTGACGGAAACCATGGATGATGCAGGGCTCGACGCGGTGGTCTTTCCCACCTGGAGCCATCCCCCGGCCCCCCTCGACCGGGCCAACGAGGAGTATCGGGGCGACAATTCCCAGGGTCTCGTGCCCGCGGCCGGCCTTCCGGCCATCACCGTGCCCATGGGGTTCACCTACGGCGACCTTCCGGCCGGACTCCAGATCATGGGTCGTCCCTACAGCGAAGGGCTCCTCTTCCAACTGGCCTACGCCTACGAGCAGGCGACCCTGCATCGTCGAACTCCGGAGGGATTTCCGGAGCTGGAGTGAGCCATCTCAGTGGCTCCGCTGGTTCTGGAACTGCTCCTGGAACTGCTCCGGAGCCTGGACCAGCGCTGAGAAGTTGCCCACCCAACTCTGCCAGATCAGCACGAGCCCCGCCACGACCAGGATGGCCCCGGCGCCCTGAAGGATTCGCCGGTACCAGGTAAGGTTGAGCTGGTGTCGTCCGGTGGCCACGGCCCAGGCCAGGGCCATCATCACCCCGATGAAACAGCCCATGAAGGTGGCCATGAAGAGAATCCCATCCCAGGGGCTGACGTTCCAGCGGCTGAGAAGGAGGGGGCCGCCCAGGAAGAACCAGAAGGCCCAGGGGCTGGGTGAGAGGATCCCGAAGAAGAAGACCCGGGTGTAGTGGCCCATGTTGCGGCGCTTCTCACTCGAGGTGAGGTCAGCGGTATCGGCGCCCCTGGCGACCTTCCAGGCAATGACCAGGAGCACGGCCCCCCCCACCATCCCGATCCATCGGAGGGCACCTTCGGGAAGCCGGCTCAGGATGAGCACCGCCGCCAACATCACGGGGATTTCGGTGATGAGGGGCATGAGGGCCACCTTGATCCCCGGGCCCATCCCCCGTTCCAGAGCCGTGGTGGCCACCACGGTCGAAAAGGCCCCCGGGATGATCCCGGCGAAGAAGCCCAGCGCCAAGCCCATGAGAAGAGTTTCCATGACCCTTGAACGAAACGCCCTGAGTGAATCCGCTCAAGGGCT